>NZ_CAWOOJ010000001.1:0-510665 GCF_963883145.1 Escherichia sp. E4385
TTTTCCCCGATTCAAAAAGCAGGGACAGAATGATGCATTTCGCTACCCGCAGGGCGTTAAGCTCGATCAGGAAAACAGCCGTATTTTTCTGCCGAAACTTGGCTGGATGCGCTACCGGAACAGTCGTCAGGTCATGGGAGTTGTAAAAAATGTCACAGTCAGCCAGTCCTGCGGTAAGTGGTACATCAGTATTCAGACAGAAAGTGAAGTATCTACTCCTGTTCATCCTTCAGTATCAATGGTCGGACTGGATGCTGGCGTGGCTAAACTTGCCACGCTGTCAGATGGCACAGTCTTTGAGCCTGTAAACAGTTTTCAGAAAAACCAGAAAAAGCTGGCGAGACTTCAGCGACAGTTAAGCCGCAAGGTCAAATTCAGCAACAACTGGCAGAAGCAGAAACGCAAAATACAGTGTCTGCATTCCTGTATCGCAAATATCCGCAGGGACTACCTTCACAAAGTCACAACGACAATCAGCAAAAACCACGCAATGATAGTCATTGAGGATTTGAAGGTCAGCAACATGTCAAAGTCAGCAGCGGGTACGGTCAACCAGCCGGGGCGCAATGTCCGGGCAAAATCAGATTTAAACCGTTCGATACTGGATCAGGTCTGGTATGAAATGCGCCGCCAGCTTGAGTACAAAGAGCTCTGGCGTGGCGGTCAGGTGCTTGCGGTTTCGCCAGCGTACACAAGCCAGCGTTGCGCGTGCTGTGGTCATACAGCGAAAGAAAATCGCCCGTCACAAAGTAAATTCAGATGCCAGGTATGTGGATATACAGCGAACGCCGATGTAAACGGCGCTCGTAACATTTTAGCGGCGGGGCACGCCGTTCTTGCCTGTGGAGGGATGGTGCAGTCAGGCCGCCCGTTGAAGCAGGAACCCACCGAAATGATTCAGGCGACAGGCTGAACGTAGCAGGGATCCTCGTCATTCAGGGCGTGGAGGATGTCAAGGCGAGGAATTATTGATCAGTGCACTGACCGGGCTGTCGAAGTGTGATTTCATGGCTTGAGTCGCCGTTTCGACATCTCTGGCACACACCGCGTCGCAGATTTTCTGGTGTAGTGTGATGATGTGATTGCCATACTCTTTTTGATCGCTTTGGGCGTTTAACCCCTCCTGGATGGATTGCCGCAACTGCTGATGTAATGCCTGCAATAACATCATAAAAAGCGGATTTTTTGAGGCAACGGCGAGTAACTGATGGAAGCGGATATCATGGGTGATAAAGCTTTCAACATCATCGAACTGTTCGCGGATTTTTGCCATTTCAGCCCGTAGGTTAGCAAAATCTTCCTCTTCGCCATTACGGGCAGCCGCTTCCACAACGCCCAACTCCAGCCAGCGGCGTACTTGAAGAATTTGCTCTGTTGTCACTTGTTCGGTCGCCAGGGCAAATCCAAACACCACGCGCAGCACTTCATCATCAAATTTTTTGATTCGTGGCACTTTACCGCTGTGCGTTTCCAGAATCCCCAGGGCGGCAAGTGAACGATAGGCCTCACGCACAATACCCCGACTGACACCCAATTTCTGAATCAACTGAACTTCACTGGGAACTGGCATCCCCGGTGTCAATTTTTGTTCGGCGATCAGGTTAAGAATATGATTTTTGACCTGTGACGATAACGTTACGCTGGTCAATAACGCACTCTCACTCATTTTTACTCCTGTTGTACTTTTTCCTGGTCGGTAAAATCCAGAATACCGGGACTGTATCCTTCATATTTTCCTCCAGAACCCTTGATTATCAATAGACTACTGCGCCTGTGCGCCCGCCATGCAGTGCGAATCAAAGACATATTGCGTCAAAGCGTGGCGAAGAAATAGTAAATACCCAATTTTTTCGTGACGCCCATCGCAGTATTGTGCGCTTTTTCTCCTTACCCTGTAAACCTGTTAAACAGGCTTATAGGTAAATATGATGTGGAAGAGTGATAACGAACTTTTTGCGTTGATGAAAACCCGGCTATTTACCGCCGTGGTTGGCGATATTCTCGACACGCTGGGCTATATGCACCAGTTTGTTTCTCCGGCAATCAAGCCGCTGGAGGTGAATATGGTGGTGGCAGGCCGGGCAATGCCGGTGCTGGAGTCCGACGTTTACGAAACCAAATCGACGTCGGGTAAGACGGCGATCGGCGAAAAACCGTTTGGCATCATGTTTGAAGCGCTGGATGCCCTCAAAGAGAATGATGTTTACATCACTACGGGCAGCTCTCTGCGCTATGCGTTATGGGGCGGGTTGATGTCTACCCGTGCCATGCATCTGAAAGCAGCAGGAGCGGTACTTGATGGTTACGCCCGTGACTCTGCTGAAATTCTTGAATTGAAATTTCCCACCTTTTGCCATGGCACTTACGCACAGGATCAAGGTCCGCGCGGCAAAGTTATCGATTTCGGCGTACCCATCGAATTTCACGGTGTGCGGGTGAATCCGGGCGATATCGTGTTTGGCGATCGTGACGGATTACTGATTATTCCCCAGGTTGTTGAGAAAGAAGTTATTAGCCAGGCGCTGGAAAAAGTGGCAACTGAAAGTGAAGTGCGCAAAGCCATCAGTGATGGCATGAGCACGGTACAGGCCTTTGAAACCTTCGGCGTAATGTAAGGAGAGCAACGAATGAAGGCATTAACCATTGAGCAGGGAAGTCAGGCGCGATTTGTTGATATCCCCGAACCGGTCTGCGGGAAAGGAGAAGTGCTTATCAATGTTGAGCGTGTTGGGCTGTGTGGCTCTGACCTCAATACCTGGCGGGGGCTGAATCCGCTGGTTAATTATCCCTGTATTCCGGGGCATGAAATTGGCGGCACGGTGCTGGCAACTGGCGATATGGCGGGGGCGATCAAGCCTGGTGACCGGGTGGTCGTACTGCCGTGCACTGAGTGTGGCGTGTGCAGCTCCTGTCTGAGCGGTCGTCCTAACGCCTGTAAGAACAACCAGACTCTCGGTGTACAGCGTCAGGGTGGGATGGCGCAACAACTGACGATGCCTGCACATAAGGTCATTGTTTGTAATGCCTTAAGTGTTGATGAGTTAGCGCTGGTAGAACCGTTGGCGGTGGGACTACATGCAGCCAGACGTGCGCAAATTAATGTCGGTGAATGGGTCGCAGTTATCGGTTGTGGGGTAATTGGCCTTGGCGCTATCGCTGCGGCATCCGCGATGGGCGCGCGCGTAATTGCTATCGATATTGATGATCGCAAGCAGAACATTGCCCAGGAGTGCGGCGCGCAACGTTTTCTTAATTCGCAGCAATGTGACGTGGCGGCAGAACTGGCGCTGTTAAATGACGGTCGCGGCCCGGAAGTGGTGATTGAAGCGGTGGGTAATCAACAAACCATTGAACAGGCTACAGGGCTGGTGGCGTTTAGCGGTCGTGTGGTTTATGTCGGTTACGCCAAACAACCAGTGAGTTATCAGAGTGCGCAGTTCCTGATGAAAGAACTGGATATCCGTGGTTCGCGCAATGCCACCGTGGCGGATTTTCGTGCCGTGCTGGCATTGATGGAGTCCGGGCGTTATCCGGTCAGCAATCTGGTGAGCGCTCACTATCCGCTGGAACAGGCTGATCACGCTTTTAGCGACTGGGCAAGTGATCCCGGCGCGTATACCAAAATCCTCATTGACCTTTAAGGAGCGACACCATGAATGCTTTTTCTTTACATAACAAAACCGCGCTGATTACAGGGGCGGCCAGTGGACTGGGGCTGGCAATGGCCAAATGCATGATAGTCAGCGGGGCGAAGGTCATTATTGCTGACATGAACAGCGAGCTGGCAAAAGCTACTGCCGGAACATTGGGGTCGCAGGCCAGTTGGATACAAATGGATGTCGGCGATACCGCAGCCGCGCAGGAAAAAGTTGATGCGCTTATTAGCGAACACGGGGCTATCGATATCCTGGTCAATAACGCAGGCAATCACTGCAAAAAACCGATTGAAGAGATGAGTGTCAGTGATTTTGAGTCAGTGCTCGACGTTCACGTGGTCGGTGCATTTGCGTTAACCAAAGCCCTTGTGCCGCATATGAAACAACGCGGTCAAGGTTGTGTTCTGTTTACCGCCTCTATGACCTCATTTCTTGGGCAGCCTCTGGTTACTGGCTACAGCGCTGCGAAGTCAGCCTATCTCGGCATGATTCGCGGTATGACCACGGAGCTTGCCGGACACGGGATTCGCGTCAATGGCATTGCGCCTGGTTGGATCGATACACCAATGTTGCGTAAGGCCATTGAAGGCGATGACGAACGCCGTAACAAAATCCTTGGTCGTACACCGATGAAAAAATTCGGTAAGCCGGAAGATATCGGTTGGGCAGCGGTTTACCTGGCTTCAGACGCAGCGGCATTTGTCAGTGGTCAGGTGCTGGTGGTCGATGGCGGCGCATTGATCGGCTTCTGATGTACGGAGGAATTATGCGCAAACGTGCGTTAAAGCTACATGCCAAAGATAACTGTGTAGTCGCGCTGAATGACATCGCCAGTGGCGATATTGTCTGGTGGGATGAGGGGGAAATGGTGGCCTGTAGTTCCGTTACCCTGGGTCACAAACTGGCCTGCGAAGCGCTGAACAATGGTGATTCGATTCTGAAATATGGCGCCATTATCGGACATGCCACTCGTGATATTGCCATGGGTGAACATGTGCATTCCCATAATCTTGCCAGCAATGCCATCGCCATTTTTCATCATGATGATGCCGGCTATCAGCCAGAGGAAAAAGCATAATGGAAGGTTATGTACGGCAAAATGGCCGACCGGGTATTCGTAATACTGTGCAGGTAATCTTTATGGTGGAGTGTGCCAGCCACGTCGCTAAAAAGATTGCCGAAGGATTTCCTTGTCACGATGTGCAGTATTTTGGTTTTTCAGGTTGTTATCCCAGCGATTACGGCTATCGGCTGGTGAAAAATCTGGCGACGCATAGCAACGTAGGTGGTGTACTGATTATTTCGCTGGGGTGCGAGAATTTCGATCGCCGTCGGCTGGAGCAAGAAGTTCGCGAAAGCGGGCGACCGTGTCATACGCTCGTCATTCAGGAAAATAAAGGTACGACCAACACCATTACTCTGGGTAAGCAGTTGGTCGCTGAAATGCTGGAACAGCTTGCGGATACACCGCGTTGTACTCTGAACTGGAGCGACCTGGTGGTTGGCACTATCTGCGGTGGTTCCGATGGCACCAGTGGTATCACGGGCAATCCGGCAGTAGGGCGTGCCTTTGACCAGTTGCTGGAGAAAGGGGCTACCTGCATTTTTGAAGAAAGCGGTGAGTTGCTTGGTTGTGAGCAACATATGATGTCGCGAGCGGGCAGTCCGCAGGCACGTGATGCCATCGAAGCGGCAATGACAAAAGCAGATCGTTATTACAGTTTGATGGGGCTGGGGAGTTTTTCCAATGGTAATGCCGAAGGTGGCTTAACCACGCAGGAAGAAAAATCCCTCGGGGCATATACCAAATCGGGTGATGCGCATATTGCTGGTGTTATTTTACCGACACAACAAACACCTTTTCCCGGACTTTGGTTGATGGACGTTGTGCCTGATGGTGAGCCACGTTTTGGTTATCCGAATATTAATGACTCATCAGAAGCGCTGGAACTTATCGCCTCTGGCTGTCATATGGTGTTATTTACCACGGGGCGCGGTTCGGTTATTGGTTCTGTGATCGCACCGATTATTAAAGTGTGTAATAACCCGCAGACGTGGGAGCATTTATCTGACGATATGGACGTAAATGCCGGACGGGTTATTAGCGAAGGCGCAACGCTCGACGACATTGCGGACGATATTATGCAGGTGATTGAAAATGTCGCCAACGGTCAACATTGTGCCGCAGAACGACTGGAACATCAGGAGTTTGTTTTAACGTATAAAGCATTTGATTACAACAAAAACGCAGTCTGTCGGGCAGATCCCCGTTAATCAATAAAGCTCTCACAGGTAATAATAATGAAGAAATTACTGACGTCATTTTTATTTCTTTTCGCTATATTAAGTCCGATGCTGAATGCCGCACCGGTAACTATCAAAATCGCCTATGAAAGTAACCTTGGCGAACCCGCGGATACAGTAGTGAAGTACTGGGCAGATCTTGTGAAGAAAAAAAGCAATGGAGATATTGTTTTCGAGCTTTACCCAAGTTCACAGTTAGGATCTAAACAAGATATTACAGAGCAAGCGTTGATGGGGATGAATATTATCACCATCAGTGATGTTGGTTTTTTAACTGACTATGATGCAGACCTGGGAATATTATTTGGGCCTTATTTAACCGAAGATCCGCAGAAACTGTTTGCGATTTATGCCAGCGACTGGTTTAAACAGAAAGAACAAAAGCTGCGGGAAAAAGGTGTGCATATTGTCATGAGCAACTATCTGTACGGTACCCGGCAGATCATTGCTAAAAAACCAATTCGTACACCGGAAGACCTGAAAGGAATGAAGATTCGCGTACCGAATAACGTCATGCAGATTAAGGCCATTGAAGCAATGGGCGCAACGCCAACACCGATGCCGCTGGGAGACGTTTATCCGGCGCTGACTCAGGGAATGATCGATGGTGTGGAAAACCCGGTTTCTGTTCTGTATGGGCAAAAACTGCATGAGCAGGCGAAATATCTGTCAATGGTGAACTATCTGACCAATACATCATTATGGTTGGGTGGAGAAGCGTTTTTCAGTACCCTGACACCTGCGCAGTTAGATATTATTCACCAGACAGCGTATGAAGCTGGTTTATATAGCCAGAAAATTACCACTGAGCAGGATGCAGCAATGTTGAAAACCATGCAGGAGCAGGGCGTAGAAATTATCTATCCTGACGTGGCTCCTTTCAAAGAAAAAGCCTTAAAAGTGTACCAACAATTCCCGGAATGGACCCCGGGGTTATATGACACTATTCAGCAACAGCTGAAATAACTTCATGGCACAAGGACAGGTCGGTGTTTCGGCACCGACCGTTAAGAGCAGAGGTGTGTATGCGTCTTTTAGGGAAAGTAATTGAAGTTGCCGCAGTATTAACGCTCTTTTTATTAGTGATAATAACCATTGGCGCGGTAATCATGCGCTACGTATTTAATATGCCATTACAATGGACAGAAGAAATCTCCGGTTTATTAATGGTTTGGGTGGTGATGTTCGGTGCCGTTGTTGCTGAAAGAGATAATACTCATTTGTCTATTCCATTTTTAGCTGATGCACTTACACCTCGCTGGCAACGCGTATTAACCTTATTTGTCTCTCTGATATCTATTATTTTGCTGGTTGTTATGGCCTGGTCTGCATGGAAATTAGCTGCCGGGACAGCGTTTAAAACAACCCAAATATTAAAAATATCCTGGTTCTGGATCGATATTGCAGTCACGGTTGGTGCTATCGGCATTGCCTGTTTTACCGCCTTACACCTGATAAAGAAAACACCCAACAAGGAAGGTGAATAATGACCGCATTGAGTGAATTACTGGCGGGAAGTTGGCTGGATAACTGGCTGATGATCATTCCGCTGATGTTCATCTGTTTATTTATTAATATGCCGGTATGGCTGGCGATGTTTTGCGGCATTCTGACCTACTTCCTTTGCTATTCAAACGTACCGTTAATGGTGGCAATTCAGCGCTTGATTGCCACGACGCAAACTCCTTCGCTGTTAGCTATTCCGTTTTTTATCTTATTAGGTACGCTAATGAGCTATACCGGTATTGCCGCGCGTATTTTGCAAATTGCCAACGTGTTGGTTGGTAGAATGCGCGGTGGCCTGGGCGGGGCTAACATTCTGGTGAGTACCATGATGGGCGGCGTCAGTGCTTCTAACCTGGCGGATGCTGCGATGTTGTCGCGCATGATGGTGCCGGAAATGGAACAGAAAGGTTATTCCCGTGGCTTTGCCGCTGCGATAACTGCCAGCGGCTCGCTGATCACGCCTATTATCCCACCGGGTATTGCACTGATCCTTTACGGACTGGTGGCGGATGTCTCCATCGGTTCCATGTTTATGGCCGGGATCCTTCCGGGACTGCTGTGCGCCGCGATGTTGATTGTCACCGTCTGGCTGGTGGCTATTCGTCGCGATTTAAAGCCTTCCAGTGAACACTGGCCAAAACCGAAAGAAGTGTCGGTGGCTCTGGTGCAGGCCTGGCCAGCATTGTTTTTAATCGTTGCGGTTATCGGCGGCATTCGGGCAAATATCTTCACGCCAACGGAAGCCGGAGCAGTGGCGGTATTGTTGGTGATGTTTATTGGTTTTGTCATTTATCGCGAACTGAAAATCAGCCATGTATTTACTGCGCTCTCTGAGACGGCGCGTTCCACGGCGTCAGTCATGTTAATCATTATGGCGAGTGCCGCGCTGGGCTGGATATTTTCCCTCGAGCGGGCCGGTATAACAGTTGCGGAGTTTGTGACCTCTCTGACCGATAATAAATACGTCTTTTTATTGATTATTAATCTATTGCTGCTGGTGCTTGGCATGTTCCTTGAAGGCAGCGCCATCCTGCTGATATTAGTGCCGTTGCTTAAACCTGTGGTGGCGCATTTTGGCATTGATCCGGTGCATTTTGGCATCATCATGATCCTCAACTTATCGTTAGGAACGTTATCACCGCCTGTCGGAACGGTGATGCTGCTGGTGTGTAATACCGTACAGGTTTCTGTCGGGCAATTTATGCGAGAAGCGGTACCACTACTGATAAGTCTGATTTTACTTCTGTTGGTCATTACCTATATTCCGATAATATCTTTGCTGCTGGTTTAAACAATAAATGTAATACCCTTTGATTGAGTATGACCCCCGTGATTTTTTCGGGGGTATTTTACCCATAGGCTTTTGCATTATTTTTTCTATGGTCAACCGATGGGGTGTTTTTTAAAATAATTTAGAGTATATGCTGGTTAGAAAACGTTCTGACCAGAAGGCCAGAACGTTGATAACAATATAACGACAGTGATACACACAACGTTCTATCCGCGTGAATAGAATTTAGTTGTAGTTAATTTTGAACAGCACCACGGTATCAAAGGGGCCGGGCTCAATGGGCGTGCCGCTTATAGATGACAGTTCTGCCGTATAGGCTTTTTCATAGACCAGCATGTCGCTGGTAAAGTCGGCGTATTCAGAATATTTATTGAATGTATAGGGTGAAGAATTTTCATCCAGCACACGTAGCCGCAATCCATTCCCCACGAGCAGCGCCTGATCGCCTTCCACCAATGTTTCTTCGGTATAAAACGAAGAACTGACTTTGAAGCCATCGGTGCATTCACCATTTTGGGTTTTGGTCGTTTTGATGGAGAACGTTTTTGTCATATTGTGACGGCGAATATCCAGCACGTTAAATTTACCAAAATCGATGACCTGATTATCGGGGGTAATGGCGAAGTCGACACCGCAGTCAAGAACGCGAATATTTTCCAGCCCATAGATGTGATATTTCAGGTTTTTGGCCGAGGGATCTTCGTTGACGCCGCCAGCGCCATCAAATTGTACGACAGTGTAATCGCTAAGGGTGCTTTGATAATCGTGTGGCGGCATTTCGCGTAGTTTGACGTACAGTCGCATACGTGCCATAAATGTTCGCGATTTACGGATATTTGCAGGATCACCAGAACAAATTTTATTTTGCCATCCCATTGCGATTATTTGCTCTGGCGTATACATGTCAATTTTTTTACTGTCGATGCATTGGTTAGTATCGATACGGCTTTTTCCGAGGCTGGCGTCATAATCAGCGCCGTTATAGGTTACACCGAGTTGATAGTAGCGATCCTGCATACCGGGGTAGGGGTTTACCCATGCATAAACGTGCTCACTTTCGAAATCACCGTTAGTATTGTTATCACAATAGACGGGGATTTTAATATCATCGGATTCCCAGATTTTATCTCCCGTTTTGGCGTTAGCCGGGACGGCGAATGGCATAATCGTTTCTGCTTTTTCCACCGAGCCGCCTGAGGCGCCAAAATAACAGTCCAGCGCCAACGCGTTTTTTAAGGGCAGAAATAACAAACAGGCAATGAGTAACAGTCCTTTGCTTATACTCATTGTTTATCCTCCACCACGCGCTGCATTTTGCATGGCCCCTGACAGTTGAGCGTCGTCATACGCAACGCGCCATAGTCATCCATATAACCAAGATAAAACTGGTTGCCGTTATAGTTACCCGTACTGGCGATTGCCGAAGTAAAAGGCGCTATGAGCGTACTTTTAAAGCCGGGCAGAATGCCTTTTTTATCGCGGCCAAGATAGGCGATTGTCAGGTAATAAGGGGTCGGGTTTTTCAGGGTAAGTTGATTATTCTGCTGGCTGACCTGTAACTGTAATTCCACATGCTCGCCCGATTTTTTGCGTAATCCGGCGGGCCGCCAGAACAACTTTATACGGCTCTGGATAGCAACTTGAAGAATGGCATGACCGGTTGCTTTTTCCGGAGCGGGGGGGATCTCGCGCAGATTATAGTAAAACAGCGACTCACGATCGGTCGGCAATTGGCTGGTTGAAGATTGCTTGACGATACGCGCCTGCGAGGTCGCTTTCGCTTCCAGACGTTGGATTGGCGGCAAGGCTACGAGGAAATCATCGCTTTTATCCCCTTTGTCATTTTCTATCCATGAGTATGCGAGATAGGGAAGTTTATCGCTGCGATTTTCTATCCGCAGGCTGGTCGCTTTATCTTTGGCGTTAAACACGATGCGAGTGCGATCGGGCTGTAACGCAGCATGGCTGCATAAGCTCACGATCAGCAGAATAAGGGGCATTCCTTTAAAAATTGTCATTGTCTTTTCCTTAATTAATGACAGGGGAGAATCAGACGTTTACTCATATCTTCCAGGTGCTGAGGAAGCTGAATTAAACAACGCTGTTTATCACCCCAAAGTATTGTGAATCGCTGACTTTCACCCACACCACTTAACCAGGCGTGGCCATCTTCCCCCACCATTCCGACGCTGATTCCGCTTCCTTCTTGCCGGATATCGGCGCCGAGTGGTGGGAAATGACCGCTGGAGTCGCGGATGATGACGTTGACATCTTTTCCAGAACGTGAAGCCAGCGCTTTATAGCCGATCGCACCTTCCGTCCAGGTTTCTTTGACCACGTTTTCGGATACCGTGACGCCGTCGGGCAAGTCGTTCATATTGACCGCGACAGTCGAGGGTTGGTAACTGGAGACAAACGGTACGACCGCAATGCCAAAGCGGTTGGTGTAGTCGAGATTACCCTGAATCGGAATGTCGGCTACACCGTCTGTACTAACCATAAGACGAGGTTCGTTGGTGGAGCTACGGCGATGAAACGCAGCGCCATAGCGTGTAGCAGTAAAGGAGCCACTCCAGCTGGTGCTGGCAGAGCTGTAATCATTAGCGGCGTACGTGCCAGACAGATCCCACTCGCCCGCAGAACTAAGATGCTGATAATTGCCGCTAACCTGCGCGCCATTGTCAGGGCGGTCAGATTGCAGGCCGGTCGATATTCCCCAACTGTTACGGTCATCCAGGGTATCGTTCCACGACATGCGGTGCGAGGTACTATTTTTACTGTCCTGCATGTCATAACCAATGCGGCCACCGTCACCAATAGGCAATGAAATGGACAGGTAAATCTGGTTATCACGAGCTTTGTCTTCGTAATGTGTGGTGTTAAATGAGGTTGAGACGGAAATATCTTTCCAGTCACCGATATCAACGTTAAAGCCAGCGGTAATATTGGCGGTTGTGGAGGACTCCGCATTCCACCAGGTTTGACGCAACACGTTGACGTACAGGTTGAGATTCAGCGGCGTAATGGGTTGCCCGGCGGAAAGGCTGATTGTCCTTTTTTCATCCTGAGCATCAGCGTCATTGTATTTATGATCGATATAATTGGCGTAGCTATGGAAATGGCGGTCGGAGAAACGATATGCCGCTATCGAAAGAAGACTGTCGGTGGCATCTATCCGTTTACTGTAGTTGAAGCGATAACTGTAACCTTTCTCGTCCGGTTGATTATCAAAACGACTTTTAGCCCAGGTGACGTCGAAGGAGAGCGCCCCCAGCCACAGCATATTTTGCCCTATACCCAGCGCGCCAGAATGATAATCGTCCCCGGCGAGAATCAACCCGCCATACAGTGAAGTATTGGAGAACACCCCCCAGGAAGCTTCATTACTTAAAAACGTTTCGTTTTCAGTATGATGAGACAAAGAAGGGCGCGGACGACCCGCTGCAAGTTTATAACGCACCTGCCCCTGGCGGGTCAGAAAAGGCGTTGATGCTGCGGATACCTGGAAATTATTAACCCGGCCATCTTCCTCCGTCACTTTAACATCCAGTGTGCCTTGAACTGACTGATTCAGGTCATCAATGATAAACGGGCCAGGTGGGACTTTTTTCTGATAAATGACGCGTCCGGTATGGCTTATGGTGACGGTAGCGTTAGTTTGCGCCACGCCGCTAATTTGCGGTGCATATCCGCGTAATTCCCAGGGAAGCATTCGGTCATCGCTGGTCAGGGAGGCGCCGGTATACGAAAAACCGTCAAAAATATTGGAACTGAGATCGGTTTCGCCAAGCGTTAATCTGGAGCCTATTTGTGGTAGCGGGCGAAACAGATAGGTTCGGGAAATGGCCCCGGATTGATCATGTACATCACCATTATCGGACTGGTTGAGCTGGTAATCGCTACGCAACCGCCATGCTCCGGCGTTAATACCCGTTGTACCGTAAGCATTCAGATTGGTATTACTGCTTCCTTCTTGCGGACGATAAGTGCTGGCAAACAGGTTGTAGTCCAGCAGGACACCCGAAACTCCGGTATCCCATGTTTCAGGCGGCGCCCAGTTGTCTGAATGCCATGCCAGCCAGGCTTGTGGAATCGAGATATTAAGTTGTTGGTTGGTCTGATCAAACGTAAAGACAATTTCCGGCAGGCCGCTAAAATCAAAACACTGATTAACCTGCGGCAATGTCTGGCGGATTTTTTCTTTAAGGCCAAATTTACTCAACAGGGAATCATTGATACAAGGAATTGTTTTGTCGTTGGCTTTTTGCCAGTGAATAGATTGCCCACTGCTGATTTGAATATTATTAACAACGACGCTAACAAAATAATCACCGGGGACGATAGCGCCTTTTTCATTGAGCAGAGAAATATCAACGCTATCGCGCATCGATTTATCAAGGACGTTAAGGTTAAACTCCACTGCCAATGCAGAGGGGATAGCCATTGTCAGGCAGGATAAAACAGAAACTCGGTAAATATTCACGGCATCCATACCTGATAAATATTTGAAGAAAGGCGGCTAACTTGCCGCCGTAATACGTCGCTGTCATATGTATAGATTAATCAATGACGACGCGGTGATTATTTATAATCCAGCACATAGGTCGCGTTGGCAGTGACTTCACCCGCCGTCACGGGAGTGCCGTTATCAATCTGCTCCATCCAGGCGAAGAAGTTTAGTGTTTGTTCTGTGGCTGTTGGTTCCAGCCCAATATCTGGACTTTCTGAACCCAGAGTGATGTTGGACTGGTCTTTGTTCATTAAGCGCACGCCAACACCAGTGGCTTCACCAGCGCTGGTGTTACTGAGCATTGGTGAGGCTCCCGTGGTTTTCGCCGAACTGTCAAAGGTTACTGAGACTTTTGATACTACGGAACCAGAACCGTTATCGGAATTTGGCAGGTCACAGTTAACTAAATGAATATCGACAGGCGTTAATGCACTGTGATGATCCTGGTTGATGCGGGTCTTGGTCACCTCACCAAGATTTACTTGTTTATCAATGTCTTCTTGCTTAATTTCACAAGGCGCTTCAATAACTTCACCTTTAAAGTGAATTTCACCAGAGCCTTCATTTGCAGCATAAACAGGGGCTGAAATTAACAGAGATACGGCCAGCGCCGCCAGTGTTTTTTGTCCTTTAAACATAACGGAGTCCTTTAAGGAAATAGAAAAAGTATAGCGGTACCAGAATAACTTACTTGAATATCAAATGTTTTTAGTTTTACTTAAAAACATTGTTAACTATATTAAATACAAGGCTAATTAATTGATGCGGTGAATTAATTGCTTAATGAAAAGGATGCAGGTTTATTAGAGATTCCCCTCATTTTCATGAGGTTAAAAATCTTGCTATCTGGAGGGTGTAATAAAAAACCATCAGGCTGATCATAAAATGAGCAGTGTTATTTTTTTTACAATATCTATGTTGGTCCGATAATGGATTTTATCTTTACAATTTTTTGTGTTTAGGCAAATAAAAAATAACCCGCCATAGAAAAGACGGGTTAGAAGGATTTACTGTCATGCAATCAATGGTTAACGCTTGATGTCGCTTTTAAAGTCGCGTTTTTCGTAACCAGTGTAAAGCTGACGCGGACGGGCAATCTTCATGCCGTCACTATGCATTTCGCTCCAGTGAGCGATCCAGCCAACGGTACGGGCCATGGCGAAGATGACGGTGAACATGGAAGACGGAATGCCCATCGCTTTCAGGATGATACCAGAGTAGAAATCGACGTTCGGGTACAGTTTCTTCTCGATAAAGTACGGGTCGTTCAGCGCGATGTTTTCCAGCTCCATGGCCACTTCCAGCAGGTCATCTTTGGTACCCAGCTCTTTCAGCACTTCATGGCAGGTTTCACGCATTACAGTCGCGCGCGGGTCGTAGTTTTTGTACACACGGTGACCGAAGCCCATCAGACGGAAAGAGTCATTTTTGTCTTTCGCACGACGAACAAATTCCGGAATGTGTTTAACCGAGCTGATTTCTTCCAGCATTTTCAGTGCAGCTTCGTTGGCGCCGCCGTGTGCTGGTCCCCACAGAGAAGCAATACCTGCCGCGATACAGGCAAACGGGTTTGCGCCCGAAGAACCTGCGGTACGTACGGTAGAAGTAGAGGCGTTTTGTTCGTGGTCAGCGTGCAGGATCAGAATACGGTCCATCGCGCGTTCCAGAATCGGATTGACTTCATACGGTTCGCACGGCGTGGAGAACATCATGTGCAGGAAGTTTCCAGCGTAGGAGAGGTCATTACGCGGGTAAACAAACGGCTGCCCGATGGAATATTTGTAGCACATTGCTGCCATGGTCGGCATTTTCGACAACAGGCGGAACGCGGCGATTTCACGATGGCGCGGGTTATTGACGTCCAGAGAGTCATGATAAAACGCCGCCAGCGCACCAGTAATACCGCACATTACCGCCATCGGATGCGAGTCGCGACGGAAAGCGTGGAAGAGACGGGTGATCTGCTCGTGGATCATGGTATGACGGGTCACCGTCGTTTTGAACTCGTCATACTGTTCCTGGGTTGGTTTTTCACCATTCAACAGGATGTAGCAAACTTCCAGGTAGTTAGAATCGGTTGCCAGCTGATCGATCGGGAAGCCACGATGCAGCAAAATACCTTCATCACCATCAATAAAAGTAATTTTAGATTCGCAGGATGCTGTTGAAGTGAAACCAGGGTCAAAGGTGAATACGCCTTTTGAACCAAGCGTACGGATATCGATAACATCTTGACCTAGCGTGCCTTTCAGCACATCCAGTTCAACAGCTGTGTTCCCATTGAGGGTGAGTTTTGCTTTTGTATCAGCCATTTAAGGTCTCCTTAGCGCCTTATTGCATAAGACTGCCGGAACTTAAATTTGCCTTCGCACATCAACCTGGCTTTACCCGTTTGTTATTTGGCTCGCCGCTCTGTGGGAGAGAGGAAACCTGGGTACAGAGCTCTGGGCGCTTGCAGGTAAAGAATTCATTGATGACGAATAAACGGCGAATCAAGCACTTAGCAATCCGAATTATTAAACCTGTCTATCACTAATAACTGTCTCGAATGTATTGGTCAATACTTCCACACTGTTACATAAGTTAATCTTCGGTGAAATAGTGACCCCATAACTTTTACGCATTATATGCTTTTCCTGGTAATGTTTGTAACAACTTTGTTGAATGATTGTCAAATGTGATGGTTAAAAATTAAATAAATGTTGTTATCGTGACCCAGATCACTGTTCCGGATAAAACCAGACAAACTATATGTAGGTTAATTGTAATGATTTTGTGAACAGCCTATACTGCCGCCAGGTCTCCGGAACACCCTGCAATCCCGAGCCACCCAGCGTTGTAACGTGTCGTTTTCGCATCTGGAAGCAGTGTTTTGCATGACGCGCAGTTATAGAAAGGACGCTGTCTGACCCGCAAGCAGACCGGAGGAAGGAAATCCCGACGTCTCCAGGTAACAGAAAGTTATCCTCTGTACCCGTAGTCCCCAGGGAATAATAAGAACAGCATGTGGGCGTTATTCATGATAAGAAATGTGAAAAAACAAAGACCTGTTAATCTGGACCTACAGACCATCCGGTTCCCCATCACGGCGATAGCGTCCATTCTTCATCGCGTTTCCGGTGTGATTACGTTTGTTGCAGTGGGCATCCTGCTGTGGCTTCTGGGTACCAGCCTCTCTTCCCCTGAAGGTTTCGAGCAAGCTTCCGCCATTATGGGTAGCTTCTTCGTGAAATTTATCATGTGGGGCATCCTTACCGCTCTGGCATATCACGTCGTCGTAGGTATTCGCCACATGATGATGGATTTTGGCTATCTGGAAGAAACATTCGAAGCGGGTAAACGCTCTGCCAAAATCTCCTTTGTCATTACTGTCGTGCTTTCACTTCTTGCAGGAGTCCTCGTATGGTAAGCAACGCTTCCGCATTAGGACGCAATGGCGTACATGATTTCATCCTCGTTCGCGCTACTGCTCTCGTCCTGACGCTTTACATCATTTATATGGTCGGTTTTTTTGCTATCAGTGGCGAACTGACATATGACGTCTGGAGTGGTTTCTTTGCCTCTGCGTTCACTAAAGTCTTCACTCTGCTGGCACTGTTTTCCATTTTGATCCATGCCTGGATCGGCATGTGGCAGGTGTTGACCGACTACGTTAAACCATTGGCCGTGCGCCTGATTCTGCAACTGGTGATTGTCGTTGCACTGGTGGTTTACGTGATTTATGGATTCGTTGTGGTGTGGGGTGTGTGATGAAATTGCCAGTCAGAGAATTTGATGCAGTTGTGATTGGTGCCGGAGGCGCAGGTATGCGCGCGGCGCTACAAATTTCCCAGAGCGGCCAGACTTGTGCGCTGCTCTCTAAAGTTTTCCCGACCCGTTCCCATACCGTTTCTGCGCAGGGCGGCATTACCGTTGCGCTGGGTAATACCCATGAAGATAACTGGGAATGGCATATGTACGACACCGTAAAAGGGTCGGACTATATCGGTGACCAGGACGCGATTGAATATATGTGTAAAACCGGGCCGGAAGCGATTCTGGAACTGGAACACATGGGCCTGCCTTTCTCGCGCCTTGATGATGGTCGTATCTATCAACGTCCGTTTGGCGGCCAGTCGAAAAACTTCGGCGGCGAGCAGGCGGCACGTACTGCGGCGGCTGCCGACCGTACCGGTCACGCACTGCTGCACACGCTTTATCAGCAGAACCTGAAAAACCACACCACTATTTTCTCCGAATGGTATGCGCTGGATCTGGTGAAAAACGCCGATGGCGCGGTGGTCGGTTGTACCGCACTGTGCATCGAAACTGGTGAAGTGGTTTACTTTAAAGCTCGCGCTACCGTGCTGGCGACTGGCGGGGCAGGGCGTATTTATCAGTCCACCACCAACGCCCACATTAACACTGGCGACGGTGTCGGCATGGCTATCCGTGCAGGCGTACCGGTACAGGATATGGAAATGTGGCAGTTCCACCCGACCGGTATTGCCGGTGCGGGCGTACTGGTCACCGAAGGTTGCCGTGGTGAAGGCGGTTATCTGCTGAACAAACATGGCGAACGCTTTATGGAGCGTTATGCGCCGAACGCCAAAGACCTGGCGGGCCGTGACGTGGTGGCGCGTTCCATCATGATCGAAATCCGTGAAGGTCGCGGCTGTGATGGTCCGTGGGGGCCACACGCAAAACTGAAACTCGACCACCTGGGTAAAGAAGTTCTTGAATCCCGTCTGCCGGGTATCCTTGAACTCTCCCGCACCTTCGCTCACGTCGATCCAGTGAAAGAGCCGATTCCGGTAATCCCAACCTGTCACTACATGATGGGCGGTATTCCGACCAAAGTGACCGGTCAGGCGCTGACCGTGAACGAGAAAGGCGAAGATGTGGTGATCCCTGGGCTGTTCGCGGTAGGTGAAATTGCCTGCGTATCCGTACACGGCGCAAACCGTCTGGGCGGCAACTCGCTGCTGGACCTGGTGGTATTTGGTCGTGCGGCAGGTCTGCATCTGCAAGAGTCTATTGCCGAGCAGGGCGTACTGCGCGATGCCAGCGAGTCTGATGTTGAAGCTTCTCTCGATCGTCTGAACCGCTGGAACAACAACCGTAACGGTGAAGATCCGGTGGCGATTCGTAAAGCACTGCAAGAATGTATGCAGCATAACTTCTCGGTCTTCCGTGAAGGTGATGCGATGGCGAAAGGGCTTGAGCAGTTGAAAGTGATCCGCGAGCGTCTGAAAAATGCCCGTCTGGATGATACTTCAAGTGAGTTCAACACCCAGCGCGTTGAGTGCCTGGAACTGGATAACCTGATGGAAACGGCGTATGCAACGGCTGTTTCTGCCAACTTCCGTACCGAAAGCCGTGGTGCGCATAGCCGCTTCGACTTCCCGGATCGCGATGATGAAAACTGGCTGTGCCACTCCCTGTATCTGCCAGAGTCGGAATCCATGACGCGCCGAAGCGTCAACATGGAACCGAAACTGCGCCCGGCATTCCCGCCGAAGATTCGTACTTACTAATGCGGAGACAGGAAAATGAGACTCGAGTTTTCAATTTATCGCTATAACCCGGATGTTGATGATGCTCCGCGTATGCAGGATTACACCCTGGAAGCGGATGAAGGTCGCGACATGATGCTGCTGGATGCGCTTATCCAGTTGAAAGAGAAAGATCCCAGCCTGTCGTTCCGTCGCTCCTGTCGTGAAGGGGTATGTGGTTCCGACGGTCTGAACATGAACGGTAAGAATGGTCTGGCCTGTATTACCCCAATTTCGGCACTCAACCAGCCGGGTAAGAAAATTGTAATTCGCCCGTTACCAGGTTTACCGGTTGTCCGCGATTTGGTGGTAGACATGGGACAATTCTATGCGCAATATGAGAAAATCAAACCTTACCTGTTGAATAATGGGCAAAATCCGCCAGCTCGTGAGCATTTACAGATGCCAGAGCAGCGCGAAAAACTCGACGGGCTGTATGAATGTATTCTCTGCGCATGTTGTTCAACCTCTTGTCCGTCTTTCTGGTGGAATCCCGATAAGTTTATCGGCCCGGCAGGCTTGTTAGCGGCATATCGTTTCCTGATCGATAGCCGTGATACCGAGACTGACGAGCGCCTCGACGGTTTGAGTGATGCATTCAGTGTATTCCGCTGTCACAGCATCATGAACTGCGTCAGTGTATGTCCGAAAGGGCTGAACCCGACGCGCGCCATCGGCCATATCAAGTCGATGTTATTGCAGCGTAATGCATAAACCCCGGGCCTGATAAGACGCGCAAGCGTCGCATCAGGCAACCAGTGCCGGATGCGGCGTGAACGCCTTATCCGGCCTACAAAAGAAATGCAGAAACCGTAGGCCTGATAAGACGCGCAAGCGTCGCATCAGGCAACCAGAGCCGGATGCGGCGTGAATGCCTTATCCGGCCTACAAAAGAAATGCAGAAACTGTAGGCCTGATAAGACGCGCAAGCGTCGCATCAGGCGTAACAAAGAAATGCAGGAAATCTTTAAAAACTGCCCCTGACACTAAGACAGTTTTTAAAGGTTCCTTAGCGGACGCAGAAAATACGACAAGTCCGCAACAAGTGAACCCCGGCACGCACATCTGATATGAAATGTGCGTGGTAGTATCCACGGCGAAGTAAGCATAAAAAAGATGCTTAAGGGATCACGATGCAGAACAGCGCTTTGAAAGCCTGGTTGGACTCTTCTTACCTCTCTGGCGCAAACCAGAGCTGGATAGAACAGCTCTATGAAGACTTCTTAACCGATCCTGACTCGGTTGACGCTAACTGGCGTTCGACGTTCCAGCAGTTACCTGGTACGGGAGTCAAACCGGATCAATTCCACTCTCAAACGCGTGAATATTTCCGCCGCCTGGCGAAAGACGCTTCACGTTACTCTTCAACGATCTCCGACCCTGACACCAATGTGAAGCAGGTTAAAGTCCTGCAGCTCATTAACGCATACCGCTTCCGTGGTCACCAGCATGCGAATCTCGATCCGCTGGGACTGTGGCAGCAAGATAAAGTGGCCGATCTGGATCCGTCTTTCCACGATCTGACCGAAGCAGACTTCCAGGAGACCTTCAACGTCGGTTCATTTGCCAGCGGCAAAGAAACCATGAAACTCGGCGAACTGCTGGAAGCCCTCAAGCAAACCTACTGCGGCCCGATTGGTGCCGAGTATATGCACATTACCAGCACCGAAGAAAAACGCTGGATCCAACAGCGTATCGAGTCTGGTCGCGCGACTTTCAATAGCGAAGAGAAAAAACGCTTCTTAAGCGAACTGACCGCCGCTGAAGGCCTTGAACGTTACCTCGGTGCAAAATTCCCTGGTGCAAAACGCTTCTCGCTGGAAGGCGGTGACGCGTTAATCCCGATGCTTAAAGAGATGATCCGCCACGCTGGCAACAGCGGCACCCGCGAAGTGGTTCTCGGGATGGCGCACCGTGGTCGTCTGAACGTGCTGGTGAACGTGCTGGGTAAAAAACCGCAAGACTTGTTCGACGAGTTCGCCGGTAAACATAAAGAACACCTCGGCACGGGTGACGTGAAATACCACATGGGCTTCTCGTCTGACTTCCAGACCGATGGCGGCCTGGTGCACCTGGCGCTGGCGTTTAACCCGTCTCACCTTGAGATTGTAAGCCCGGTAGTTATCGGTTCTGTTCGTGCCCGTCTGGACAGACTTGATGAGCCGAGCAGCAACAAAGTGCTGCCAATCACCATCCACGGTGACGCCGCAGTGACCGGACAGGGCGTGGTTCAGGAAACCCTGAACATGTCGAAAGCACGTGGTTATGAAGTTGGCGGTACGGTACGTATCGTTATCAACAACCAGGTTGGCTTCACCACCTCTAATCCGCTGGATGCTCGTTCTACGCCGTACTGTACTGATATCGGTAAGATGGTTCAGGCACCGATTTTCCACGTTAACGCGGACGATCCGGAAGCCGTTGCCTTTGTGACCCGTCTGGCGCTCGATTTCCGTAACACCTTTAAACGTGATGTCTTCATCGACCTGGTGTGCTACCGCCGTCACGGCCACAACGAAGCCGACGAGCCGAGCGCAACCCAGCCGCTGATGTATCAGAAAATCAAAAAACATCCAACGCCGCGCAAAATCTACGCTGACAAGCTGGAGCAGGAAAAAGTGGCGACGCTGGAAGATGCCACCGAGATGGTTAACCTGTACCGCGATGCGCTGGATGCTGGCGATTGCGTAGTGGCAGAGTGGCGTCCGATGAACATGCACTCTTTCACCTGGTCGCCGTACCTCAACCACGAATGGGACGAAGAGTACCCGAACAAAGTTGAGATGAAGCGCCTGCAGGAGCTGGCTAAACGCATCAGTACGGTGCCGGAAGCGGTTGAAATGCAGTCTCGCGTTGCCAAGATTTATGGCGATCGCCAGGCGATGGCTGCCGGTGAGAAACTGTTCGATTGGGGCGGCGCGGAAAACCTCGCTTACGCCACGCTGGTTGACGAAGGCATCCCGGTTCGTCTGTCGGGTGAAGACTCCGGTCGCGGTACGTTCTTCCACCGCCACGCGGTGATCCATAACCAGTCTAACGGTTCCACTTACACGCCGCTGCAACATATCCATAACGGTCAGGGCGCGTTCCGTGTCTGGGACTCCGTACTGTCTGAAGAAGCCGTGCTGGCGTTTGAATACGGTTATGCCACCGCAGAACCACGCACTCTGACTATCTGGGAAGCACAGTTCGGTGACTTCGCCAACGGTGCGCAGGTGGTTATCGACCAGTTCATCTCCTCTGGCGAACAGAAATGGGGCCGGATGTGTGGTCTGGTGATGTTGCTGCCGCACGGTTACGAAGGGCAGGGGCCGGAGCACTCCTCCGCGCGTCTGGAACGTTATCTGCAACTTTGTGCTGAGCAAAACATGCAGGTTTGCGTACCGTCTACCCCGGCACAGGTTTACCACATGCTGCGTCGTCAGGCACTGCGCGGGATGCGTCGTCCGCTGGTCGTGATGTCGCCGAAATCCCTGCTGCGTCATCCGCTGGCGGTTTCCAGCCTCGAAGAACTGGCGAACGGCACCTTCCTGCCCGCCATCGGTGAAATCGACGAGCTTGATCCGAAGGGCGTGAAGCGCGTAGTGATGTGTTCTGGTAAGGTTTATTACGACCTGCTGGAACAACGTCGTAAGAACAATCAACACGATGTCGCCATTGTGCGTATCGAGCAACTCTACCCGTTCCCGCATAAAGCGATGCAGGAAGTGTTGCAGCAGTTTGCTCACGTCAAGGATTTTGTCTGGTGCCAGGAAGAGCCGCTCAACCAGGGCGCATGGTACTGCAGCCAGCATCATTTCCGTGAAGTGATTCCATTTGGGGCTTCTCTGCGTTATGCAGGCCGCCCGGCCTCCGCCTCTCCGGCGGTAGGGTATATGTCCGTTCACCAGAAACAGCAACAAGATCTGGTTAATGACGCGCTGAACGTCGAATAAATAAAGGATACACAATGAGTAGCGTAGATATTCTGGTCCCTGACCTGCCTGAATCCGTAGCCGATGCCACCGTCGCAACCTGGCATAAAAAACCCGGCGACGCAGTCGTACGTGATGAAGTGCTGGTAGAAATCGAAACTGACAAAGTGGTACTGGAAGTACCGGCATCAGCAGACGGCATTCTGGATGCGGTTCTGGAAGATGAAGGTACAACGGTAACGTCTCGTCAGATCCTCGGTCGCCTGCGTGAAGGCAACAGCGCCGGTAAAGAAACCAGCGCCAAATCTGAAGAGAAAGCGTCCACTCCGGCGCAACGCCAGCAGGCGTCTCTGGAAGAGCAAAACAACGATGCGTTAAGCCCGGCGATCCGTCGCCTGCTGGCTGAACACAACCTCGACGCCAGCGCCATTAAAGGCACCGGTGTGGGTGGTCGTCTGACCCGTGAAGATGTGGAAAAACATCTGGCGAAAGCCCCGGCGAAAGAGTCTGCTCCGGCCGCGGCTGCTCCGGCGGCGCAACCGGTTCTGGCTGCACGTAGCGAAAAACGTGTCCCGATGACTCGCCTGCGTAAGCGTGTGGCAGAGCGTCTGCTGGAAGCGAAAAACTCCACCGCCATGCTGACCACGTTCAACGAAGTCAACATGAAGCCGATTATGGATCTGCGTAAGCAGTACGGTGAAGCGTTTGAAAAACGTCACGGCATCCGCCTGGGCTTTATGTCCTTCTACGTGAAAGCCGTGGTTGAAGCCCTGAAACGTTACCCGGAAGTGAATGCGTCTATCGACGGCGATGATGTGGTTTACCACAACTATTTCGACGTCAGCATGGCGGTTTCTACGCCGCGCGGCCTGGTGACGCCGGTACTGCGTGATGTCGATACCCTCGGCATGGCAGACATCGAGAAGAAAATCAAAGAGCTGGCAGTCAAAGGCCGTGACGGCAAGCTGACGGTTGAAGATCTGACCGGTGGTAACTTCACCATCACCAACGGTGGTGTGTTCGGTTCCCTGATGTCTACGCCGATCATCAACCCGCCGCAGAGCGCAATTCTGGGTATGCACGCTATCAAAGATCGTCCGATGGCGGTGAATGGTCAGGTTGAGATCCTGCCGATGATGTACCTGGCGCTGTCCTACGATCACCGTCTGATCGATGGTCGCGAATCCGTGGGCTTCCTGGTAACGATCAAAGAGTTGCTGGAAGATCCGACGCGTCTGCTGCTGGACGTGTAGTAGTTTAAGTTTCACCTGCACTGTAGACCGGATAAGGCGTTATCGCCTTCTCCGGCAATTGAAGCCTGATGCGATGCTAAACGCGTCTTATCAGGCCTACGGGACCAGCAATGTAGGTCGGATAAGGCGCTCGCGCCGCATCCGACAAGCGATGCCTGATACGACGCTAAACGCGTCTTATCAGGCCTACGGGGACCACCAATGTAGGTCGGATAAGGCGCTCGCGCCGCATCCGACAAGCGATGCCTGATGCGACGCTTAACGTGTCTTATCAGGCCTACGGGTGACCGACAATGCCCGGAACCGATACGAAATATTCGGTCTACGGTTTAAAAGATAACGATTACTGAAGGATGGACAGAACACATGAACTTACATGAATATCAGGCAAAACAACTGTTTGCCCGCTATGGCTTACCAGCACCGGTGGGTTATGCCTGTACTACTCCGCGCGAAGCAGAAGAAGCCGCTTCAAAAATCGGTGCCGGTCCGTGGGTAGTGAAATGTCAGGTTCACGCTGGTGGCCGCGGTAAAGCGGGCGGTGTGAAAGTTGTAAACAGCAAAGAAGACATCCGTGCTTTTGCAGAAAACTGGCTGGGCAAGCGTCTGGTAACGTATCAAACAGATGCCAATGGCCAACCGGTTAACCAAATTCTGGTTGAAGCGGCGACCGATATCGCTAAAGAGCTGTATCTCGGTGCCGTTGTAGACCGTAGTTCACGTCGCGTGGTCTTTATGGCCTCCACCGAAGGCGGCGTGGAAATCGAAAAAGTGGCGGAAGAAACTCCGCACTTGATCCACAAAGTTGCGCTTGATCCGCTGACTGGCCCGATGCCGTATCAGGGACGCGAGCTGGCGTTCAAACTGGGTCTGGAAGGTAAACTGGTTCAGCAGTTCACCAAAATCTTCATGGGCCTGGCGACCATTTTCCTGGAGCGCGATCTTGCGCTGATCGAAATCAACCCGCTGGTCATCACCAAACAGGGCGATCTGATCTGCCTCGACGGCAAACTGGGCGCTGACGGCAACGCACTGTTCCGCCAGCCTGATCTGCGCGAAATGCGTGACCAGTCGCAGGAAGATCCGCGTGAAGCACAGGCTGCACAGTGGGAACTGAACTACGTTGCGCTGGACGGCAACATCGGTTGTATGGTTAACGGCGCAGGTCTGGCGATGGGTACGATGGACATCGTTAAACTGCACGGCGGTGAACCGGCTAACTTCCTTGATGTGGGCGGCGGCGCAACCAAAGAACGTGTAACCGAAGCGTTCAAAATCATCCTCTCTGACGACAAAGTGAAAGCCGTTCTGGTTAACATCTTCGGCGGTATCGTTCGCTGTGACCTAATCGCTGACGGTATCATCGGCGCGGTAGCGGAAGTGGGTGTTAACGTACCGGTCGTGGTCCGTCTGGAAGGTAACAACGCCGAACTCGGCGCGAAGAAACTGGCTGACAGCGGCCTGAATATTATTGCAGCAAAAGGTCTGACGGATGCAGCTCAGCAGGTTGTTGCCGCAGTGGAGGGGAAATAATGTCCATTTTAATTGATAAAAACACCAAGGTTATCTGCCAGGGCTTTACCGGTAGCCAGGGGACTTTCCACTCTGAGCAGGCCATTGCATACGGCACCAAAATGGTTGGCGGTGTAACTCCAGGTAAAGGCGGTACTACCCATCTCGGCCTGCCGGTGTTCAACACTGTGCGTGAAGCTGTTGCTGCTACTGGCGCTACCGCTTCTGTTATCTACGTACCAGCACCGTTCTGCAAAGACTCCATTCTGGAAGCTATCGATGCAGGCATCAAACTGATTATCACCATCACTGAAGGCATCCCGACGCTGGATATGCTGACCGTGAAAGTGAAACTGGACGAAGCAGGCGTTCGTATGATCGGCCCGAACTGTCCGGGCGTAATCACTCCGGGTGAATGTAAAATCGGTATCCAGCCGGGTCACATTCACAAACCGGGTAAAGTGGGTATCGTTTCCCGTTCCGGTACACTGACCTATGAAGCGGTTAAACAGACCACGGATTACGGTTTCGGTCAGTCGACCTGTGTCGGTATCGGCGGCGACCCGATCCCAGGCTCTAACTTTATCGACATCCTCGAAATGTTCGAAAAAGATCCGCAGACCGAAGCGATCGTGATGATCGGTGAGATCGGCGGTAGCGCTGAAGAAGAAGCGGCTGCGTACATCAAAGAGCACGTCACCAAGCCCGTTGTGGGTTACATCGCTGGTGTGACTGCGCCGAAAGGCAAACGTATGGGCCACGCGGGTGCCATTATTGCCGGTGGGAAAGGGACTGCGGATGAGAAATTCGCTGCTCTGGAAGCCGCAGGCGTGAAAACCGTTCGCAGCCTGGCGGATATCGGTGAAGCACTGAAAACTGTTCTGAAATAAATATCTGTAATAAGAAATAGCCCTCGCCGCTTCCCTCTACAGGAATGGCGAAGGGCTGTCGGTTTCGACATGGTTGGCCATCGTATGATGGCCTTTTTTGTTGTATGTCGGGCGCTAATCTGAAAAGTTTGCCCACTGCTTTTTTTCCCCATCCTCTGCGCAATAATGCCCGGCGAAATACCTCCTCTCCGTTCTGTAAAAGGATTTATACATGAAGAAAATTGTTCTGCCGGTTGCTCTGGCCCTGATGGGTATAAATGCGGACGTTTATGCGGCCGATGTAAAGATCGATATTTTAAGTGCGACAGTGAAAGATAAACGCATTGAGGGGGCATCGGTGACGCTGCAACGCAATGGCGCACAATCTGTTTCTGGCACCACAAATGCCTCGGGCAGCATTAATCTGGGCTCTTCCTTTGCCGATGATCAAGATGCTTTGTTAATCGTCAAAAAAGAGGGTTATTCCAATCTGGTGGTCAAATGCCCGTGTGCGGGCATGACTTATGCTATTAGTCCGGTAATGACTAATCTGGATGGCGTGCGTGTAGTATTGAGCTGGGGGGACAGGCCTTTTGATCTTGATTCGCATTTGATCTTCCCTGGCGGACATATCTATTTTGATAGTAAAGGGGGGACTGATGCCAATCTGGATGTTGATGATACGGATAGCTATGGACCAGAAACTATCACCATCAGCAAAAAGCATTTTGGCGAAAGTTACATCTATGCCGTGCAGGACTATAGCAATAAAGGGTTGCCCAACAGTAATTATCTCTCTGCCAGTAATGCAAAAGTGTTTGTCTATGTAGGGAGCTCCCTGGTGCGTAGCTATAGTGTCCCAGCTGGAGAACGAGGGAACATCTGGACCGTGTTTAAACTCAATCCAAACGGCGAGTTTGAAGATATCAACTCTGTGACCAGTGCCAATTTTAACGACACCACATTAGGCGTCAGGGATCTAGCCACTGTGATAATGCCTGCGACGGAGTCTTCAACTCCGGCTTCACCTGCGATGCAAAACAGTGGAGATTCTCAACTGGCAAGAAAATATAATCGCGAAGGTGAAGCTGTCTATAAAACCGGTCAACTTGAGCAAGCCATTCAACTCTTCCAACAGGCAACAGAATTAGACGGCAATTACGGTCAGGCATTTAGTAACCTGGGTCTGGCTTATCAGAAAAATGGCAACATAGCGGAAGCGATTTGGGCAAATCGTAAAGCGATCTCGTTAGCCAGTGGAGCAAATGCGGCGACAACGCGCGCTAACTCCTATTATAACATTGCCAAAATTTATGAAACTGCTGGACAGAACGCCGATGCATTGCAGCATTATCAACTCGCTTATGCGGAAAAAAATAAGCCCTCTTATGAAGAGGCCATCGCACGGGTAAAAGCGAAAATGTAGCGGTTAGCAAACAGGAGGCTATGTGGTGTTAGCCTCCTTACCCCCAGGCCAGCGGGAATATAGTAATCATCGTTTTTAACATTCAACGTCCAGATCCCGCTTGAGCGTAAAAACCAGCCTTTAGACATTTTATAAATGATGAAGGGCTGAAAAGTGGTTGATGCCACCGACTCACGATCGTTATCGCCAGCAAAGCTTTTTTGCCATTGCACCAGACCCACCTTCAACCATTTTGGCGACCAATCAACCGCTACCGCCGCCAGGCCTGTTTGCCACTTTCCCGTGCCTAATTCCTCGTTTTCCGCACTGTTGGCTGTAATCAATGGCCCAATGCCCAATCAGATACTTCTATATCCGATTGGGTTTTGTTAATTGCGTTACCCCTTAAATGTTAACCACGGTCGAAATCTGACCGCAGGTTGAATTAATCCGGCTGCTTGTTGGGCTTCGATAACCGGACCAATATCTTTATAAGCAGCTGGCGCTTCTTCAAGACGTCGTTCTTCGCGCAATGTGACGCATTGCCACGGCAACGTTGACTCTTCAGTAGCACGAGTGCGCATAGCCTGTCGTCGCTGGCTGCGTCCTGCTCCGTGACTGCATGACCACAGCCACTGCGGGTTGCCGCAACCGACCGCAAGCCACGAGTAATCGCCCATTGATCTGGGGATTAACGCCAGATCGCCTGCGCGTGCCGGCGTTGTGGCCACCACTGCGCCAACGGGGACGCCATTGCCGGGGTGAAAATCTGGCGTCGCGCACGTCTGGCGTACATAACCTGGATGATCTGGTAGCTTCACTTCTGCAAAATCAAGCAGTTGTGTCACTGCTTTTTCTTCTGGCGGCAGTTCGTCCGGCAGCAGTACGTGGGCTCTGGCTCCTGATGGACGAGATAATGAAACAATATTGTTGGCGCGGGAAAGTTGGATCCCTTTGCGCAGAAAGGCTTTATCAAGCCTCGAAAGATGATGCATAACGCTGTCCTGAAATATAGACGTTAATCAACCCCCTGTATTGCGAGGTAATTTTGTCTTTCCGGTCAGCAGCCAGCAAAAGGGAAAGAAAACGCGCGTAGTGTATTCAGCAAAGATGATGAAAACAAGATAAAAATACCGATTGTCAAGGAGGGTTGTTGTTATAAAGGATGTGAATCATCGACGCTGGATTGTAAAATATGAAAAATGATAACTCCCGGAATATATATTTTAAGAGTTATTTTTACGCCTGTTCTTACGGCGGTAACTATCCATTGCTTGCCGTTTTTTAATTATCAAAGTGGGATAAAAACAAATGGATTATTAATGATAATAAAACATATCGTTATGACGAGCAATGAAGATCTTATTTTAAATATCATTGTGTTATGCGTGCTGTATGGTGTCGGGTTACCTGTTGTTACGCTAATGTCTGGTTGTTATTAACGCATTTCTCCGGATAATTAAATTACAGACATCTTGCAATCTCATCATATTCATATGTTCAAATGAGAAAATATTTTGCCAACAATATCACTTTTTCCAAAAGTTAAATTAAGCATATTGAAATCGCATACAAAGCGTTGGCAGTTTTTTTGAATTTACATTCAGGGTGAATATTCCATAACAAATGAAATTCACCAAGTGAATTGATAATGCGAAATTATAAACGGGGATTATATAAACCGTTTCTGTATTCCTTCGCTCATTTTTTCTGGGCGATGACAGCATTTAATTTTATCCAGTAACAGGAGAAGATTCATGAGTAAGCCTTCAGACCCTCGTATTGATACCAGTCGCGTCATCCATGCGCCACAAGGAACTCAACTGCATTGCAAAAACTGGCAGATCGAAGCTGCCTATCGGATGTTGCAGAACAACCTTGATCCCGACGTAGCCGAAAATCCACAGCATCTGGTGGTATACGGTGGCATTGGCCGCGCGGCGCGTAACTGGGAATGTTTCGACCAGATCCTCGAATCACTCAAAAATCTCGAGCCTGATGAGTCGCTGTTGGTACAGTCCGGTAAACCCGTGGGCGTGTTTAAAACTCATACTGACGCGCCCCGCGTGCTGATTGCCAACTCTAACCTGGTGCCGCAATGGGCCAACTGGGATCACTTCAATGAACTGGATCGCAAAGGTCTGTTCATGTACGGCCAGATGACCGCGGGCTCGTGGATCTACATCGGTAGTCAGGGCATTGTGCAGGGAACGTTCGAAACTTTTGTCGAAGCAGGTCGCCAGCACTACAACAATTCGCTAAGTGGAAAATGGATCCTGACCGCGGGGCTCGGTGGTATGGGCGGTGCACAACCGCTGGCGGCGACTCTGGCAGGGGCTTGTTCATTAAATATCGAGTGCCAGCAAAGTAGCATCGACTTCCGTCTGCGTACCCGTTATGTCGATAAACAAGCGAAAGATCTTGATGATGCACTGGCGCTGATTAAATACCACACCGAACGCAAAGAAGCCGTTTCTATCGCGCTGCTGGGCAATGCGGCGGAAATTGTTCCTGAGCTGGTGAAACGTGCGCATCAGGGAGCGATCAAACCGGATCTGGTGACCGACCAGACCTCCGCTCACGATCTGGTCTATGGTTACCTGCCAATGGGCTGGAGCGTAGAACAATGGCGTGCTGCACAGCAGGATCCACAACAGCACGCCAGACTGCAAAAAGAAGCGGCACAGAGTTGCGTGGTGCATGTTCAGGGGATGCTGGACTTCCAGGCGATGGGGATCCCGGTTGTCGATTATGGTAACAACATCCGCCAGGTGGCTTTCAACGAAGGTCTGCAAAATGCCTTCGATTTCCCGGGCTTCGTTCCTGCTTACATTCGTCCCATGTTTTGTGAAGGCAAAGGCCCGTTCCGTTGGGTGGCGCTGTCTGGTGACCCGGAAGATATCTATAAAACCGATGCCAAAATTAAAGAACTATTCCCCAATAACGTACTGACCCATCGCTGGCTGGATATGGCGCGTGAGCGTATCGCCTTCCAGGGGCTTCCTTCACGTATTTGCTGGCTGGGGCTTGGTGAGCGTCACCTGGCGGGGCTGGCATTCAACGAAATGGTGCGCAACGGTGAACTAAAAGCACCAATTGTGATTGGTCGCGATCATCTTGTTACCGGTTCTGTCGCCAGCCCGAACCGCGAAACTGAAAGCATGCTCGATGGCAGTGACGCGGTTTCTGACTGGCCGTTGCTCAATGGTCTGCTCAATACCGCAGGTGGCGCAACGTGGGTGTCTCTGCATCATGGCGGCGGCGTCGGGATGGGGTATTCACAACACGCCGGGATGGTTATTGTTGCCGACGGTAGCGAAGAAGCCGAAAAACGTCTGGCGCGTGTGCTGGTGAATGACTGCGCTTCCGGGGTTATGCGTCATGCGGATGCGGGTTATGAGGCGGCAATTGAATGTGCCAAAAATTATGGTCTGAAATTGCCGATGATTCGCTAAATATTAACGCTGTTATTTAATATTTGCGCTAATACAGGCGGGAAGTCATCCGCCTGTATAACAATAATTATCAAAAATATTCATTACATCGTCGAGAGAAATATCTCTCGACCCTCTATTGCTGTTTCAAAAAATGACCTCTCATTTTGCAGGAGACTTTTTCATGGAATCAAGCAGCCCTATCCGCAGTAAAAAACCAGTATTAGAATCAAATACGATTAACGCCGTTCCTGAGTCCGCTCGCCACGGCGCGCCCTCCAGCCAGTTTACTTTATGGCTAAGTGCTAACTTACAAATTACCGCCGTGGTGGACGGCGCGTTAGCGATTATTTTTGGCTCTGAAGCCATGTCAGCAATTATTGGTTTATTAATCGGTAATATTATCGGCGGCGCGGTTATGGCATTGCACTCGTCACAGGGGGCAAAGCTGGGATTACCACAGATGATCTCCAGTCGTATCCGCTTTGGCGTCAAAGGAGCGGCGCTACCGTTACTGATGGTGATTATTATGTATCTCGGATTTGCCGCGACGGGTACGGTATTATCCGGTCAGGCGATTAACCGGATATTTGGTTTTGAGTCAGCATCGACCGGAATTATTATTTTCGGCATGCTTACCGCGATGATCGCATTGGTCGGTTATAAACTTATTCACGTCGTTGGCCGTGTTGCAGGGATATTAAGTATTCTGGGGTTTATTTACCTGGCCACTCAACTTAGCGGTCACTACGATGTGGCTGCGGCATTTGGTCAAAAGCCATTTAGCTTATCGGTGTTCTTATTAACGATTGCACTCTCAGCCGGATGGCAATTAACGTTTGCACCATACGCCTCTGATTATTCCCGCTATTTACCCTCTGATACACCAGCAAAATCAATCTTCTTTGCCACCTTTCTGGGAACTACGCTTGGCGCGCAATGTGCCATGACTTTTGGCGTTCTTGTTGCTGCTTGCGGTGCTAACTTCCTGAAAGATCAGGTTGGTTTTATGGGCGATTTAGCCGGACCAACGTTTGCCATTCTGATTTATACGGTGATTGTTTGCGGCAAACTGACGGTTAACTGTTTGAATGCCTACGGCGGCTTTATGTCGATTCTGGCGACCGTCAGCGCCTTTAACAATCGCAGCCAGGTTTCACAGCGTGTTCGTGCTGCCTACGTTGTAGGTTTCGTGCTGTTGTCGATGGTCGTCGCGCTGGCGGCAAGCGCAGACTTTTTGAATAATTTCAAAAACTTCGTTCTGCTGCTGTTGACGGTATTTGTGCCGTGGAGCGCTATCAATCTCATCGACTACTACTTCATCTCACAAGGTAAAACCGATATTCCAGCACTTTATACCCCGGAGGGACGCTATGGCGCGTATAACAAAACCGCGTTGGTTTGCTACGGAATTGGTGTGCTGGTGCAGATCCCCTTCCTGAATCAAAAACTGTATCAGGGACCCATTTCTGTACTGATGGGCGGGGCGGATATTTCCTGGATTATCGGCTTGTTAATTACAGCCGTTATTTATTACCCGTGGGCAAAACGTACTACCAGCGTTCCTGCCCAGACTATTTATCCCGAGTCGTAATATGGAACCAATGCTGATATCTGCAATGGATAAGCCCTTGCAACCGTGGCGCAACGGCGGGGGTTTTACGCGACAACTGCATGCCTGGCCTGATGATGAAAACTGGCTGTTACGCATCAGTATGGCCAATGTCAGCCAGGACGGTCCTTTTTCGGCGTGGCCTGGCGTGGTACGTGGCCTCGCCATTCTCGATGGGGAAGGGGTGAGGCTGACGTTTGCCGATTCGATAATCAACCTGCAACGTCACGATCCCGCCTTAATTTTTCCCGGAGAAGCCAGGCCAGATTGCCAGCTGATGGGCGGTGCAGTTCGCGATCTCAATGTCATGGCGCGGGAAGGCGATACGGGGATGTTGCGGGTGCAAAGTGCCGTTGACTGGCTTCCGCCATCACTTGCGCAAGCGGGCCTGTTCACGCTGTGTGAAGGGGAGTGGATAAGCGGCGAGAAAAGGGTGTTTGTCGCGGCAAATATGTTGTTATGGCTGGTTGCGCCTGATGGCAAGCCCTGGCGTTTCGTACCACGGAAAAAAGTCTCCGCCGGTGGGCTGGTGGGCTGGTGGCTTTATTATCTACGAGGGGAAAAATCCTTATGAGTGCATTAACGCTCTGGCGAAATACCACGCTGGCGACGCTTTCCGCTAACGATTGGGGAGTGATTGAAAATGGTGCATTAATCAGCCGTGGCGACACTATTGTCTGGCTTGGCAAGGCCACGCAGATCCCTCGCGAACTGACGGCTGACATTACAGAGGAACACGACCTGCAGGGTAAGTTGCTGACCCCCGGCCTGGTGGATTGCCATACGCATCTGGTGTATGGCGGCCAGCGGGCGAATGAGTTTGAGATGCGGCTACAAGGCGTGGCTTATGAAGATATCGCCAAAGCGGGCGGCGGGATCTTATCTACCGTCAATGCCACGCGGGCGGCCAGCGAAACACAACTGTTTGAACTGGCGGCGCAGCGACTACAAAAATGGTTGCGTGAAGGCGTCAGTACGCTGGAAATAAAATCCGGTTATGGCTTGACGCTGGAAGATGAAGCGCGCTGTTTGCGCGTTATCCGCCGCTTACAGGAATCTACAGGATTACGTATCCAGTCTACGTTTCTTGGGGCGCACAGCTTGCCGCCAGAGTTTGCCGGGCGCAGTGATGATTACATTACGGCGCTTTGCGACTGGATGGGCGTCTTACATGAACAGGGGCTGATTGATGCGGTTGACGCTTTTTGTGAAAACATCGCCTTTAGCCCAGACCAGGTACGGCGCGTTTTCAGTAAAGCACAACACTATGGATTACCTGTAAAACTGCATGCCGAACAGCTTTCTGACCAGCAAGGCGCTGCGCTGGCGGCGGCGTTTTCTGCACTCTCCTGCGATCATCTGGAATACCTGAGCGAGTCGGGGATCGCCGCCATGAAAGCAGCTGGAACAGTGGCGGTACTGCTCCCCGGTGCTTATTACTTCCTGCGCGAAACCCATCTGCCGCCGATTGCTGCTTTGCGGGCAGCGGGCGTGCCGATTGCTATCTCCACGGACCATAACCCCGGAACGTCTCCCAATATGTCATTGCCATTGATGATCAATATGGCCTGTACGCTGTTTCGCATGACGCCGCTGGAAGCCGTTCAGGGCGTTACGCGTCATGCGGCAAAGGCACTTGGACTTATTGACCGGGGTGAACTTGCACCGGGATTACGGGCGGATATGGCGGTCTGGGATCTTAACCATCCACGTGAACTGGCTTACTGGTTTGGGCATCAGCCTTGCCAGGGGCTTATTGTCGGCGGAAAAAGGAGTTGGTAATGAAGCAAACATTATTGCCGTGGAGTGGGCGTGTTGACTCGCAGGAAATCGGCATCAGCACTCGCTGGCATCAGCATGTGCAACCGTTTAGTGAACAAAGCCACGGCGGTTGTACGCTGATTGGTTTTGCCGTTGATGACGGGGTGCAACGTAATGGTGGGCGAGCGGGTGCAGCAGGCGGACCGGGCGCGTTGCGCAGCATGTTGGGAAATATGCCGGTGCTCTGTGAAGGCGCTATTTTCGATATGGGCGATGTACAAAGCGAGGACCACGCGCTGGAGTCCGCACAAAATCGTCTGGCGGCCAACGTATCTACAGCCATTGCGCGCGGCAGTTTACCGGTGGTTCTGGGTGGCGGTCATGAAGTGGCGTGGGGAACATTTCAGGGGATTATGCAGTCGCGTCCTGATATTCAGCGGTTACTGATTGTGAACCTTGACGCGCATTTTGATTTACGGATGGCGGAAAAAGCCAATTCAGGTACGCCGTTTCGTCAGATGCAAGAGTGGAACGCGCAGCATGGCAAACCGTTTAATTATCGCGTGCTGGGAATAAGTCGTTTTGCCAATACTCAGGCGTTATTTGATCGCGCTGATTGTCTTGGTGTGCGTTATTGGCTGGACGAATCTCTGCAATTTGAACGTGGTTTGCATGAGGTCGCTAATGCGCTCTCGGCAGATATTCAGGTGTGTGACGCCATTTATTTAACGATTTGTCTCGATGTTTTACCCGGTTATCAGGCGCCAGGCGTTTCTGCGCCATCACCGTTAGGCGTGCCGTTAAATATTACTGAAGCCGTTGTGAATTTAATCGCCGGTAGCGAGAAGTTGATTGCGGCGGATATTGCCGAACTTAACCCGGACCTGGACCGCGATAATTTAACCGCGAAAGTAGCCGCTCGCCTGGTGACCAGTATTGTCCGGCGGGGGAAAACAGATAGAACAAATTAAAACGTTGTCGCAGTAACCCGTTGTTAAACTCATCATGATAAGGAAACACAATGAAAGGATTGATACGAAGAGTCACTGTCACCGTTGTGCTCTGGAGCGTTTGCTCCATCGCGATGGCGAAATCAACCATTACTCTGGATGGCGAACATCTTTCCATTGACCAGGCCTGGTCAATTGCGTTAGGTGATAACGACGTCAAAATCGCGGCGAAAGCTCTGGACAGAATGGAAAAAAGTTATGATCTGGTGATGACCGCCGCGCATTCAGGAACACCCGTTTATGGTTTAACCGTAGGCGTGGGGCTAAATAAAGACCAGCCGATATTTGATGCCAAAGGCAATTTAACGCCTGAGGTGATTGACGCGTCGAAAAAATTTAATGCTGCCGCGCTGCGCGCCCATTCTGCGGGCGTTGGTCCGATGTTACCGGATTATCTGGCACGCCTTTCAATGGTATTACGTTTAAATACCATGCTGCATGGGCAAACCGGCGCGCAGCCTTATATTGCCGAGTTGTATGCCGAATTTATTAATCGCGGCGTTACACCGTTAATTCCGGCGCGGGGAAGCATCGGCGCAGCGGATATTATGCTCGCTTCGCACGTTGGTCTGGTGATGATGGGGGAATGGAAAGCCCGAGTAAATGGCGTGCAAATGAGCGGTGGTGACGCGCTGGCGAAAGTGGGACTTAAGCCACTGGTGCCGCAGGGTAAAGATATGCTGGCGATTTTGTCGAACAACAGCGTCGGGACAGCCTACGCTATCGAAGCAGTTCGTTCGGCACGTCAGTTGCTGAATGTCAGCCCGGTGGTTTTCGCTATGAGTCTGGAAGCGTTGAATGGTAACGTCGCACCGGTACTGCCGCAGTCAATTGCCGTGCGTCCTTTCCCGCAGTTGGCTGACTCTGCAAAAGAGATTCGCGATGCGTTAACCGGTTCATATTTATGGCATAAAGATGACAAACGTGCATTGCAAGATCCGTTATCGTTCAGAACTACGGTATATACCATTGCTGAATCAGTACGTGCTTTGCATGATGCTGAAGAGGTCATAACCGTACAAATCAACAGTTCCGATGACAACCCAGCAACGGTGCTGAATGCTGACAAGGCGTATCAGGACTCCAGTCAGGTCGCGCAATATTTTGTTAAAGATGGCGCAGTCAGCGGCGGGATCTTCCCGACGGCGAACTTCGAATCGTTACCTGTTGCGCTTGCCACTCAGCGTCTGACCGTGGCGCTGGTACATGTTTCGCATAACAGTATGCGTCGCTCGCTGCACCTGGAAGATGAGCACTTTACCGGTTTAACGCGCTTCCTGTCGGCACCCGGTAATAAAGGTCACGGCTTCGGTTCGCTGCATATTCCGTTTGTCGCGCTGCATGCGGAAAACGTCGATCTCGCCAATCCTGTTTCTTTCGATATTCAACCGGTTGCCGGAGGTATAGAAGACACCGGCGCCAATAATGACCACGCGGCCAGAAGATTGAAACAGGTTGTCGATAATCTGAACGTGATTTATGGCATTGAACTGATGCATTCCGCACAGGCTCTCGATTTACGGTTGCAGGCCAATCCACAACTGGCATTAGGAAAATCCACCAAAGCAATGTTTACCGAATACAGAAAAGTCGTGCCGTTTGTCGACCAGGATCGGGTCTTTACCCCAGATATTGCAGCTTCGCAAAAATTCTTAGAAGGATATGCTATAAATCAAAAATAAAATTTTTGTTGATTGTTTATCATAATATCCATAGATATGATAATTGCTATCAATTTAATAGTCTTCACTTAACTTGAATCATAATAATCCGAAGGGCGCTTTGCTTTTCGGATTATTATTATCTGATTGAGACAATTGTCACGCCGGGCTTGCTGGGTTATAAATATCGATCATGATTTTTATAAAATATCTATTGCTGCTTTGGTTGCCATTACTTAGCAATAAGTAATGGTTTTTTGATAGTTTAAACTATTTTTAAGGGACGGCATTATGAGAGGAAAAATACCCAAAACGGAACTGTTGGTAACTTTTGAGGTAGTCGCACGCCATGAAAGTTATACCAGAGCGGCAGAGGAGTTAGCATTAACCCAAAGCGCAGTATTCAGGCAAGTTAGCGCACTGGAAGATTTTTTACATATATCATTATTTGCGCATTCTAAAAAAAGAATATTTCTTAATGATGCCGGAAAGCATTATCTGGGCATTGTTAAAGAAACATTGAATAAGCTTGAACGTGACACAAATACTATCATGACCTGGCAACCTACGGTTCAGGTTATTGAGCTTGCTGTCAATCCTACTTTCAGTACGCACTGGTTGATCCCCAATTTACGTGAGTTCAATAAATTGTATCCCGATATAATTGTCAATATTCACTCATTAGCTAATAACGGGGATTTTCTTAATCGGGAATACGATGCCGTCATTATGCGCGAAAATTTTTGTGCGCCCTGGTCGGAGGTAGAATATCTCTTTGAGGAAGAGATCCTGCCGGTATGCAGCGGCAGTTTACTTTCACTTCCTGACCAAAAACTGTCTGTTGCAGAGCTATTAAGTGAGCTACCACTGCTGCATCAAAGCACCCGTATTACTGGCTGGGAAGAGTGGTTTGCATTGTCTGGCGTTAGTAATCCGTTGGTGAATAACGGACCTCGTTTTGATTTACTTTCAATGCTGATTGCCGCCGTGCGATCTAATCTCGGTGTGGCGCTCCTGCCCCGGTTTGCAATTCAACACGATTTAGATAGCGGTGACATGGTGATTCCGTGTGATGTGCCTATTCGTACCGGCAATCGCTTTATTATGACGTGGCGGGAAGAGAAGGCTGATTATCCGCACTTGCAACTCTTTCGTGAGTGGTTGCTGGCAAAATCGGTCGTACCGGAGGAGATGTAAAACCTGCGCCTGGCGAGATGCCAGGCGCAGTCATTACCAGTCGATACCAGGCTGTGCCTGAATACCGTTATCAAAAGCATGCTTGACGGGGCGGATTTCGCTTACCGTATCCGCCATTTTTACTATCTCACTATGGCAGCCGCGCCCGGTGACAATGACGTTTTGCTGCGTCGGGCGATTTTGTAGCGAAGCGATCACTTCTTCGGTATCCAGATAATGGTAAGCCAGCATGTAGGTCAGCTCATCGAGCACCACTAAATCGTAACGCTCATCAGCCAGCATCCGCTTGCATTCAGACCAGACCTCTTTCGCCGCGTCGATATCCGCTTGCCGATTCTGTGTCTCCCAGGTAAAACCTGTTCCCATAATATGAAATTCAACGCCCAGTGGATGGAGAAGGTTATATTCGCCGTTGTCCCACTGTCCCTTGATGAACTGCGCAACGCCAACCGTTTTGCCATGACCTACGGCGCGCGTCACGGTACCAAAAGCGGCGGTGGATTTTCCTTTTCCGTTACCAGTGAAAACAATCAATATTCCTTTTTTCTCCGTCGCCGCCGCGATGCGTGTGTCGACCTGTTCTTTCAGTTTCTGCTGGCGCTGAATATGTCGTTCAGTTGAAATTCGCGCTTCCATTCACTTTCCTTAATGCCCGGCGGGGCAATTGGCGCAACGGTGTTGCTGCTCAAACTGACTAAAGAAATTATTGCCTTTATCATCCACCAGAATGAACGCGGGCAAGTTTTCAACCTCCATCATCCACACAGCTTCCATGCCCAACTCCGGATATTCCAGGCAATGCAGGCTTTTGACATATTCTTGTGCCAGTAACGCCGCCGCACCGCCGATACTTCCCAGATTAAAGCCGCCATGTTTGTGACAGGCATCGGTAACCTGCTGGCTGCGGTTGCCTTTCGATAACATCACCAGACTGCCGCCAGCCGCCTGGAAGGCGTCGACATAACCGTCCATTCGACCGCCCGTGGTGGGTCCAAGAGAACCACAGGCCATATTTTCCGGTGTTTTCGCGGGGCCAGCGTAATAGACAATATGATGTTTCAGGTAATCCGGCATCGGTTCGTCGTTATCCAGTCGTTCTTTTATTTTGGCGTGGGCGATATCACGCGCCACTACGATGGGGCCGCTTAACGACACTCGGGTGCCGATCGGTAAGATGGCGAGATCCTGCATTACCTCACGCAATGGACGATTTAGATCAATCTGTACGTTATGCGTGTGATTGTCTTCCCGCATTGAGGCTGGAATATATTGCCCCGGATTATGTTCGAGTTTTTCCAGCCAGATGCCGTGCTTGTTAATTTTGGCTTTAATATTACGATCGGCGGAACAGGAGAGTGCCATAGCGATTGGGCAGGAGCCGCCGTGGCGCGGTAGACGGATAACACGAATATCATGAGCGAAATATTTGCCACCAAACTGAGCACCAATACCAAATTGTTGGCTGGCGTCGAGCAAGGTTTTTTCCAGCTCAACATCGCGGAAGGCTTGTCCCTGCTCGTTTCCGCTGGTGGGCAGATTATCGTAGTATTTTGTCGACGCTAGTTTGGCGACTTTTAACGCCTGATCGGCAGAAAGTCCCCCGACGACAAAGGCGATGTGGTAGGGCGGACAGGCGGCAGTTCCCAGCGATTTCATTTTTTCGATTAAAAACGCAGTCAGTTTTTCTGGTTGCAGGAGAGATTTAGTTTCCTGGTAAAGCGCAGCTTTATTGGCAGAGCCACCCCCTTTATTGACACACAGAAAATGGTACTCGTCGCCGGGGACGGCGCTGATATCAATCTGCGCCGGAAGATTGGTTTGTGTATTGACTTCGGTATACATATCCAGTGGCGCATTTTGTGAAAAGCGCAGATTATTTTCCTGGAAAGTGGTGTAAATACCCTTGCTTAAGGCTTCGGCGTCATTGCCCCCGGTCCAGATGTGTTGCCCTTTACTGGCGACAATGGTAGCGGTGCCGGTGTCCTGGCAGTTGGGTAATATCCCTTTTGCCGAGACTTCGGCATTGCGCAGTAGCTGCAAGGCCACATATCTGTCATTACTGCTGGCCTGCGGATCGTTCAGAATGCTGGCGACTTGTTGCAGGTGAACGGGACGTAAGAAAAAAGAGGCTTCATAAAATGCCTCCCGGGCAAGCAACGTTAATGCTTCCGGAGCGACTTTTATCACTTCTTCGCCGTCTATTTCCGTTACTGTAATATATTGATCGCTGATTAATTTATATTCCGTTGCGTCTTTATATTGTAAAAACGGTTCTTGCCAGATAAATGGTTTGGACATGATGTGTTCTCACATTGTGGTTATTTTTACCGAATGATAAGGCAGTCTTTTTTCCAGCAGAGATTCGGTATTGACTTAAGTATTTTTTGTTTAATTACGTGTGGTTGTTGTATGATTTTTATGGGAACGTAGGCCACCAGTTATTCCAGTTGTGATAATGCTGGCAGCTTCGTAATCTATTTTATTGATATGTTTAGATAAATGTACCTGACATAAAGAAATCTGTGCAGGTACATTTATGGGATTGATAATCTAAACAGTATTAATTATTAAATGTCAAAATGAATGCTTAATAAAGGTGCGTGCTGCTGCGCACCATAAACATCATTATCGCCCACATTCCCGGAGATAATATCTCGTGGCATGACGATTTTTACTGCATTAGAAGGATCAAACCAGACAATACGATGAATAAAGTCAGGTTCAACATGATATAAGCGCGCAATCAGCTCTGGAGTTAATTGCCCTGATGATTTAACTCGCTCATAGTTTTCTTTCGTTTTAAATAAAATATCTAAAACCAGTTCGTAGGGTCCGGCATTTTTCGAACGAATGACTTGCGCCAGTGAGACAATTGACTGTTTCATGCCTGAACTCCTTCTGGCGTCACCTGTTCAATATGGAAATCAAAGCGCAGTGCGTCGTTGGCTTCAATCAGGTGATAGATAGAAAACTCGTATACGGGTCCGCTCTGGATATCAGAAGGGGAGAACGGGAACGCCAGGTTGCCCGCAGTGGCGATGCGATTTTCATAACCGTAGTGCAGCATAGTGGAGCGCACCAGTGAACAAACACTGTTGGCGATTTCTTGCGTCGGCGCGACTACATCCAGGACGATCCCCAGTTCATGTCCGGCAGTTTCCATGGGCTCGTGGTCGCCCATGACACCATTTTTACCGTACAGGTGGAATGTCATTCGAATGCTGTCATCGGTCAGCGACAGGTTGCGCGTTACGCTGGCTTTGACATCTTCAATGATTTTGTCGATCCCGGCGATCATGATTGGGTCGCGAGTGCCTGCGATGGTCAGGCAGCGGAAGCCCACCTGCCGCGCACCTTCCAGTTTCAGGGCATATGGCGTTTCTTCATGCTTAGAACCGCTGACATAAACTTCACCGTCGTTCACGGCTTTGAAGGTGCAGCCTTTCAGATTCAGAACACCACCCGGTCCCGGCAGGAAGTACGGGTCCGATTTCTCATACAGCGTATGCGCGGCTGCGGATGTTTCGGTGAATTTACGCTGCGGATTGAACGTCTTCAGCGTGAAGCCATTATCGTCGATGATGCCCATCGCACAGTCAGAGCCGGAGCCTGGCGTTGCGGCAATTGCTGCACATTCGAGAATTTTCCCACAGTGCAGCGCCAGCCCTTCGTCAAAGCCTTGCATGATGGGGAGCGCGGCAAAGCAGGCCGGATCATAAGCCCGGCCGCCCAGCACCACCTGTGCGCCTTCTTTCAGCGCCCGCTGGAAGGGCTCGATGCCCATTTGCGCGACGATATAGGTACTTTCGTCAATCGCGTCGTGCGTTAACGGCGGGACAAAATCCAGCGCCGTTATTTTGCCGTTATCCAGTGCCTGGTGGACGATGGCTTTGTCAACGTCCGCCGGGATCAGCGCCATCGAAAACGAAAGTTTTTCCTCTTGCGCTATCTCGTGAATAATTTGACGACACCACTCCAAATGCGGGGCTGCGCCAGAACCACCGGCCGTCCCGATCACCACTGGAATATTATTTTGCACGCCTGCGGTTATCATATAGCGCAGGTCGCGTTTAACTCCCGCGCGGTCGGTAAAGGGCTTACCCGCCCCCAGATAGTGCGGGCCAGGATCGGAAGATCCGGCATCAACGGCGATCAGATCGGGAGCTTCCGCCATCGCTTTGCGGAAGCTCTCTTCAGGGAAGCCGTAACCGAGGATCGCAGTAGGTGATAAGACTTTAAAAGAACGAGCCATCTGTTAATCCTTAGCCAGCATCAGCGCGATAGTACGATTCATTTCGTTGAACACGATGTCGAGGCCTTCGTCAAACCCCATCCCCGGTTTTACCAGCATCCGCATGGGACGCGCGGCAAGAGCTACGTGGACACAAGTTCGGGCGCTAACATCGGTTTCGTTACAGGTGCCACCCTGATAAGCTTCCATTCCGTGGCTGTTGCAGTACAGAACCGCGTCGACGATGTTGTGAATACTGCCCAGATCAGGCGTTTTGATTTGCACCATGTGGCAACTGGCTGCATCAGTGAAATCAACGATATCCTGGTAGGTGTTACACCATTCGTCGGCGACAATTTTCACGCCGGAACCGAGGCGCGTCAGCTCTTTGGTGATGGCAGTCAACAGGCGAATTTGGTCAGGTTTGTTACCGGCATCGACCGGACCTTCAATGTACAGCGGCAGACCTTGTGTTTCTTCTTCCAGGCTGGCGATGTATTGCGCGCAGCGAACGGGATCCATGTCGAAGATCAGACCGATGGTGCCGTATACATCGATGTGCAGCGTAGGGTGGTAGCGAGCGCTGGTGCGTTTGCTCAGAATGCGATCTGACAACCAGCGGATATATTCGCGCAGTTTTTCGCCCTTAAAGCCCAGCTTCTCTTCGACGTTATTAATCAGTGCATGGGGCAGTACGTCGATCCCTTTAAGGATCATCTTATCGACGGCGATATACCGATCGTCGCCGCTCTGACCAAATAAAGGAATGGATTTTGCCACGCGCGGTAGCTGCCATTCATCGCAAACGACTTCAGTTTTCAGACGGCCCGTTGCCAGCGCGGTAGCGTCAAGCAACGCCTGCGATAATCCATAGCGCACGGCGGTATGCAGCAAGTTGCCGTCAATACGCAGCTTGTCGAAAAAACGGGCGTTCGGCACAAACGCATCCACATCGCGGCCTTCCAGTAACGGTTTGATATGGTCATTAAGGAACGGAATAAAATGCTCGGCGAGGAACAGCGGATCGCGACCACCTGCCCCGGAGTACTGTACCGCAGCACAGTCACCAACCGCGACCGCGCCATTTTCCAGAATCAACTGAACTGAAACGCACTCCCCAGCCTGACGTACTGCACTAAAACCAGACGTAACCGGCTCCCCGGTATAAAAAAATCCGTCGTGGCCCGCTCCGTTTTTTATCGCCTGCTGGTCATCGAAATAGAATGAGGAGTAGCCAGCGGTGAACAGGGCCTGTTTTATTTTCATTATGGTCTTCCTATTAATTTACTGTGGGATACAGCATTGATGTCATCAACAACCATCTGGAATGTCGGTTGGCGTCCTTCAAAGCGTGCGCGTTCAGCAACGTAATCGTGGTGAAGGTCGAGAATGTCTTTTGGCAACGGAACGGCGCCTGCTTCCAGCACGCGTATCGCGCCGGTGTTGTCGCGAACCGGAAGAATTTTGCCCGCGTTGCAGGCGGCTGGTGCAAACGGCACATCCAGTACGCCCGCTTCAAATGCCAGCACCGTACCGCGCGCGATATCCCCATTCCCCAGTTCGAACACTTTATTCAGCACGGCGCGAACTTCACTCTTAATCAGCTCAACTTCCAGTTCCACCGCAGGACACGGTGGGAATTTCTGATCGCTAACCATATTGAGCATTTGGCGGGAAGCTTTCAGTCCCTGCACGTTGGCGGCTGCGGTAGGGATGCCCCAGGCTTCATGCGGACTCTTGGTGATCACTTTGGTTGCGCCCGACATTCCGGCAACCGCCGCGCCCCAGGAGATAATCGCGAATGCTTTTGACTCGTCTTCCGGAAAACCGCCCATCCACTGGTGGAACACCGTACTTAATTCGTACTCTGCATAGCCATGATTCTGGAAGTATTCGTGAGCGAGTTCCCGCAGAGACTGGATCGCCGCAATATCTTGCGTCAGGCTTCCGACCTGACCATAACCGACGGTGATAGATTTCACGCCCTGTTCCAGTGCCAGCAAGCCTTCGATTATCGCAATAGAGTGCGAGATAAACGGTGGAATCAAGGTACCTGTAAGCGGGCCAAACGGTTCGCGGTTGATGCGAATTCCGTGCTCTTCATACAGCCCCATTAAACGGTCGCAGTACTGCCAGTCGCGGATCGATTTTTCCAGCGTTACGCGTTTGGCATACGGAATATTGTAGGAAATGCCGCCGCCTTCATAGCTGGTGAAGCCGCTGGCCATTGAGATTTCAGCCAGCAGCCGCGCATCTGGTGTGCCATGGCGGATCTGTAGCGGTTTTTGCAAGGTTTCGGTCAGACGACGGCATGCGGCGACGCCGTGGTTAACCACCGGTAAACCGTTCAGTTTAGAGGTTCCGGCTTCGATGGATTTTTTAATCCCTACCGCGGCTTCTTCGTAACGATTCAGACGGGTATAGGCATCGATGGTGCTCGGTAGCAAATCGCACTCATCTTGCAGTGTTTTCAGTAGTTCGATGTGCTCGTCCATCAACGCCACGCCTGCGCGCGGTTGGCTAAGCGTTTTACCTTCCAGGTCTGCTTTCAGTAGGGCAAGGGAGAAGCGTTTGTGATCAGGAATAGTTTGTTGATATTTAACGCCATCTTCGAAGTTTTCAACATCCTTGCCGGTTTCCCAGGTTTTCAGTACCTGTTGCCGCTCGGTCATGAATTCGTCATGGGTTAATTTCTTATTTCGAAGTTCCATTGATTGCTACCTTAATTGTTATAGGGTTAAGCATTGAATACTGGTACGCGCGGCGGCCTGCGGATCGACTCTGGCGACGTTTGCCAGCAGTGGAAATAGCCCCCGTGAATCGCGGTAATATTCAAATTCGGTCGGTAAGAGAATGCGTTTGCCGTCGTCGTTTAACTCGCGGTATTTCAACCAACGATGAATATCAAACTGGCTGGCGCGCGACAGCCATCCACCGGAACCAACGACTTTGCGCACGGTGGTCAGGTCGCGTCCCATCTGTAAATCGACATTGCCGACGCAGGTGCAGACCTCTTTTTTGGTGCCGGCATGACGTTCAGTGGCGTAACCTACGCACAGCCCGGCCAGCACAGTATCGAAATATTTTTCTTCTGCGTTAGTGGGTAAATGGTCGGGATGTGCAACCAAATGACGGAGATAATGATAAAAAGCGTCCTGCTGCGTGGGGTGCTGAGAAAAGATCACATTAACTAAGTCTTTTGCGCTTTCACCAACCACCATTGCTGAGACGCGCATTCCCAGATCGCCTTCAACGGTCCGTTTTACGAAGGGTTCCGGTACGCCGTGTAAAACGGTGTCGGGTGAGAGATTATTGGCACAGGCAGAATACATATCGGTGGTTGCGCCGCCCATGTCGATCAGCATGAACTCTTTCCAACGGCTATCGACATTACTGATTGCCTTAACCAGTTCAAAAACTGTCCACGGCGTTGGCATTGGCTCTTCGCCCGTTTCATCAACAATGACATCCAGTCCTTTTCCTTTAACAATGCGTTTGAGGAAAATGTCGCAGATGGCCTGTCGCGCGGCGAAAGGGGAGGGATTTTCAAGGTCAGGCAGAACGTTATCGACGATAGTCAGATCTTTATGCCCGAGGATGTCCTGTATATTGTCCTGAATGTCCCTGTTTCCGGCATATATAATGGCGCAATCGAGTTTTGATTCCGCCAGCACACGGGCGTTATTTAGCCCGTAACTCTCTTCTCCGCCGTCGGTGCCGCCAGTGAATAAGAGGATATCGGGTGGTGACTCTTCCAGCGCCTGAATATCACGGCGGTTCAGCTTGTAGGAGTAATGCTGCGCAATTTTAGCGCCAGCAGAGTGAGCGGTTACTTTCGCGGATTCCAGGGTAATAGAAGGCACTAATCCCATTGCGGCAACCGCCAGTCCACCTTTGGCTGAAGAAGAGTACTTCAATGCGACTTCGCCGCTTTTTAACAGGGGGAGGGCGTTATCTACGTTTAACACCTGATTCAGGCTTGAGAAAAAACCATCGGCCAGATGATGCGTGGTGGTTGGGGTCAGAACGTGGTTAACCAGCGTTAACGCGTCCCCCTCCCGGGTAAAGAGGGCAGCTTTGGTCCACGTCGATCCAATATCGACAGAGACGATTTGCATCAGATGGCCTCTTCGAAAATACGTGTTTCAACACCATGACGCTGGTTGATATCGTTGGCCATCAGCTGGCAGACATCTTCTAAGTCATGGCTGGGGGCGAAGACGCGGTCAAAACCCATCTCTTTGAATTTGATTTCCACGTTAGCGAAGTCATGTTTACCCACCACCAGGTTACCGCCTACATAGAGCAGAATGTCGCCCAGCCCACGTTCGATGCAGCGTTCACGCATACCCAGACAGTCGATATCCCCATGCCCATAGATAGAGGAAACTACTATCGCGTCAGCGCCAGTTTCAATGGCAGCATCAATATATTCATCCTGGCTGACCATTACGCCCAGGTTTATGACTCTGAAGTCATGAGAAGTAAAAACGCGATCCAGAACTTTATTGCCAACTGCATGGCAGTCGGCACCAATAACGCCAAGCACTAGTGTTGCTTTCTTCATGGGTAATCCTTTGTAAGACAGAGAGTAAAATAAGTTACACACGTCGTATTTATGGCCGTTTCTGTGGCACATGATTAATAACACTGGAGTGTCTGTGTCCTGTCGTCTGGTTGCAATTGATCTATTTTCAAAATATCTTTCGAAAAATGCTTGTTTATGTGATTGCTTTAAATATGACGGTTATTTCAATGGGTTACGTATATGGTTGTTATTGATTTTAATTTTTCAAATTATATTGATTTAATGTATTGATATATTTGTGATCAACATCTGATTTGCATTTTTTAAGAGGGAACTGGTTATAAAAGTAGTTCATAAAGTTTGGTGCGCATTATTAATGCAATTTACTGCCGTCTTAACATGGAATTGTAACGGTAATGTTTAAAGTAACAAATGGTTAATAACTCATTTGGGGTTGTGCTATTCATTGGACCTAATTAATCACTTCTACTCAAATGATTATTCTTGAGCAGTGGAACGTATTACTTCGAGTGGGCTGGTGTTCAATAACGTCCAGATATAATACCGTTTCATTGTCTCGTCTTGCTGCTGGGTTAATAAAAATAATTTACATATACCAACACAGGATAAACTTAGTTATTGAATCTCATGTTGTTTGATGTTGGGTCACTGAGCCGTTCATTGAATATAAAAAGGGGAAAAATACTTATATCAGATGTAATTTAGCTTAAAAGCTCTCTTTCCCTTCTTCCTGAATTCTACAAATCCATCCTTCAATGTGATTATTAGCAAAGCAACAATAACATTCCGTGGTAAAGGTTGGTGCTCATAAAGACAACAATCAATTAACTTTGATAAAAATATGTTATGTAAAATGACAACAAATTGGCTAATCTAACCAATTAGTCTTATAAAAAGTGGGTAAGGCGGTTCTGTTAAATAAAATACTGGTTTTTTATCTATGCATTTCCATAGTGGTAATTTTACTGCGCTATTTGGTTACAATAAATTAACAATAAAATTACCAATGATCTATAGATTATACATGGTTAACATATCTGGTTGATTTTGATATAAATCAATTTTTAATTCTTGAAAAAAATCTGCAAAACGCGATAAATTGTCGTAGATCAAATTGGTGGGATGGTGACAATTTCACTATAAATTGATCACTGTCGAAAAATGCAAATTTGCTCAATAAAAACCTGTTTATTGTAAGGATTTTGCGGCGTAATATAATTACGGGATCAATTTGGTTTATTCATTAACATATTTGTAACTTTTTTATCATTGTCTTTCCTCTTTTGATGAAATGGCAACGATAGGGGCGAGCAAATAATTTTGTATTGGGGCATGCGTGTGACCCTTTCTAACGGGGTTCACTCTCGGAGTCTTCATGCGATGAGCAAGGAGTCATGATGTTAGATATAGTCGAACTGTCGCGCTTACAGTTTGCCTTGACCGCGATGTACCACTTCCTTTTTGTGCCGCTGACGCTCGGTATGGCGTTCCTGCTGGCCATTATGGAAACGGTCTACGTCCTTTCCGGCAAACAGATTTATAAAGATATGACCAAGTTCTGGGGCAAGTTGTTTGGTATCAACTTTGCTCTGGGTGTGGCAACCGGTCTGACCATGGAGTTCCAGTTCGGGACTAACTGGTCCTACTATTCCCACTATGTAGGGGATATCTTCGGTGCGCCGCTGGCAATCGAAGGTCTGATGGCCTTCTTCCTCGAATCCACCTTTGTAGGTCTGTTCTTCTTCGGTTGGGATCGTCTGGGTAAAGTTCAGCATATGTGTGTCACCTGGCTGGTGGCGCTCGGTTCAAACCTGTCCGCACTGTGGATTCTGGTTGCGAACGGCTGGATGCAAAACCCAATCGCGTCCGATTTCAATTTCGAAACCATGCGTATGGAGATGGTGAGCTTCTCCGAACTGGTGCTTAACCCGGTTGCTCAGGTGAAATTCGTTCACACTGTAGCCTCTGGTTATGTGACTGGCGCGATGTTCATCCTCGGTATCAGCGCATGGTATATGCTGAAAGGCCGTGACTTCGCCTTCGCTAAACGCTCCTTTGCTATCGCTGCAAGCTTCGGTATGGCTGCCGTTCTGTCTGTTATTGTTCTGGGTGATGAATCCGGTTACGAAATGGGCGACGTGCAGAAAACCAAACTGGCTGCAATTGAAGCCGAGTGGGAAACGCAACCTGCGCCTGCTGCCTTTACTCTGTTCGGTATTCCTGATCAGGATGAGCAGACGAACAAATTTGCGATCCAGATCCCTTACGCGCTGGGCATCATTGCAACGCGTTCCGTGGATACGCCAGTGATCGGCCTGAAAGAGCTGATGGTTCAGCATGAAGAACGCATTCGTAACGGGATGAAAGCGTACTCTCTGCTCGAACAACTGCGTTCTGGTTCTACCGACCAGGCGGTTCGTGACCAGTTCAATAGCATGAAGAAAGACCTCGGTTACGGTCTGCTGCTGAAACGCTATACGCCGAACGTGGCTGATGCGACTGAAGCTCAGATTCAACAGGCAACCAAAGACTCCATTCCGCGTGTAGCGCCGCTGTACTTCGCGTTCCGTATCATGGTGGCGTGTGGCTTCCTGCTGCTGGCAATCATTGCGCTCTCCTTCTGGAGTGTCATCCGCAACCGCATTGGCGAGAAAAAATGGCTGCTGCGCGCCGCGCTGTACGGTATTCCGCTGCCGTGGATTGCTGTAGAAGCGGGCTGGTTCGTGGCTGAATATGGCCGCCAACCGTGGGCTATCGGTGAAGTGCTGCCGACAGCTGTGGCGAACTCGTCACTGACCGCAGGCGATCTCATCTTCTCGATGGTGCTGATTTGCGGCCTGTATACCCTGTTCCTGGTGGCAGAATTGTTCTTAATGTTCAAGTTTGCACGCCTCGGCCCAAGCAGCCTGAAAACCGGTCGCTATCACTTTGAGCAGTCCTCCACGACTACTCAGCCGGCACGCTAAGACAGGAGTCGTCAAATGATCGATTATGAAGTATTGCGTTTTATCTGGTGGCTGCTGGTTGGCATTCTGCTGATTGGTTTTGCAGTCACTGACGGTTTCGACATGGGGGTGGGCATGCTCACCCGTTTCCTCGGTCGTAACGACACCGAGCGTCGAATTATGATTAACTCCATCGCACCACACTGGGACGGTAACCAGGTATGGCTGATCACCGCAGGCGGCGCACTGTTTGCTGCCTGGCCGATGGTCTATGCCGCTGCGTTCTCCGGCTTCTATGTGGCGATGATCCTTGTGCTGGCGTCTCTGTTCTTCCGTCCGGTCGGTTTTGATTACCGCTCCAAGATTGAAGAAACCCGCTGGCGTAACATGTGGGACTGGGGCATCTTCATTGGTAGCTTCGTTCCGCCGCTGGTGATTGGTGTGGCGTTCGGTAACCTGTTGCAGGGCGTACCGTTTAACGTTGATGAATATCTGCGTCTGTACTACACCGGTAACTTCTTCCAGCTGCTTAACCCATTCGGCCTGCTGGCAGGTGTGGTAAGCGTAGGGATGATCATTACCCAGGGCGCAACCTATCTGCAGATGCGTACCGTGGGCGAACTGCACCTGCGTACCCGTGCAACGGCACAGGTAGCGGCACTGGTGACGCTGGTCTGCTTCGCACTGGCGGGTGTATGGGTGATGTACGGTATCGATGGTTATGTCGTGAAATCGACAATGGACCATTACGCTGCCTCTAACCCGCTGAATAAAGAAGTGGTTCGTGAAGCTGGCGCATGGCTGGCGAACTTCAACAACACGCCGATTCTGTGGGCTATTCCGGCGCTGGGTGTGGTTCTGCCGCTGCTGACCATCCTGACTGCACGTATGGATAAAGCCGCGTGGGCGTTTGTGTTCTCTTCCCTGACGCTGGCCTGCATTATCCTGACTGCCGGTATCGCGATGTTCCCGTTTGTGATGCCGTCCAGCACCATGATGAATGCAAGTCTGACAATGTGGGATGCAACTTCCAGCCAGCTGACGCTTAACGTCATGACCTGGGTTGCGGTGGTTCTGGTTCCGATCATTCTGCTCTACACCGCCTGGTGTTACTGGAAAATGTTCGGACGTATCACCAAAGAAGATATTGAACGTAACACCCACTCTCTGTACTAAGTAAGGAGCTAAAAATGTGGTATTTCGCATGGATTCTGGGAACGCTTCTTGCCTGTTCGTTTGGGGTAATCACCGCGCTGGCGCTTGAGCACGTCGAATCAGGTAAAGCCGGTCAAGAAGACAGCTGATGAGTAAGGTTATCGCAACTTTGTATGCGGTAATGGACAAGCGCCCCCTGCGGGCGCTTTCCTTCGTGATGGCGCTTCTGTTAGCAGGATGTATGTTTTGGGACCCATCACGTTTTGCCGCGAAGACCAGTGAACTGGAAATCTGGCATGGTTTATTGCTGATGTGGGCCGTCTGTGCTGGCGTAATTCACGGCGTGGGTTTTCGTCCGCAGAAGGTTCTCTGGCAAGGGATTTTTTGCCCACTGCTTGCCGATATCGTTCTCATTGTCGGGCTGATTTTCTTCTTCTTTTAAATCAGAATTCTCTTTAAAAATTTATGGACCTTCAACAGTCCATAAATTTTTACGCTCCCTTAACTTGCCCTCATTCCCAAACCTCAATCGCGCGCGTATAGTAGCAGCGTTTAAAAGTTCTAATTTTTGTTGCATTACTGGGATGTAAAGTGAATACAACGCTGTTTCGATGGCCGGTTCGCGTCTACTATGAAGATACCGATGCCGGTGGTGTGGTGTACCACGCCAGTTACATCGCTTTTTATGAAAGAGCACGCACAGAGATGCTGCGTCATCATCACTTCAGTCAACAGGCTCTGATGGCTGAACGCGTTGCCTTCGTGGTGCGTAAGATGACGGTGGAATATTACGCGCCTGCGCGGCTCGACGATATGCTCGAAATACAGACTGAAATAACATCAATGCGTGGCACCTCTTTGGTTTTCACGCAACGTATTGTCAACGCTGAGAATACTCTGCTGAATGAAGCCGAGGTTCTGATTGTTTGCGTTGACCCACTCAAAATGAAGCCTCGTGCGCTTCCCAAGTCTATTGTCGCGGAGTTTAAGCAGTGACTGACATGAATATCCTTGATTTGTTCCTGAAGGCGAGCCTTCTGGTTAAACTTATCATGTTGATTTTGATTGGTTTTTCAATCGCATCCTGGGCCATTATTATCCAGCGGACCCGTATTCTTAACGCCGCGGCTCGCGAAGCCGAAGCGTTTGAGGATAAATTCTGGTCTGGAATCGAACTTTCTCGCCTCTATCAGGAGAGCCAGGGAAAACGAGATAATCTCTCGGGGTCGGAACAAATCTTTTACAGTGGGTTCAAAGAATTTGTGCGCCTGCATCGTGCTAACAGCCATGCACCGGAAGCCGTAGTGGAAGGCGCGTCGCGCGCGATGCGTATTTCCATGAACCGTGAGCTGGAAAATCTGGAAACGCACATTCCGTTTCTCGGTACGGTAGGTTCCATCAGCCCGTATATCGGTCTGTTCGGTACGGTCTGGGGGATCATGCACGCCTTTATCGCGCTCGGCGCGGTGAAACAGGCGACGCTGCAAATGGTTGCACCGGGTATCGCAGAAGCGTTGATCGCCACGGCTATCGGTCTGTTTGCCGCAATCCCTGCGGTTATGGCTTACAACCGTCTGAACCAGCGCGTCAACAAACTGGAGCTGAACTACGACAACTTTATGGAAGAGTTCACCGCCATTCTGCACCGCCAGGCGTTTACCGTTAGCGAGAGCAACAAGGGGTAAGCCATGGCCAGAGCGCGTGGACGAGGTCGTCGCGATCTCAAGTCCGAAATCAACATTGTACCGTTGCTGGACGTACTGCTGGTGCTGTTGCTGATCTTTATGGCGACAGCGCCCATCATCACCCAGAGCGTGGAGGTCGATCTGCCAGACGCTACTGAATCACAGGCGGTGAGCAGTAACGATAATCCGCCTGTGATTGTTGAAGTGTCTGGTATTGGTCAGTACACCGTGGTGGTTGAGAAAGATCGTCTGGAGCGTTTACCACCAGAGCAGGTGGTGGCGGAAATATCCAGCCGTTTCAAGGCCAACCCGAAAACGGTCTTTCTGATCGGTGGCGCAAAAGATGTGCCTTACGATGAAATAATTAAAGCGCTGAACTTGTTACACAGTGCGGGTGTGAAATCGGTTGGTTTAATGACGCAGCCTATTTAAGCATCTGCGTTTCCCTTGCTTTAAGAGAGCGGGTAACAGGCGAACAGTTTTTGGGAACCGAGAGTGTCAAAGGCAACCGAACAAAACGACAAGCTCAAACGGGCGATAATTATTTCAGCAGTGCTGCATGTCATCTTATTTGCAGCGCTGATCTGGAGTTCGTTCGATGAGAATATAGAAGCTTCAGCCGGAGGCGGCGGTGGTTCGTCCATCGATGCTGTAATGGTTGATTCAGGTGCGGTAGTTGAGCAGTACAAACGTATGCAAAGCCAGGAATCAAGCGCGAAGCGTTCTGAAGAGCAGCGCAAGATGAAGGAACAGCAGGCTGCTGAAGAACTGCGTGAGAAACAAGCGGCTGAACAGGAACGCCTGAAGCAGCTTGAGAAAGAACGGTTAGCTGCTCAGGAACAGAAGAAACAGGCTGAAGAAGCCGCTAAACAGGCCGAGTTAAAGCAGAAGCAAGCGGAAGAGGCAGCAGCGAAAGCGGCGGCAGATGTTAAAGCGAAGGCTGAAGCGGAAGCCAAAGCTGCCGAAGAAGCAGCGAAGAAAGCGGCTGCGGACGCGAAGAAAAAAGCAGAAGCAGAAGCCGCCAAAGCCGCAGCCGAAGCGCAGAAAAAAGCCGAGGCCGAAGCCGCCAAAGCTGCAGCGGCGCTGAAGAAGAAAGCGGAAGCGGCAGAAGCTGCTGCAGCTGAAGCAAGAAAGAAAGCGGCAACTGAAGCTGCTGAAAAAGCGAAGGCCGAAGCTGAGCAGAAAGCGGCTGCTGAAAAGGCGGCTGCAGATAAGAAAGCCGCCGCTGAAAAAGCTGCAGCCGACAAAAAAGCAGCAGAAAAAGCGGCTGCTGAAAAGGCAGCAGCTGATAAGAAAGCAGCGGCAGAAAAAGCCGCCGCAGACAAAAAAGCCGCAGCGGCAAAAGCAGCAGCAGAAAAAGCAGCAGCTGAAAAAGCGGCTGCAGCAAAAACTGCCGCGGAGGCAGATGATATTTTCGGTGAGCTAAGCTCTGGTAAGAATGCACCGAAAACGGGGGGAGGGGCGAAAGGGAACAATGCTTCGCCTGCCGGGAGTGGTAATACTAAAAACAATGGCGCATCAGGCGCAGATATCAATAACTATGCCGGGCAGATTAAATCTGCTATCGAAAGTAAGTTCTATGATGCATCGTCCTATGCAGGTAAAACCTGTACGCTGCGCATAAAATTGGCACCGGATGGCATGTTACTGGATATCAAACCTGAAGGTGGCGATCCCGCTCTTTGTCAGGCTGCGTTGGCAGCAGCTAAACTTGCGAAGATCCCGAAACCTCCAAGCCAGGCAGTATATGAAGTGTTCAAGAACGCACCATTGGACTTCAAACCGTAATCGCGATGTTGGTCGTCACGGCGGTCAACATCAGACATCGGTTGTCGCAGGGTTCTGGTAGTTTTGTGTATTTGAGTTTGTTAACATTCTGCTAAATTATCGTGGGCTATCTGTCCAGATAAGGGAGATATGATGAAGCAGGCATTACGAGTAGCATTTGGTTTTCTCATACTGTGGGCGTCAGTTCTGCATGCTGAAGTCCGCATTGTGATCGACAGTGGTGTTGATTCCGGTCGTCCTATTGGTGTCGTTCCATTCCAGTGGGCGGGTCCAGGTGCGGCACCTGAAGATATTGGCGGCATCGTTGCTGCTGACTTGCGTAACAGCGGTAAATTTAATCCGTTAGATCGCGCTCGTCTGCCTCAACAGCCAGGTAGCGCGCAGGAAGTTCAACCTGCTGCATGGTCTGCGCTGGGCATTGACGCTGTCGTTGTAGGTCAAGTCACTCCGAATCCGGACGGTTCTTACAATGTTGCTTATCAGCTGGTTGATACCGGCGGTGCACCGGGTACTGTGCTTGCTCAGAACTCATACAAAGTAAACAAACAATGGCTGCGTTACGCTGGCCATACCGCCAGTGATGAAGTGTTTGAAAAACTGACCGGCATTAAAGGCGCGTTCCGTACCCGTATTGCCTATGTTGTTCAGACCAATGGTGGCCAGTTCCCGTATGAGTTGCGCGTGTCTGACTATGATGGCTACAACCAGTTTGTGGTTCACCGTTCTCCGCAGCCGCTGATGTCTCCGGCGTGGTCACCGGACGGTTCTAAACTGGCATATGTTACCTTCGAAAGCGGTCGTTCCGCGCTGGTAATCCAGACGCTGGCTAACGGTGCAGTGCGTCAGGTTGCTTCCTTCCCGCGTCACAACGGTGCGCCTGCATTCTCGCCGGACGGCAGCAAACTGGCTTTTGCTCTGTCGAAAACTGGTAGCCTGAATCTGTACGTAATGGATTTAGCCTCTGGTCAAATCCGTCAGGTGACAGATGGTCGCAGCAACAACACCGAACCGACCTGGTTCCCGGACAGTCAAAACCTGGCCTTCACCTCTGACCAGGCCGGTCGTCCGCAGGTTTATAAAGTGAATATCAACGGCGGTGCGCCGCAACGTATTACCTGGGAAGGTTCGCAGAACCAGGATGCGGATGTCAGCAGCGACGGTAAATTTATGGTAATGGTCAGCTCCAATGGTGGGCAGCAGCACATTGCCAAACAAGATCTGGTAACGGGAGGCGTACAAGTTCTGTCCTCAACGTTCCTGGATGAAACGCCAAGTCTGGCACCTAACGGCACTATGGTAATCTACAGCTCTTCTCAGGGGATGGGATCCGTGCTGAATTTGGTTTCTACAGATGGGCGTTTCAAAGCGCGTCTTCCGGCAACTGATGGACAGGTCAAATTTCCTGCCTGGTCGCCGTATCTGTGATAATAATTAATTGAATAGTAAAGGAATCATTGAAATGCAACTGAACAAAGTGCTGAAAGGGCTGATGATTGCTCTGCCTGTTATGGCAATTGCGGCATGTTCTTCCAACAAGAACGCCAGCAATGACGGCAGCGAAGGCATGCTGGGTGCCGGCACTGGCATGGATGCGAACGGCGGAAATGGCAACATGTCTTCCGAAGAGCAGGCTCGTCTGCAAATGCAACAGCTGCAGCAGAACAACATCGTTTACTTCGATCTGGACAAATACGATATCCGTTCTGACTTCGCTCAAATGCTGGATGCACACGCAAACTTCCTGCGTAGCAACCCGTCTTACAAAGTCACCGTAGAAGGTCACGCGGACGAACGTGGTACTCCGGAATACAACATCTCCCTGGGTGAACGTCGTGCGAACGCCGTTAAGATGTACCTGCAGGGTAAAGGCGTTTCTGCAGACCAGATCTCCATCGTTTCTTACGGTAAAGAAAAACCTGCAGTACTGGGTCATGACGAAGCGGCATACTCCAAAAACCGTCGTGCGGTACTGGTTTACTAAGAGAATTGCATGAGCAGTAACTTCAGACATCAACTATTGAGTCTGTCGTTACTGGTTGGTATAGCGGCCCCCTGGGCCGCTTTTGCTCAGGCACCAATCAGTAGTGTCGGCTCAGGCTCGGTCGAAGACCGCGTCACTCAACTTGAGCGTATTTCAAATGCTCACAGCCAGCTTTTGACCCAACTCCAGCAGCAACTCTCTGATAATCAGTCCGATATTGATTCCCTGCGTGGTCAAATTCAGGAAAATCAGTATCAACTGAATCAGGTCGTGGAGCGGCAGAAGCAGATCTTGTTGCAGATCGATAGCCTTAGCAGCGGTGGTGCAGCGGCACAATCAGCCGGCGGCGATCAAAGCGGGGCGGCGGCAACGACGCCAACAGCTGATGCAGGTACTGCGAATGCTGGTGCGCCGGTGAAAAGCGGCGATGCAAACACTGATTACAATGCAGCTATTGCGCTGGTACAGGATAAATCCCGCCAGGATGACGCGATGGTGGCATTTCAGAATTTCATCAAAAATTATCCTGATTCAACTTACCTGCCCAACGCCAATTATTGGCTGGGTCAGTTAAACTACAACAAGGGTAAGAAAGATGATGCGGCGTACTATTTTGCTTCGGTAGTGAAAAACTATCCGAAGTCACCGAAGGCTGCAGATGCGATGTTTAAAGTTGGCGTCATCATGCAGGACAAAGGTGACACCGCGAAAGCAAAAGCCGTGTACCAGCAGGTTATCAGTAAATACCCTGGTACTGATGGTGCTAAACAGGCGCAAAAACGTCTGAACGCCATGTAATGCATAACACGCGACCAGAAGTCGCATTATTTCTGGTCGTGTCGTGCGATTCATAAGCAGTTGAGTGATCTACATCGAAATTTTTGTTGCGCTCAAGTCTGAAATCAGTAATATATGCCGCCGTTGCCACGGGATATCAAACAAACCGAAAGCAACGAAAAAGTGGGTCGTTAGCTCAGTTGGTAGAGCAGTTGACTTTTAATCAATTGGTCGCAGGTTCGAATCCTGCACGACCCACCAATCGCTAAGGTGGAAGCGGTAGTAAAACGTGAAGGATAACGTTGCGTCAGCAACGGCCCGAAGGGCGAGACGAAGTCGAGTCATCCTGCACGACCCACCACTTTAAGTAGTATCCAGCGTAGTATCGGGTGATTAGCTCAGCTGGGAGAGCACCTCCCTTACAAGGAGGGGGTCGGCGGTTCGATCCCGTCATCACCCACCACCGGGTCGTTAGCTCAGTTGGTAGAGCAGTTGACTTTTAATCAATTGGTCGCAGGTTCGAATCCTGCACGACCCACCAGTTTTAACATCGAAGACAGATGTTAAGCGTGTAGGATAACGTTGCGTCAGCAACGGCCCGTAGGGCGAGCGAAGCGAGTCATCCTGCACGACCCACCACTAATTGCGGTGGGTTTGGTGGAAGTAGTTTGTAGTATCCAGCGTAGTATCGGGTGATTAGCTCAGCTGGGAGAGCACCTCCCTTACAAGGAGGGGGTCGGCGGTTCGATCCCGTCATCACCCACCACTCGGGTCGTTAGCTCAGTTGGTAGAGCAGTTGACTTTTAATCAATTGGTCGCAGGTTCGAATCCTGCACGACCCACCAATTTTAACATCAAACTCAGATGTTAAGCGTGAAGGATAACGTTGCGCCAGCAACGGCCCGTAGGGCGAGCGAAGCGAGTCATCCTGCACGACCCACCAATCTTAAAGATTGGATTCGAGTAGAAATCTTTCAGGTAACACCCATATGGGTCGTTAGCTCAGTTGGTAGAGCAGTTGACTTTTAATCAATTGGTCGCAGGTTCGAATCCTGCACGACCCACCATCCTGAATGATTAAGCAGCATAATCCCGCAAGGGGTCGTTAGCTCAGTTGGTAGAGCAGTTGACTTTTAATCAATTGGTCGCAGGTTCGAATCCTGCACGACCCACCAATGTAAAAAGGCGCCCTAAAGGCGCTTTTTTGCTATCTGCGATACTCAAAGATTCGAACCTGCAGCAGGTTCGAGTTGAGCGCAGCGAAACAACGGAGCCGCTTGCGGCGACTGCCCGAAGGGCGAGCGAAGCGAGTCATCCTGCACGACCCACCAATGTAAAAAAGCGCCCTAAAGGCGCTTTTTTGCTATCTGCGATACTCAAAGATTCGAACCTGCAGCAGGTTCGAGTTGAGCGCAGCGAAACAACGGAGCCGCTCGCGGCGACGGCCCGAAGGGCGAGCGAAGCGAGTCATCCTGCACGACCCACCAATGTAAAAAGGCGCCCTAAAGGCGCTTTTTTGCTATTCAGGCATCCCACAATTTCAAGTTGTAAACCTGATGACATAGTCAGAGCTTGCTGTGCAAGCAACTCTACGTCGGTGGAATTAGGCGTAAAATGACGCATCCTGCACATCAGGCGTAATACGTGTGACTTTTCCTCACCATTCGGCTATTTTGTTTAGCATATAAAACAATTGAGGCCGATTGCAGCGGGTTGAACGCTTCATGTCGGTATAAACGTTAAGCCTGTAAAACGAGATGGCCAAATGAGCGTGATGTTTGATCCTGAAACGGCGATATATCCTTTTCCACCGAAGCCAACGCCGTTAAGCATTGATGAAAAAGCGTATTATCGCAAGAAAATAAAACGTCTGCTGAAAGAACGTAATGCGGTGATGGTCGCCCACTACTATACCGATCCCGAAATTCAACAGCTGGCTGAAGAAACCGGTGGCTGTATTTCTGATTCTCTGGAAATGGCCCGCTTCGGTGCAAAGCATCCCGCTTCTACGCTGTTAGTCGCTGGGGTGAGATTTATGGGGGAAACCGCCAAAATTCTCAGCCCGGAAAAAACAATTCTGATGCCAACACTTCAGGCTGAATGTTCACTGGATCTCGGATGTCCGATTGAAGAATTCAACGCATTTTGCGATGCCCATCCCGATCGTACTGTCGTTGTCTACGCCAACACTTCTGCTGCGGTAAAAGCGCGTGCAGATTGGGTGGTAACTTCAAGCATTGCCGTCGAACTCATTGATCATCTGGATAGCTTGGGTGAAAAAATTATCTGGGCACCAGATAAACATCTGGGGCGTTACGTGCAAAAACAGACAGGCGCAGACATCTTATGCTGGCAAGGTGCCTGTATCGTTCATGACGAGTTTAAGACTCAGGCGTTAACCCGCTTACAAAAACAGTACCCTGATGCTGCCATACTGGTGCATCCGGAGTCACCACAAGCTATTGTCGATATGGCCGATGCTGTTGGTTCCACAAGTCAGTTGATTAACGCTGCAAAAACATTGCCGCATCAGCAACTGATTGTGGCGACTGACCGGGGTATTTTCTACAAAATGCAGCAGGCCGTGCCAGATAAAGAATTGCTGGAAGCGCCAACCGCAGGCGAGGGCGCTACCTGTCGAAGTTGCGCTCATTGTCCGTGGATGGCAATGAATGGCCTTCAGGCCATCGCAGAGGCGCTGGAACAGGGAGGAAGCAATCACGAGGTTCATGTTGACGAAAATCTGCGAGAGAGGGCGCTGGTGCCGCTCAACCGCATGCTGGATTTTGCGGCTACACTACGTGGATAACTGACAATAAGGCGTCACGCTACGCATTGGGGGAAAGATGGATTTTTTTAGCACACAGAGCATTCTGGTTCATATACCGATCGGTGCTGGCGGTTACGATCTCTCATTGATCGAAGCGGTGGGGACGATCGCTGGGTTACTGTGTATTGGCCTTGCCAGTCTGGAGAAGATCAGCAACTACTTTTTTGGCCTGATCAACGTTACCCTGTTTGGCATTATTTTCTTTCAGATTCAGCTGTATGCCAGCCTGCTGTTACAGGTGTTTTTCTTTGCCGCTAACATTTATGGCTGGTATGCCTGGTCGCGACAAACCAGTCAACATGAAACCGAGTTGAAAATTCGCTGGTTGCCATTGCCGAAGGCGCTAAGCTGGTTGGCGGTTTGCGTGGTTTCGATTGGTCTGATGACGGTATTTATCAATCCGGTGTTTGCATTTTTGACCCGCGTGGCAGTCACGATTATGCAAGCATTGGGTTTGCAGGTAGTGATGCCAGAATTGCAACCGGACGCCTTCCCATTCTGGGACTCCTGCATGATGGTACTCTCCATCGTGGCAATGATCCTGATGACGCGTAAATACGTCGAAAACTGGTTATTGTGGGTCATCATTAACGTGATTAGCGTGGTGATTTTCGCCTTGCAGGGCGTCTATGCCATGTCGCTGGAGTATCTGATCCTGACCTTTATTGCCCTCAACGGCAGCCGGATGTGGATCAACAGCGCACGCGAAAGAGGTTCACGCGCGCTGTCCCATTAATGGTGATGATGTGAATGGCCAGACACCCCTTCATTCAGGTGGCAGTCTGGCCCATGACAAGGTTGATATTCCATCTGGATGGTGGCGTGCTCAATCTGATAGTGATCCATCAGATAGTGTTGGATCTGATCCAACAACGCGTCGTGATCGTGTGGCGGGATCACCTGCACATGCAGCGTCATCACTGGCTTTTCGCCCACCATCCACACATGTACATGGTGCACATTGCGGACTTCCGGGATTTCCCGGCACATGCGGCGTTTCATTTCAGCAATATCCAGCGAAACGGGCGCACCTTCAAGTAATTCATTCACGCTGTCTTTCAATAATCGCCACGCGCTGCGTAGAACCAGAAGCGACACGAGTATCGAGAGAATGGGGTCCGCAGGTGTCCAGCCGGTCCAGATAATTATCAACGCGGCGACGATAGCGCCAACGGAACCCAGCAGGTCCCCGAGCACATGCAGTGCCGCTGCTCGCACGTTGAGGTTTTTCTCTTCACTACCGTGATGAAGTAACCAGAAAGAAAGTATATTTGCCAGCAATCCCGCCACGGCAATCGCCATCATCATACCGCCTTCAACCGGACGCGGCGTGCGGAAACGTTCTATCGCCTCCCAGACAATCAAAATCGTAATCACCACCAGGGCGATGGCATTCACAAACGCCGCGAGCGTGGTCAATCTTAGCCAACCGAAAGTGTGGCGAATGGTGGGAGGACGACGTGAAAATTGCACTGCTAGTAGGGCGAAAAGCAGGGCGGCAGTATCGGTCAACATATGTCCGGCATCAGCCAGCAATGCCAGAGAACCGGAAAGAAAACCGCCAATGACTTCTACCAGCATAAACCCGGCAGTTACGCCGAAAGCATACAACAAGCGACGAGCATTATTATCTTCTGGTAGGTGTGGGGAAGTGTGTGAGTGTGAGTGCGCCATGACGAGTCATCCCTTAATTTATCTCACTTAACTTTATGACATCATACTTCTTTTAGAAGGGAAAAATTAAAAAGGAGAGCCTCCGCTCTCCCATTATCAGCCATATATCCTGGCTTACTGCGTAGTACCGTCGGTTTTGGTATCGACATCATTGTTGATGCCATCACCGGTTTGTACCTTTTTATTGATGTCCGGGCAGCGACCATCTTTGCACATGGTGTTTTTGTGCTCTTCATCTTTGGTCATGCCGTCATTATTCATGGATGAACCATTCGGGTGCAGCATCGTCTCGCCCGAGTTGGTATTAACCCCGTTATTGTCGACGTTATTTGGTGCGACATTTTCACGAGCGTCCGGGGCAACCTGGCCCGCATCTGCCGCGGCGTTTGCCTGGCCGTTATTGGTTTGCGCTCCGCTATCGGCAGCCAGAGCAGCGCCGCTGGCAAGGCTTAGAGTGGCAGTCAAAAATAGTGTGGCCAGTTTTGTCATTTTCATAGGATGCTCCTGTTATGGGCGTTATGTCGGATAACCTCTTCCAACAGTGCATTTGCAGGTGAATATCAGGCAATGGTTGAAGATTTCAGCCAGAAGAAGAGATCCAGCAGAGAATCTTGAAAAAATTAATAAACAAAGAAGTTACAGTTAGAAATTGTAGGAGAGATCTCGTTTTTCGCGACAATCTGGCGTATTTCTTACCGATTCCAGGATTATTCCGTCCATAGTGTAAAACCCCGTTTACACATTCTGACGGAAGATATAGATTGGAAGGATTGCATTCACCAAGATAAGTATGGCAACACTGGAACAGACATGAATTATCAGAACGACGATTTACGCATCAAAGAAATCAAAGAGTTACTTCCTCCTGTCGCACTGTTGGAAAAATTCCCCGCTACTGAAAATGCCGCGAATACGGTTGCCCATGCCCGAAAAGCGATCCATAAGATCCTGAAAGGTAATGATGATCGCCTGTTAGTGGTGATTGGTCCGTGCTCAATTCATGATCCTGTCGCGGCTAAAGAGTATGCCACTCGCTTGCTGGCGCTGCGTGAAGAGCTAAAAGACGACCTGGAAATCGTAATGCGCGTTTATTTTGAAAAGCCACGCACCACGGTGGGCTGGAAAGGGCTGATTAACGATCCGCATATGGACAACAGCTTCCAGATCAACGACGGTTTGCGAATTGCCCGTAAATTGCTGCTCGATATTAACGACAGCGGTCTGCCAGCGGCGGGCGAATTTCTCGACATGATCACCCCTCAGTATCTCGCTGACCTGATGAGCTGGGGCGCAATTGGGGCGCGAACAACCGAATCGCAGGTGCATCGCGAACTGGCGTCTGGTCTTTCTTGCCCGGTAGGTTTCAAAAATGGCACAGACGGTACGATTAAAGTGGCTATCGATGCCATTAATGCCGCCGGTGCGCCGCACTGCTTCCTTTCAGTGACCAAATGGGGTCATTCGGCGATTGTGAATACCAGCGGTAACGGCGATTGCCATATCATTCTGCGCGGCGGTAAAGAGCCTAATTACAGTGCAAAACACGTTGCTGAAGTGAAAGAAGGGCTGAACAAAGCAGGCCTGCCAGCACAGGTGATGATCGATTTCAGCCATGCTAACTCGTCCAAACAATTCAAAAAGCAGATGGATGTTTGTGCTGACGTTTGCCAGCAGATTGCCGGTGGCGAAAAGGCCATTATTGGCGTGATGGTGGAAAGTCATTTGGTAGAAGGCAATCAGAGTCTGGAGAGCGGGGAGCCGCTGGCTTATGGCAAGAGTATCACTGATGCCTGCATTGGCTGGGACGATACCGATGCTCTGTTACGTCAACTGGCAAATGCAGTAAAAGCGCGTCGTGGATAATTTATAGTCAAATCGCCATGACTGTATGTTTGTAGGTCTGATAAGACGCGTAGCGTCGCATCAGGCAATGTGCTCCATTGTTAGCAACGACAAACAAAAAAGCCGACTCACTTGCAGTCGGCTTTCTCATTATTAAACGAATGACGTTTACTTCGCTTTACCCTGGTTAGCAACCGCCGCTGCTTTCGCCGCGATCTCGTCAGCATTACCCAGATAATAACGTTTCAGCGGTTTGAAGTTCTCGTCGAACTCATACACCAGCGGCACGCCAGTCGGGATATTCAGCTCAAGAATCTCTTCTTCGCTCATGTTATCGAGATATTTCACCAGCGCACGCAGAGAGTTACCGTGTGCAGCGATGATTACGCGCTCACCGCTCTTCATACGCGGCAGAATGGTTTCATTCCAGTAAGGGATCACGCGGTCAATGGTCAGCGCCAGGCTTTCCGTCAGCGGCAGTTCTTTCTCGCTCAGTTTCGCGTAACGGGGATCGTGACCCGGATAACGCTCATCATCTTTAGTCAGTTCCGGCGGAGTCACCGCAAAACCACGACGCCATTGTTTCACCTGCTCGTCGCCATACTTTTCGGCGGTTTCTGCTTTGTTCAGACCCTGCAACGCACCGTAGTGACGTTCGTTCAGTTTCCAGGATTTCTCAACGGGCAGCCATGCCTGATCCAGTTCGTCCAGCACATTCCACAGGGTATGGATAGCGCGTTTCAGCACAGAGGTGTAAGCAAAGTCAAAGCTGTAACCTTCCTCTTTCAGCAGCTTACCTGCTGCTTTTGCTTCGCTTACGCCTTTCTCAGACAGATCCACGTCGTACCAACCGGTGAAACGGTTTTCTTTGTTCCACTGACTTTCGCCATGACGAACCAGAACCAGCTTAGTTACAGCCATATACTTACTCCTCAAATCATCTTTTAATGATAATAATTCTCATTATATTGCCGTGACGAAGCAACAGCAATGCTTACGCATAACCATAGCGAAAATAGTGTCGCAGTGTAAGGTTGTTGTGAATATTGAGTTGCAAATATGTCGGTATTTGCTGGTGATTTGAACAATACGAGGATAAAGCCCTCATGACGAGGGCTTAACATTACTCAGCAATAAACTGATATTCCGTCAGGCTGGAATACTCTTCGCCAGGACGCAAGAAGCAGTCCGGCTGCGGCCATTCAGGGTGGTTCGGGCTGTCCGGCAGAAACTCGCTTTCCAGCGCCAGCCCCTGCCAGTCGGCGTAAGGTTCAGTTCCTCTTGATGGCGTGCCGCCGAGGAAGTTGCCGGAGTAGAATTGCAGAGCCGGAGCGGTGGTGTAGACCTTCAGCTGCAATTTTTCATCTGCTGACCAGACATGCGCCGCCACTTTTTTGCCATCGCCTTTGGCCTGTAACAAGAACGCGTGATCGTAACCTTTCACTTTGCGCTGATCGTCGTCGGCAAGAAACTCACTGGCGATGATTTTGGCGCTGCGGAAATCAAAAGACGTTCCGGCGACAGATTTCAGGCCGTCGCGCGGAATGCCGCCTTCATCAACCGGCAGGTATTCGTCCGCCAGAATCTGCAACTTGTGATTGCGCACGTCAGACTGCTCGCCGTCGAGGTTGAAATAGACGTGATTAGTCATATTCACCGGGCAAGGTTTATCAACTGTGGCGCGATAAGTAATAGAGATGCGGTTATCGTCGGTCAGACGATATTGCACCGTTGCGCCGAGATTACCCGGAAAGCCCTGGTCGCCATCATCTGAACTCAGGGCAAACAGCACCTGACGATCGTTCTGGTTCACAATCTGCCAGCGGCGTTTGTCGAACCCTTCCGGGCCGCCGTGCAGTTGGTTGACGCCCTGACTTGGCAACAGCGTCACGGTTTCACCGTCAAAGGTATAACGACTATTGGCGATACGGTTGGCATAACGACCAATAGAGGCCCCAAGAAATGCGGCCTGATCCTGGTAGCATTCCGGGCTGGCGCAGCCAAGCAGAGCCTCGCGGACGCTGCCATCGGAAAGCGGAATACGGGCGGAAAGTAAAGTCGCACCCCAGTCCATCAGCGTGACTACCATCCCTGCGTTGTTACGCAAAGTTAACAGTCGGTACGGCTGACCATCGGGTGCCAGTGCGGGAGTTTCGTTCAGCACTGTCCTGCTCCTTGTGATGGTTTACACACGTAAAAAGTCTCTTTAATACCTGTTTTTGCTTCATATTGTTCAGCGACAGCTTGCTGTACGGCAGGCACCAGCTCTTCCGGAATAAGCGCGACGATACAGCCGCCAAATCCGCCGCCGGTCATGCGTACGCCACCTTTGTCGCCAATCACAGCTTTTACGATTTCGACCAGAGTGTCAATTTGCGGCACGGTGATTTCGAAATCATCGCGCATAGAGGCATGAGACTCTGCCATCAACTCGCCCATACGTTTCAGGTCGCCTTTCTCCAGCGCGCTGGCAGCTTCAACGGTACGCGCGTTTTCGGTCAGGATATGACGCACGCGTTTCGCGACGATCGGGTCCAGTTCATGCGCAACAGCGCTGAACTCTTCAATGGTGACATCGCGCAGGGCTGGCTGCTGGAAGAAACGCGCACCGGTTTCGCACTGTTCACGACGGGTGTTGTATTCGCTGCCAACCAGGGTACGTTTGAAGTTACTGTTGATGATGACCACAGCTACGCCTTTCGGCATGGAAACCGCTTTGGTCCCCAGCGAGCGGCAGTCGATCAGCAAGGCATGATCTTTTTTGCCGAGTGCGGAAATGAGTTGATCCATGATCCCGCAGTTACAGCCAACAAACTGGTTTTCTGCTTCCTGACCGTTAAGCGCGATTTGTGCGCCGTCCAGCGGCAGATGATAAAGCTGCTGCAATACGGTTCCGACCGCGACTTCCAGTGAGGCGGAAGAACTTAACCCGGCACCCTGCGGCACGTTGCCGCTGATCACCATGTCCACGCCGCCGAAGTTGTTGTTACGCAGTTGCAGATGTTTCACCACGCCACGAACGTAGTTCGCCCATTGATAGTTTTCATGCGCGACAATGGGCGCATCGAGGGAAAACTCGTCGAGCTGATTTTCATAATCGGCTGCCATTACGCGAACTTTACGGTCATCGCGTGGCGCACAGCTAATGACGGTTTGATAATCAATCGCGCAGGGCAGAACGAAACCGTCGTTGTAGTCGGTGTGTTCGCCAATCAAATTCACGCGGCCAGGCGCCTGAATGGTGTGAGCGGCAGGGTAGCCAAATGCGTTGGCAAACAGAGATTGTGTTTTTTCTTTCAGACTCATTTCTTACACTCCGGATTCGCGAAAATGGATATCGCTGACTGCGCGCAAACGCTCTGCTGCCTGTTCTGCCGTCAGATCACGCTGGGTTTCTGCCAGCATTTCATAACCGACCATAAATTTACGTACGGTGGCGGAGCGCAGCAGAGGCGGATAAAAGTGCGCGTGCAGCTGCCAGTGTTGATTCTCTTCGCCATTAAACGGCGCACCGTGCCAGCCCATAGAGTAGGGGAAGGAGCACTGGAAGAGGTTGTCATAACGACTGGTCAGCTTTTTCAACGCCAGCGCAAGATCGCTGCGCTGGGCGTCGGTCAAATCGGTGATCCGCAAAACATGGGCTTTGGGCAGCAGTAGCGTTTCGAACGGCCAGGCAGCCCAGTAAGGCACTACGGCTAACCAGTGTTCGGTTTCGACAACGGTACGGCTACCGTCTGCCAGCTCGCGCTGGACATAATCCACCAGCATTGGCGATTTCTGCTCGGCAAAATATTCTTTTTGCAGGCGGTCTTCGCGCTCAGCTTCGTTAGGCAGGAAGCTATTTGCCCAAATCTGTCCGTGCGGATGCGGGTTAGAGCAGCCCATCGCCGCACCTTTGTTTTCAAATACCTGCACCCACGGGTACGTTTTTCCCAGCTCTGCGGTTTGCTCCTGCCAGGTTTTGACGATTTCCGTCAATGCCGCAACGCTGAGTTCTGGCAGTGTTTTACTGTGATCAGGTGAAAAGCAGATCACGCGACTGGTACCGCGCGCGCTCTGGCAACGCATCAACGGATCGTTGCTTTCTGGCGCGTCTGGCGTGTCAGACATCAAGGCCGCAAAGTCATTGGTAAAAACATAAGTCCCGGTGTAATCGGGGTTTTTATCGCCAGTCACCCGCACATTACCTGCGCAGAGAAAGCAATCTGGATCGTGCGCAGGTAACACCTGTTTGGCTGGCGTTTCCTGCGCCCCCTGCCAGGGGCGCTTAGCGCGGTGCGGTGAAACCAGAATCCATTGCCCGGTGAGCGGGTTGTAGCGGCGATGTGGATGATCAACGGGATTAAATTGCGTCATGGTCGTTCCTTAATCGGGATATCCCTGTGGATGGCGTGACTGCCAGTGCCAGGTGTCCTGCGCCATTTCATCGAGTGTGCGCGTTACGCGCCAGTTCAGTTCGCGATCGGCTTTGCTGGCGTCCGCCCAATAGGCTGGAAGGTCGCCCTCGCGACGCGGTGCAAAATGATAATTAACCGGTTTGCCGCAGGCTTTGCTGAAGGCATTAACCACGTCCAGCACGCTGCTGCCCACGCCAGCGCCGAGGTTGTAGATGTGTACGCCTGGCTTGTTCGCCAGTTTTTCCATCGCTACGACGTGACCGTCCGCCAGATCCATTACGTGGATGTAATCGCGCACGCCAGTACCGTCTTCGGTCGGATAATCGTTACCAAAAATAGCCAGCGAGTCGCGACGGCCTACAGCAACCTGGGCGATGTATGGCATCAGGTTATTCGGAATGCCTTGCGGATCTTCGCCCATATCGCCCGACGGATGCGCGCCAACTGGGTTGAAGTAGCGCAGCAGGGCAATGCTCCAGTCCGGCTGGGCTTTTTGCAGATCGGTGAGGATCTGTTCCACCATCAGCTTGCTTTTGCCGTAAGGGCTTTGCGGTGTGCCGGTCGGGAAGCTTTCAACATATGGAATTTTGGGCTGATCGCCATAAACGGTGGCGGAGGAGCTGAAGATAAAGTTTTTGACGTTAGCGGCGCGCATGGCGCTAATCAGACGCAGAGTACCGTTGACGTTGTTGTCGTAATATTCCAGCGGTTTTTGTACCGATTCTCCAACGGCTTTCAGCCCGGCGAAGTGGATCACGGTGTCGATAGCGTGATCGTGCAGGATCTCGGTCATCAACGCTTCGTTACGGATATCGCCTTCAACAAACGTTGGATGTTTGCCGCCTAAACGCTCGATAACAGGCAGTACGCTGCGCTTACTGTTACAGAGGTTATCAAGAATGATGACATCATGACCGTTTTGCAGTAATTGCACACAGGTATGACTTCCAATGTAACCGCTACCACCGGTAACCAGAACTCTCATAATTCGCTCCATTAGGCTTATGGTATGAAATAACCATAGCATAACAAAGATGCGAAAAGTGTGACATGGAATAAATTAGTGGAATCGTTTACACAAGAATTTAGCCGTTTTTTATGCGCGATTAAGTGATTATAAAACAGAGGGTTTATGAATGATTGCGCTTTTTATCTGAAAAAAAGATGCGGTTTTATGCCTGGATGCGTCGAACCGTGGGCCGGATAACACGTTTACGCCGCATCCGGCACAGTCAGCATTTCCTGCTCAGTTTATTTTTGTCAGCGCATAGCGATAAAGGTCACCGTCCGGCACGAATTCCAGTCGATGGGTAATACAGGCAGGCGCATCTTCAGCATGGTGCGAAACAAACAATAATTGCGTTTCACCTTCGCTAATTAGCACGTCAACAAAACGGCGGATAAGCTGGCGATTGAGCGGATCCAGTCCCTGTAGTGGTTCATCGAGAATAAGCAAAGTCGGATGTTTCACCAGTGCGCGGACGATCAGCGCCAGGCGTTGTTGCCCCCAGGAAAGACTATGGAAAGGGGCGTCAGCCGTGCGTTTATCAATGCCGAGAATATCCAGCCACTGCTGCACCAGCTTTTGCTGGCGATCCGAAACGGCCTGATAAATGCCAATCGAATCAAAATAGCCAGAAAGGATCACATTACGCACGGTAGTGCTGACCCGGTAATCCAGATGCAAACTACTGCTGACGTAACCGATATGCTTTTTAATATCCCAGATGGTTTCGCCGCTGCCACGACGTCGTCCGAAAAGCGTCAAATCGTTGCTGTAACCTTGCGGATGATCGCCAGTAATCAGGCTTAATAACGTCGATTTTCCCGCGCCATTTGGCCCGACAATTTGCCAGTGTTCACCTGGATTCACCTGCCAGCTAAGGTTATTAAGAATGGGGCGATCGTTATAAGAAACCACGCCATTGTTCAGCACAATGCGCGGTTCGTTGGCGGGTAAGGCGTGACGTGCTGAAGGTTCATCCGGCTCCGGCAGTTGCACACCTTCAAGCTGTTCGCTATGCGCCAGTTGCGCGACGAGTGCTTGCTGGAGCAGTTCTTCTTTAGCGCCAGTTTCCGCTAACGTGCAATCCGCCAGCACGCCAGCAAACTGGACAAATTCCGGGATCTCATCGAAGCGATTGAGCACCAGTACCAGAGTAATACCGGACTGATGTAACGAGGCGAGTAATTCTGCCAGCTGCTGACGTGAGGCAACGTCAAGACCATCGAACGGTTCATCAAGAATCAATAAGGCAGGCTTCGACATCAGCGCCTGACAGAGCAGGGTTTTACGCGTCTCGCCAGTGGAAAGATATTTAAAACGTCGGTCGAGCAGGGTGGTAATGCCAAACTGCTGCGCCAGCTGCGCACAACGCGGTGCATCCTTAACTTCATCCTGAATGATCTCAGCCGTGGTGCGCCCGGTGTCATCTTCGCCAGGGCCGAGCATATCGGTGTTATTCCGCTGCCATTCGTCACTGACGAGCTTTTGCAATTGCTCGAAGGAGAGACGAGTGATGTGGGAAAACTGGCTTTGCCGTTCACCTTTCAAAAGCGGAAGTTCACCGGCCAGCGCGCGGGCCAGCGCCGATTTCCCGCTGCCATTAGAACCGACAAACGCCCAACTATCACCCGCGTTTAACGTTAGCTGAGTCAATTGCAGCGTTTTTGTGTCGCTAAGACGAAACGTGCCTTGCAAAATTTGCAACGATGACATTTTATATCCCATTTTTTGCAGCGATTACTGACAGGGATACGTGTTTCATAACAAATTGTCAACATGCTTAGCACAGTGTGGCGATAATCACGCTGTCGGCATTAAAGTAGGCCGTGACATTCTGTCCTTGCTCAAGAGAAGCCGCTTCATTTACCGGCACCGTGGCGCACAAGGTTTGCCCGTCGGGTAGCGCCATTAATACTTCGCACTGTTCTGCGCCGCGCTCTATATGGCGAATAATGCCCGGCAATTGGTTGTCGGCACTCTGGGCTACGGTGTCATCCTGGGTAATGTTCACCCACGGCGCTTTCAGCAGAATCAACACTTCTTTGCCTTCATCCAGCCCCAGACGCGCGCCACTTTGCGCGGTAATCGCGACTTTTAAGCGTGTTTTGCCGTCGGCCAGTAAGACATCAACATGCTGTTGAACGTCATCATGATCGCGGGCGGTGATGGTACCGAACCACTGGTTACGGGCGCTGGTTTGCAGTGAAAAACGTGAGATCGCGGCCAGCAGACTGTTCAGCGGCAGGGCGTCATCGTCACTTAACACATCAAAGGCTTTTTGCTGGATCTGGGCGAGAAGATCGTAAAGCTGAATCAGTCGTTGACCATAGCGGGTCAGCACAGCACCGCCACCGCCTTTTCCGCCCGTAGCTCGTTCAACCAGCGTATGCTCACTTAACTGATTCATTTCGTTAATGGCATCCCAGGCGCTTTTATAGCTGATACCGGCATCTTTCGCCCCCTGGCTGATGGAACCGGAAAGCGCGATGTGTTTTAGTAGCGAAATGCGGCGTGGGTCGGCAAAGAGCTTTTGTTGCAGCTTAAGAGTGAGAAGGATTTCGGCCTGCATAACAATGTCCTGGCAAAAGTCTTATTGTGACGGAAAATGAGCGCCACGCAAAGCTGACCGCACAAAAGGGGAGTGCTTTTCTGTGCTTAACGGTTAGAATAGTCACAGGACTACATCTGGAGTTGACCATGTTAGAGTTATTAAAAAGTCTGGTATTCGCCGTAATCATGGTACCTGTCGTGATGGCCATCATCCTGGGTCTGATTTACGGTCTTGGTGAAGTATTCAACATCTTTTCTGGTGTTGGTAAAAAAGACCAGCCCGGACAAAATCATTGATTCCATGAATGCCCGCTGAGTCGGGCATTTTCTTTTTCTCAACTTCCTGCTTTTCCTGCCGATATTTTTTCTATCTACCTCTCAAAGGTTAACAATAACTGCTGGGAAAATTCTGAACTTGCCGTTATATTGACGCCTACATAACGTTAAATAAAGGGGTTACAAATGGCTCGTAAATGGTTAAACCTGTTTGCCGGGGCGGCGCTCTCTTTCACTGTTGCTGGCAATGCATTGGCGGATGAAGGGAAAATCACGGTTTTTGCCGCAGCATCACTGACCAACGCGATGCAGGATATCGCTACGCAGTATAAAAAAGAGAAAGGCGTAGACGTCGTTTCTTCTTTCGCCTCCTCTTCTACTCTGGCTCGTCAGATTGAAGCAGGTGCGCCTGCGGATCTGTTTATTTCTGCCGATCAGAAATGGATGGATTATGCAATTGATAAAAAAGGAATTGATACCGCCACGCGTCAAACCTTGCTCGGCAATAGCCTGGTCGTTGTAGCACCGAAAACCAGCGAGCAGAAAGAGTTCACCATCGACAGCAAAACTAACTGGACCTCTCTGCTGAATGGCGGCCGCCTGGCGGTTGGCGATCCGGAACATGTTCCGGCTGGCATTTATGCGAAAGAAGCTCTGCAAAAACTGGGCGCATGGGATACGCTCTCCCCGAAACTGGCTCCGGCAGAAGATGTTCGTGGGGCGCTGGCGCTGGTCGAACGTAATGAAGCGCCGCTGGGTATTGTCTACGGTTCTGACGCAGTTGCCAGCAAAGGGGTAAAAGTGGTCGCCACTTTCCCGGAAGATTCGCATAAAAAAGTGGAATATCCGGTTGCCGTCGTGGAAGGGCATAACAACGCGACAGTGAAAGCATTTTACGATTATCTGAAGGGACCGCAGGCTGCGGAAATCTTTAAACGTTACGGATTTACAACTAAGTAATGATACTGACCGATCCAGAATGGCAGGCGGTTTTATTAAGCCTGAAAGTTTCTTCCCTGGCTGTGCTGTTTAGCCTGCCGTTTGGGATCTTTTTTGCCTGGTTACTGGTGCGTTGCACGTTTCCGGGCAAAGCTCTGCTCGACAGCGTACTGCATCTACCGCTGGTGTTACCGCCCGTGGTTGTCGGTTACTTGCTGTTAGTTTCTATGGGACGGCGCGGATTTATCGGCGAACGCCTGTATGACTGGTTTGGCATTACCTTCGCGTTTAGCTGGCGCGGCGCGGTTCTCGCTGCCGCCGTCATGTCTTTTCCGTTGATGGTGCGGGCGATTCGTCTGGCGCTGGAAGGGGTTGATGTCAAACTGGAACAGGCCGCAAGAACGCTGGGGGCTGGGCGCTGGCGTGTTTTCTTTACTATCACGTTACCGCTGACGTTGCCGGGAATTATCGTCGGTACAGTACTGGCATTTGCTCGTTCGCTCGGTGAATTTGGTGCAACCATCACCTTTGTTTCTAACATTCCAGGTGAAACGCGAACCATTCCTTCTGCCATGTATACCCTGATCCAGACCCCAGGCGGTGAAAGCGGCGCGGCGAGACTCTGCATTATTTCTATTGCGCTGGCGATGATCTCCCTGTTGATTTCAGAATGGCTGGCCAGAATCAGCCGTGAACGGGCGGGGCGCTAATCATGCTGGAACTGAATTTTTCCCAGACCTTGGGCAACCATTGCCTGACCATTAATGAAACGCTGCCCGCCAATGGCATCACTGCTATCTTTGGCGTCTCCGGTGCCGGAAAAACTTCGCTGATTAACGCCATTAGTGGACTGACGCGCCCGCAAAAAGGGCGGATTGTCCTCAATGGTCGGGTACTAAATGATGCCGAAAAAGGTATCTGCCTGACGCCGGAAAAGCGTCGCGTTGGCTATGTGTTTCAGGATGCACGGCTGTTCCCGCATTACAAAGTGCGTGGCAATCTGCGCTACGGCATGTCGAAAAGTATGGTCGATCAGTTCGATAAGCTGGTGGCGCTTTTAGGCATTGAACCGTTGCTTGACCGTTTACCGGGCAGCCTGTCCGGAGGCGAAAAACAGCGTGTGGCAATTGGTCGGGCATTGCTGACGGCTCCGGAATTATTATTGCTGGATGAACCACTGGCGTCGCTGGATCTTCCGCGCAAACGCGAGCTATTGCCTTATCTGCAACGGCTGACGCGGGAAATCAACATTCCGATGCTGTATGTCAGTCATTCGCTGGATGAAATCCTCCATCTGGCGGACAAAGTGATGGTACTGGAAAACGGCCAGGTGAAAGCTTTCGGGGCGCTGGAAGAAGTGTGGGGCAGTAGCGTGATGAATCCGTGGCTGCCGAAAGAGCAACAAAGCAGCATTCTGAAAGTAACGGTACTGGAACATCATCCGCGTTACGCAATGACCGCGCTGGCGCTGGGCGATCAGCATTTATGGGTTAATAAGCTGGATGAACCGCTGCAAGCCGCGCTACGCATCCGCATCCAGGCTTCCGATGTTTCTCTGGTTTTACAACCGCCGCAACAAACCAGCATCCGCAATGTGCTGCGCGCAAAAGTCGTCAATAGCTATGACGATAACGGCCAGGTGGAAGTGGAACTGGAAGTCGGCGGTAAAACGCTGTGGGCGCGAATAAGCCCGTGGGCCAGGGATGAACTGGCGATCAAACCTGGCCTGTGGCTATACGCGCAAATTAAAAGTGTGTCGATAACCGCCTGATTAAATCAGGTGGCTATAAATAAACTGGGCGATGCTGTCGGTGGTATTGTCACCAATCACGATATTGGCGCGTGCTTTTACCGCGTCATCGGCATTGCCCATCGCTACACCCGTTCCGGCAGCCTCCAGCATACTGATATCATTGAAGTTATCGCCGAATGCGACTACGTTTTCCATCGACCAGCCTTGCGCCTCAACCCATTTCGTCAGGCGTTTACCTTTACTGTTGCCGCCGCGTGCAATATCAACCTGATCGTGCCAGGACCATTCACACTCCAGACCCAACTCATGTTCAACATGCTTACCAAAATGCTGTAACTGCGGCAGGTCATCGTGCGTCAGAGCGAACTTCCACACGGCGTTAACTTGTTGCGCCGTTTCAGCCAGAGAAGCGACTTGTGTGAAAGTCGGGCGTTGTTCCGGCGGCAAAGTCTGCGCCCAGTTAGACGTGCGAATGACATGTCCGGTCGGATGCTCATAGACCATTGCGTCATCCACATACATCAGACCGTGAATGTGGTGTTCATTCAGCATCTCAATGAGTTGCAGGGCTTTGTTAACGGGCATTGGATCGGCTTCAAGCACAGTTTTTGCATGATAATCATACAAATAGGTGCCATTACAGCAAATAGCAGGTGTATCCAGCGCCAGCGCCTGATAAAAAGGATGAATAGCGACGTGATGGCGACCCGTGACGATAATCAATTGGTAACCTGCTTCGCGAGCGCGGGCAAGCGCTTCAATCGATGAGGGAAGCAGAGTCTTTTTCGGGGTCAATAAGGTGCCGTCTAAGTCGAGAGCAATCACGCGTGTGGTCATGGCGTTTTCCAGATTAAGGTTAAGAATTTTCGTCTGCGCGAATGGTACACCGATACCACTATCGGACAAAATTCTGCGTTTTAATTCAGCATTCACCGCCAAAAGCGACTAATTTTAGCTGTTAAAGTCAGTTGCTAAATGCAAAGGAGCATTCATGAAGCAAACAGTTTATATCGCCAGCCCTGAGAGCCAGCAAATTCACGTCTGGAACCTGAATCATGAAGGCGTGCTGACGCTGACACAGGTTGTCGATGTGCCGGGGCAGGTGCAGCCGATGGTGGTCAGCCCGGATAAACGTTACCTCTACGTTGGCGTTCGTCCCGAATTTCGCGTTCTGGCGTATCGCATTGCACCAGATGATGGCGCACTGACATTTGCCGCAGAGTCTGCGCTGCCGGGTAGCCCGACGCATATTTCCACCGATCACCATGGGCAGTTTGTCTTTGTCGGCTCTTATAATGCGGGTAACGTGAGCGTAACGCGACTGGAAGATGGCCTGCCTGTGGGCGTTGTCGATGTGGTTGAGGGACTGGACGGCTGTCATTCCGCCAATATTTCACCAGATAACCGCACTCTGTGGGTTCCGGCATTAAAGCAGGATCGTATTTGCCTGTTTACGGTCAGCGATGACGGTCATCTGGTGGCGCAGGACCCCGCAGAAGTGACTACCGTTGAAGGGGCCGGTCCGCGTCATATGGTGTTCCATCCAAACGAACAATATGCATATTGCGTCAATGAGTTAAACAGCTCAGTGGATGTCTGGGAACTGAAAGATCCGCACGGCAATATCGAATGTGTCCAGACGCTGGATATGATGCCGGAAAACTTCTCCGACACCCGTTGGGCGGCTGATATTCATATCACCCCGGATGGTCGTCATTTATACGCCTGCGACCGTACCGCCAGTCTGATTACCGTTTTCAGCGTTTCGGAAGATGGCAGCGTGTTGAGTAAAGAAGGCTTCCAGCCAACGGAAACTCAGCCGCGCGGCTTTAATGTTGATCACAGTGGCAAATATCTGATTGCCGCCGGGCAAAAATCGCACCATATCTCGGTATACGAAATTGTCGGCGAGCAGGGGCTGCTGCATGAAAAAGGCCGCTATGCGGTAGGGCAGGGGCCAATGTGGGTTGTGGTGAACGCACACTAACCGCTGATTTACCCGGCGCTGAATCTCCTGCGCCGGGAGTATTAGCCCATCTCCTGTAACGCGTGTCTCTGGCGTTCGACGATATTGGTCCACAAATTGTCTTTATCGTCAGTCCATAAATTAATCAGCAAGGCAAAAAAGCGTTCTGCTGCTGGAGAAAGTACGGCATCTTTACGGCGAATTATTCCCAATGTCCGACGTATAACGGGTTCCACCAATGGGATACCAATAATCGAAGAATAGGGCGCATGAGGCATTGCCAGGCCAGGAAGCGCCGAAATCCCCAGTCCCGCTTCCACCAATCCTAATGACGTCGAAAGATGACGCACTTCATAAAACCAGTCCAGTTTCCAGGGCTTATCGGACAATTTTTGCTCAATCAGTAGTCGGTTGCCGCTGGAGGAACGCACGCCAATCATTTTGTAACCTACTAACTCCTGCCATTCCACCAGCTGCTTTTTGGCCAATGGATGGTCACGCCGACAGGCCAGCACGAACGGCTCATTGACCAGTGGGGTAAAGTCAATGGATGAATTTGTGACATTGTTCATGTTTATGCCAAAGTCAGATTCATTGCACAGCACCGATTCCATGCAATTATTCGTACCTTGTTCCAGAATCCGCACTTTAATATTGGGATACAGCTCATTAAATTTACCGATTGCCAGCGGTAAAAAATAAAATACGGCGGTCGGAATACACGCTAACGTCACCATACCACGATGATAAGCATTCATATCACGAATACTAAAAAGCGTTTCATCGAATTTCTTTATTAAATCCCGCGCCTCCGGGAGCAACCTTTTTCCTGCTTTTGTTAACGTAACCTTGCGAGTTGTACGCTCAAAAAGTTGAATATGTAAATCTTCTTCCATCTTTTTTATTCTTCGCGTTAATGCAGGTTGCGTAATATTGAGTAATTTAGCGGCATTGTTAAATGAACTGGACTCTGCCAGCGTAACGAATGCCTTCATACCTGATAATTCATGCTTCATTATTACTCCGAAAAATGGAAGCGGTGCATTTTAGTGATTTACAGTTAAACAGTTTAACTGCAATTTAATCACTTAAATTAATGAAAAAATGTTATTAATCGTGGAGCTAAAGTCATTAGAGATGCTTTGCCCTTAATGTAACCATATCGCAATAAGTTATGTTTTTAAATTGAGGGCATTATTATGAAAAAAATACCCTGCGTGATGATGCGAGGTGGAACCTCGAGGGGCGCGTTCCTGTTAGCGGAACATTTACCCGAAGATCAAACGCAGCGCGATAAAATATTGATGGCAATTATGGGTTCCGGTAACGATCTGGAAATAGACGGTATCGGCGGCGGTAATCCGCTGACCAGTAAAGTCGCCATTATTAGCCGTTCCGACGATCCGCGTGCTGATGTCGATTATCTGTTTGCTCAGGTTATCGTCCATGAGCAGCGTGTTGATACGACACCAAACTGCGGCAATATGCTGTCTGGGGTTGGGGCATTCGCCATTGAAAATGGTTTGATTGCCCCGACATCACCGATCACCCGTGTGCGTATCCGCAACGTCAATACTGGTACGTTCATCGAAGCTGATGTGCAAACGCCAAATGGTGTTGTCGAGTACGAGGGTAGCGCCAGAATTGATGGTGTGCCAGGGACAGCCGCACCGGTCGCTCTCACTTTCCTGAATGCAGCAGGAACAAAAACCGGAAAAGTCTTCCCGACTGATAAACAGATTGATTATTTTGACGATGTTCCAGTGACCTGTATTGATATGGCGATGCCAGTCGTCATTATTCCGGCTGAATATCTGGGCAAAACAGGCTATGAATTACCGGCGGAACTGGATGCCGACAAAGCATTATTAGCCCGCATTGAATCTATCCGTCTGCAAGCGGGTAAAGCAATGGGCTTAGGCGATGTTAGTAATATGGTTATCCCTAAACCTGTGCTTATTTCTCCAGCGCAGAAAGGCGGGGCAATTAATGTGCGTTATTTTATGCCGCATTCTTGCCATCGCGCACTGGCGATAACTGGCGCTATTGCCATTTCCAGTAGCTGTGCATTGGAAGGCACCGTCACCCGACAAATCGTCCCTTCTGTGGGGTACGGCAATATCAATATTGAACACCCCAGTGGTGCGCTTGACGTTCATTTAAGTAATGACGGTCAGGATGCCACAACGTTACGTGCATCTGTTATTCGGACGACCAGAAAAATATTTTCCGGTGAAGTTTATCTTCCCTGAAAAATTTCGTTGTCGTGATAAGGACAATCAATAAAGGACTTCTGTATGAGTCATACAGAAAGAACAGGATTTTAAATGAATAAGAAATCGTTATGGAAGCTAATTCTGATATTAGCGATCCCATGTATTATTGGCGTTATGCCAGCCCCGGCAGGATTAAGCGAACTGGCATGGGTACTTTTTGGTATATACCTGGCGGCGATTGTGGGGCTGGTTATCAAGCCTTTCCCGGAACCTGTCGTACTGTTAATTGCCGTTGCTGCCTCGATGGTGGTGGTCGGTAACTTATCCGACGGTGCGTTTAAAACCACCGCCGTATTAAGCGGTTACTCTTCAGGTACCACCTGGCTGGTGTTCTCGGCATTTACCTTAAGCGCCGCATTTGTGACCACCGGCTTAGGCAAACGTATTGCCTATTTGCTGATTGGTAAAATTGGTAGCACTACGCTGGGTCTGGGTTACGTTACGGTATTCCTTGATCTGGTACTCGCTCCGGCTACGCCTTCGAATACCGCGCGTGCGGGCGGTATTGTATTACCGATCATCAACAGCGTGGCGGTGGCTTTGGGGTCAGAACCTGAAAAAAGCCCGCGTCGTGTCGGACATTACTTGATGATGTCCATTTACATGGTCACCAAAACCACCAGCTATATGTTCTTTACCGCAATGGCGGGGAACATTCTGGCGCTGAAAATGATCAACGACATTCTGCACCTGCAAATTAGCTGGGGTGGATGGGCGCTGGCCGCCGGATTGCCGGGCATCATTATGCTGCTGGTTACTCCGCTGGTGATTTACACCATGTATCCGCCAGAAATTAAAAAGGTGGATAACAAAACCATCGCCAAAGCGGGCCTTGCTGAACTGGGGCCGATGAAAATCCGTGAAAAAATGCTGCTCGTTGTCTTTGTGCTGGCACTGCTGGGCTGGATTTTCAGTAAGAGCCTGGGTGTTGATGAATCTTCAGTGGCAATCGTTGTTATGGCGACCATGCTGCTGCTGGGTATTGTTACCTGGGAAGACGTGGTTAAAAATAAAGGCGGCTGGAATACCTTAATCTGGTACGGCGGTATTATCGGCTTAAGCTCATTATTATCGAAAGTGAAATTCTTCGAATGGTTAGCTGAAGTCTTTAAAAATAACCTGGCATTTGATGGCCACGGTAACGTTGCTTTCTTCGTTATTATTTTCCTTAGCATCATCGTGCGTTATTTCTTCGCTTCCGGTAGTGCCTATATCGTTGCCATGTTGCCGGTATTTGCCATGCTGGCGAACGTCTCCGGCGCACCGTTAATGTTAACCGCGCTGGCACTGTTGTTCTCCAACTCCTATGGCGGCATGGTTACTCACTATGGTGGCGCGGCTGGTCCGGTCATCTTTGGTGTGGGTTACAACGATATTAAATCTTGGTGGTTGGTTGGTGCGGTACTGACGATATTAACCTTCCTGGTGCATATCACCCTCGGCGTATGGTGGTGGAATATGCTGATCGGCTGGAACATGCTGTAAATATACTCGTCATACTTCAAGCTGCATGTGCTGCGTCTGCGTTCGCTCACCCCAGTCACTTACTTATGTAAGCTCCTGGGGATTCACTCGCTTGTCGCCTTCCTGCAACTCGAATTATTTAGAGTATATCCATTTATTATCTATCTGCGCACTTCACGGTGCGCAGATATCTGGAGCATTTGATGATCAAGTTATCTGAAAAAGGCGTGTTTCTCGCCAGCAATAACGAAATAATTGCCGAAGAACATTTCACCGGCGAAATAAAAAAAGAAGAAGCAAAAAAAGGCACTATTGCCTGGTCAATACTCTCTTCTCATAATACGTCCGGAAATATGGATAAACTTAAAATTAAGTTTGATTCATTAGCCTCTCACGATATTACCTTTGTTGGTATTGTACAGACCGCTAAAGCGTCCGGTATGGAACGTTTCCCGCTGCCGTATGTGCTGACCAACTGCCATAATTCACTCTGTGCTGTGGGCGGCACTATTAACGGTGATGACCATATTTTTGGTTTATCGGCAGCTCAGCGTTATGGCGGTATTTTTGTGCCTCCGCATATTGCGGTCATCCATCAATATATGCGTGAAATGATGGCAGGCGGCGGCAAAATGATCCTCGGGTCAGACAGCCACACCCGTTACGGTGCATTAGGGACAATGGCAGTCGGTGAGGGCGGCGGCGAGCTGGTAAAACAACTGCTTAATGACACCTGGGATATCGACTATCCGGGCGTGGTTGCGGTGCATCTGACCGGAAAACCTGCGCCGTATGTGGGGCCGCAGGATGTGGCGCTGGCTATCATCGGTGCCGTGTTCAAAAACGGTTACGTCAAAAACAAAGTGATGGAATTCGTAGGTCCCGGTGTTGCTGCGCTCTCTACCGATTTCCGTAACAGCGTTGACGTGATGACCACTGAAACTACCTGTTTAAGTTCTGTCTGGCAAACCGATGAAGAAGTGCATAATTGGCTGGCGCTGCACGGTCGCGGCCAGGATTACTGCCAGCTTAATCCTCAGCCAATGGCGTACTACGATGGCTGCATCAGCGTTGATTTAAGTGCCATCGAACCGATGATTGCGCTGCCGTTCCACCCGAGCAACGTGTATGAAATCGACACGCTGAACCAGAATCTGACTGACATTCTGCGTGAGATTGAAATTGAGTCCGAACGCGTGGCGCACGGTAAAGCCAAACTCTCGCTGCTGGATAAAGTGGAAAATGGTCGCCTGAAAGTACAGCAGGGGATTATCGCTGGCTGTTCTGGCGGTAACTATGAAAACGTTATCGCCGCAGCAAATGCGCTGCGCGGTCAATCCTGTGGCAATGACACCTTCTCGCTGGCGGTTTACCCGTCATCACAGCCGGTGTTTATGGATCTCGCCAAAAAAGGTGTGGTAGCAGATTTGATTGGCGCAGGCGCAATCATCAGAACCGCGTTCTGCGGCCCATGCTTTGGCGCGGGCGATACGCCAATCAACAACGGTTTGAGTATTCGCCACACCACGCGTAACTTCCCGAACCGTGAAGGCTCTAAGCCAGCCAATGGGCAGATGTCAGCGGTAGCGTTGATGGACGCTCGCTCTATCGCTGCGACTGCGGCAAACGGTGGCTATTTAACCTCTGCCAGCGAACTCGATTGCTGGGACAACGTGCCGGAGTACGCCTTTGATGTAACGCCGTATAAAAACCGTGTTTATCAGGGTTTTGTGAAAGGGGCGACTCAGCAACCGCTGATCTACGGACCGAACATTAAAGACTGGCCGGAATTAGGCGCACTGACTGACAATATCGTCCTCAAAGTGTGCTCGAAGATCCTCGACGAAGTGACCACCACTGACGAATTGATTCCTTCCGGTGAAACCTCTTCGTATCGTTCAAATCCAATTGGTCTGGCGGAGTTTACCCTGTCACGCCGTGATCCGGGTTATGTTGGCAGAAGTAAAGCCACTGCCGAGCTGGAAAATCAGCGTCTGGCGGGGAATGTCAGTGAACTGGCAGACGTTTTTGCGCGCATTAAGCAGATTGCTGGTCAGGAAAATATTGATCCGCTGCAAACTGAAATTGGCAGCATGGTCTATGCGGTCAAACCAGGTGATGGTTCTGCGCGTGAGCAGGCGGCGAGTTGCCAGCGTGTGATTGGCGGTCTGGCGAATATTGCCGAGGAGTACGCGACTAAACGCTACCGTTCTAACGTCATCAACTGGGGGATGTTACCGCTGCAAATGGCGGAAGCACCGAACTTTGACGTAGGTGATTACATTTACATCCCTGGCATTAAAGCGGCGCTGGATAATCCAGGTACGACATTTAAAGGTTATGTGATCCATAAAGATGCGCCGGTAACGGAGATTACGCTCTATATGGAAAGTCTGACTGCTGAAGAGCGCGAGATTATCAAGGCGGGTAGTTTGATTAACTTCAATAAAAACCGTCAGATGTAAAAAGCGCCATGTGAATGTAGGTCGCATCCGGCACTTATTGTCGGATGCGATGCTGGCGCATTTTATCCGACCTACAAATCGCATCGAACCGTAGGCCGGATAAGGCGGTCACGCCGCATCCGGCACTTATTGTCGGATGCGATGCTGGCGCATCTTATCCGACCTACAAATCGCATCGAACCGTAGTCCGGATAAGGCGTTTACGCCGCATCCGGCATTTATTGTCGGATGCGATGCTTGCGCATCTTATCCGACCTACAAATCGCATCGAACTGTAGGCCGGATAAGGCGGTCACGCCGCATCCGGCAAAAAGTGAATAGCTCTTACTTTTTCGCCTCTGCAACCACTTTGCTACCCACGCCGCGGTTATTGTATTCCCACATGCGGTTGTAGTTAGTGTCATTCAGATTGCGCTGTACTTCGTCGCTATCGTCAACGCTGCCGGTATTACCCGCAAATGGACGATTGGAAATCACCGCATCAGCCCACGGTTTAGCCGTGTTAAAACCTTCGTTGATGGCGCTATCACGGATCACCACCTGACCGTTGGTATTGGCATCAACATCCAGCGAGCGGCCCAGTTGTGCGACGCCATCACCAGAAGCATTGAAACGGCTATTTACTGCCAGGAAACCGTAATAGATGTTAGACAGCGTAGCCGGTGCAAACACATACGCTTCCTGCTGGGTACGGGAGTTCACCACGCGGAATTCGGTGTTATCGAACACCACCGCGCCGCGACCAGAAACGATATCCACATCCCCTTCAATATAGCTATTGGTCACCAGAGTACGCGGTTGACGATTGGTTTCCAGACGGTTTTGCACACCACTGTTGGTGACAAAGAAGGTGTTCTGACGACCGAGAATGTTGACGTTATTGATCTGCACTTTATCGCCATCAGTACGCAGCGCCACCGCCGGATGGTTACCCGCATCTACGCTATCGCCCAGCGTGTTTTCGATGGTCAGGTTTTGCAGTTGCAGGCCATTGTTTTGTGACCAGAAGACCGCAGAGCAGAGAACACCGATACTGTCGCTGCGTTTGCTCTGGCAGCTATCGTACATGTACCACGCTGGTTTACCTGGCATATATTTGCCGCGCGGGTTGACGTCGTGACGCCAGTCGGCAGGACTCATGCCACCATCAAGGGAAAGCCCAATCTTCACATCAATCGGTTTTTCGCCTGTACCGTAGACGGTGATTCCACCCGGAGCTGCAGGGACATAGACCGTGCCTTCATACTCACCTGGCATCACAGCAATATATTGGCGTTTATTGGTACGTTTGATAATTGCCGCATCCACCGCTGCCTGAATAGTCGTGTGCGTCACGCCCGGTGTACCCGCCGGGCCGACAACAAAGTCAGGTTGCGCAGGCAGGGTAATCGGGGAAGGATTCCACGCTGCAGCACCTGGTGTCAGGGATGCAAAATAGTGTTGAGCATCGAAATTCTGCGCTTCTTTTGCCGACAGAATCGGGCGAGAAGAGGTACCAGGCGCGGTTTGATCAGAAGGACGTTGATCGGGCGGTGTTGAGCTACAGGCGGTCAGCGTCACGCCAAAAGCCAATGCCAGCGCCAGACGGGAAACTGAAAATGTGTTCACAGGTTGCTCCGGGCTATGAAATAGAAAAATGAATCCGTTGAAGCCTGCTTTTTTATACTAACTTTAGCGAAACGGGAAGGTAAAAAGACAAAAAGTTGTTTTTAATACCTTTAAGTGATACCAGATGGCATTGCGCCATCTGGCAGAGTGATTAACTGAACATCGCGGTAATCGATGCGCTGGCGAGAGAGTGGAAATGGACGTTAAACCCGACCATCGCGCCGCTGGCACCTTCATCGACATCAATACGTTCTACATCCAGCGCGTGAACGGTAAAAATGTAGCGATGCGTTTCGCCTTTCGGCGGCGCGGCGCCATCGTACCCGGTTTTACCAAAATCGGTACGCGTCTGCAAAACGCCGTCTGGCATTGCTACCAGACCAGAGCCAAACCCCTGCGGCAATACGCGGGTATCAGCGGGTAAGTTAACCACTACCCAGTGCCACCAGCCGGAGCCGGTTGGCGCATCCGGGTCGTAGCAGGTGACAACAAAACTTTTCGTTCCCGCAGGAACATCATCCCACGCCAGATGCGGCGAAATATTATCGCCATCGTAACCCATGCCGTTAAAGACATGACGATGTGGCAACTTATCGCCATCGCGCAGATCATTACTGATGAGTTTCATGAACCCTCCTTTCTTGTTTGCAGAAAGTGTAGCCAGAAACCTTCAGGCTGACTGCTCGTTATTGGCAAAAAAATGTTTCATCTTGTACAGCACGGTTAACCGCTGCGGTCAGGCGCTGCAACTGTTCAGGGCGAATAATATAGGGCGGCATCAGGTAAATTAGCTTGCCAAAAGGCCGGATCCAGACGCCCTGTTCGACAAAGAATTTTTGCAGCGCTGCCATATTCACCGGGCGAGTGGTTTCGACCACGCCAATTGCCCCCAGCACGCGCACATCGGCAACCATTTCGGCATCACGGGCGGGGGCAAGTTGCTCGCGCAGCTGTACTTCAATAGCCGCTACCTGTTGCTGCCAGTCGCCAGATTCGAGAATCGCCAGGCTGGCGTTTGCTGCTGCGCAGGCCAGCGGATTGCCCATAAACGTTGGCCCATGCATAAAGCAACCGGCTTCGCCGTTACTGATGGTTTCCGCAACCTCGCGCGTGGTAAGCGTGGCGGAAAGGGTCATCGTGCCGCCGGTTAAGGCTTTACCGAGGCACAAAATGTCCGGCGCGATTTCTGCATGTTCACAGGCAAACAGTTTGCCGGTACGACCAAATCCGGTGGCGATCTCGTCGGCAATCAGCAAGATACCTTCGCGATCGCACATTTTGCGGATTCGTTTTAACCATTCCGGATGGTAGATGCGCATCCCGCCTGCGCCCTGGACAATCGGTTCAATGATCACCGCCGCGATTTCATGACGATGCGCCGCCATCAGGCGGGCAAAGCCCACCATATCGCGCTCATCCCATTCGCCATCCATGCGGCTTTGTGGAGCCGGAGCAAACAAGTTTTCTGGCAGATAGCCTTTCCACAGACTGTGCATTGAGTTGTCCGGATCGCACACCGACATCGCGCCAAAGGTATCGCCATGATAACCATTGCGGAAGGTCAGAAAACGCTGGCGCGCTTCGCCTTTGGCCTGCCAGTACTGCAACGCCATCTTCATCGCCACTTCCACCGCCACGGAACCGGAGTCCGCGAGAAAAACGCATTCCAGCGGTTGTGGCGTCATTGCCACCAGTTTGCGGCACAGCTCAATGGCTGGCGCATGGGTGATACCGCCAAACATCACATGCGACATAGCATCAATTTGCGACTTCATCGCGGCATTGAGTTGCGGGTGATTGTAGCCGTGGATCGCCGCCCACCAGGACGACATACCGTCAACCAGGCGTCTACCGTCAGACAAAATCAGCTCGCAACCTTCGGCGCTCGCCACCGGATAAACCGGCAGCGGGGAGGTCATGGATGTGTATGGGTGCCAGATATGGCGTTGGTCAAAGGCAAGATCGTCCGTTGTCATAATCGACTTGTAAACCAAATTGAAAAGATTTAGGTTTACAAGTCTACACCGAATTAACAACAAAAAACACGTTTTGGAGAAGCCCCATGGCTCACCGCCCACGCTGGACATTGTCGCAAGTCACAGAATTATTTGAAAAACCATTGCTGGATCTGCTGTTTGAAGCGCAGCAGGTGCATCGTCAGCATTTTGATCCTCGTCAGGTGCAGGTCAGCACTTTGCTGTCAATTAAAACCGGAGCTTGTCCGGAAGATTGCAAATATTGCCCGCAAAGCTCGCGCTATAAAACCGGACTGGAAGCCGAGCGGTTGATGGAAGTTGAACAGGTGCTGGAGTCGGCGCGCAAAGCGAAAGCGGCGGGATCGACGCGTTTTTGCATGGGCGCGGCGTGGAAGAATCCCCACGAACGCGATATGCCGTACCTGGAACAAATGGTGCAGGGGGTAAAAGCGATGGGCCTGGAGGCGTGTATGACGCTGGGTACGTTGAGTGAATCTCAGGCGCAGCGCCTTGCGAATGCCGGGCTGGATTACTACAACCACAACCTCGACACCTCGCCGGAGTTTTACGGCAATATCATCACCACACGCACTTATCAGGAACGTCTCGATACGCTGGAAAAAGTGCGCGATGCCGGGATCAAAGTCTGTTCTGGCGGCATTGTCGGCTTAGGCGAAACAGTAAAAGATCGCGCCGGATTATTGCTGCAACTGGCAAACCTGCCGACGCCGCCGGAAAGCGTGCCAATCAACATGTTGGTGAAGGTGAAAGGCACGCCTCTGGCCGATAACGATGATGTCGATGCCTTTGATTTTATTCGCACCATTGCCGTAGCGCGGATCATGATGCCGACCTCTTACGTGCGCCTTTCTGCAGGACGTGAGCAGATGAACGAACAGACTCAGGCAATGTGCTTTATGGCTGGCGCAAACTCGATTTTCTACGGCTGCAAACTGCTAACCACGCCGAATCCAGAAGAAGATAAAGACCTGCAACTGTTCCGCAAACTGGGGCTGAATCCGCAGCAAACTGCCGTGCTGGCAGGCGATAACGAACAACAGCAGCGTCTGGAGCAGGCGCTGATGACCCCGGACACCGACGAATATTACAACGCGGCAGCACTATGAGCTGGCAGAAGAAAATCAACGCGGCGCTCGATGCGCGGCGTGCTGCCGATGCCCTGCGTCGCCGTTATCCGGTGGCGCAAGGAGCCGGGCGCTGGCTGGTGGCGGACGAGCGCCAGTATCTGAACTTTTCCAGCAATGATTACCTCGGTTTAAGCCATCATCCGCAAATTATCCGTGCCTGGCAGAAGGGGGCGGAACAATTTGGCGTCGGTAGCGGCGGTTCCGGTCATGTCAGCGGTTATAGCGTGGCGCATCAGTCGCTGGAAGAAGAGTTGGCCGAGTGGCTGGGCTATTCGCGGGCGCTGTTGTTTATCTCTGGTTTTGCCGCTAATCAGGCGGTCATTACTGCGATGATGGCGAAAGAGGATCGTATTGTTGCCGACCGGCTTAGCCACGCCTCCTTGCTGGAGGCTGCCAGTTTAAGCCCGTCGCCGCTTCGCCGTTTTACTCATAACGATGTCGCTCATCTGGAACGTCTGCTTGCTGCCTCCTGTCTGGGGCAGCAACTGGTGGTGACAGAAGGTGTGTTTAGTATGGACGGCGATAGCGCGCCGCTTACGGAAATTCAACAGGTAACGCAACAGCACAATGGCTGGTTGATGGTCGATGATGCCCACGGCACGGGGGTTATCGGTAAACAGGGGCGAGGCAGTTGTTGGCAGCAAAAGGTGAAGCCGGAACTGCTGGTAGTCACTTTTGGCAAAGGATTTGGCGTCAGCGGCGCGGCGGTGCTTTGTTCTGATAGCGTGGCGAATTATCTGCTGCAATTCGCCCGCCATCTTATCTACAGCACCAGTATGCCGCCCGCTCAGGCGCAGGCATTACGTGCATCGCTGGCGGTCATTCGTAGTGATGAGGGTGATGCACGGCGCGAAAAACTGGCGGCACTCATTACGCTTTTTCGTGCCGGAGTGCAGGGTTTGCCGTTTACGCTTGCGGATTCATGCAGCGCCATCCAGCCATTGATTGTCGGTGATAACAGCCGTGCGTTACAACTGGCAGAAAAACTGCGCCAGCAAGGTTGCTGGGTCACGGCGATTCGCCCGCCAACCGTACCCGTCGGCACTGCGCGACTGCGCCTGACGTTGACTGCGGCACATGAAACACAGGATATCGACCGTCTGCTGGAGGTGCTGCATGGCAACGGTCAATAAACAAGCCATTGCGGCGGCATTTGGTCGGGCAGCCGCGCACTATGAGCAACACGCAGAGTTACAGCGCCAGAGTGCCGATGCCTTACTGGCAATGCTCTCACAGCGTAAATACCCCCGTGTGCTGGACGCTGGCTGTGGACCTGGCTGGATGAGCCGCCACTGGCGAGAACGTCACGCGCAGGTGACGGCGTTAGATCTCTCGCCACTTATGCTTGCGCAGGCACGCCAACAAGATGCCGCAGATCATTATCTGGCAGGCGATATCGAATCCTTACCGCTGGCGAATGCGACGTTCGATCTTGCATGGAGCAATCTCGCGGTGCAGTGGTGCGGTAATTTATCCACGGCACTCCGCGAGCTGTATCGGGTGGTGCGCCCCGGAGGCATGGTCGCGTTTACCACGCTGGCGCAGGGATCGTTACCCGAACTGCATCAGGCGTGGCTGGCGGTAGACGAACGTCCGCATGCCAATCGTTTTTTACCGCCAGCAGAAATTGAACAGGCGCTGAAAGACTTTCGTTATCAATACAATATGCAGCCCGTCACACTGTGGTTTGATGATGCGCTCAGTGCCATGCGCTCGCTCAAAGGCATTGGCGCAACGCATCTTCATGAAGGGCGCGACCCGCGAATATTAACGCGTTCGCAGTTGCAGCGATTGCAACTAGCCTGGCCGCAACAACAGGGGCGATATCCTCTGACGTATCATCTTTTTTTGGGAGTGATTGCTCGTGAGTAAACGTTATTTTGTCACCGGAACGGATACCGAAGTAGGGAAAACCGTCGCCAGTTGTGCGCTTTTACAGGCCGCGAAGGCGGCAGGCTACCGGACGGCAGGTTACAAACCTGTTGCCTCCGGCAGCGAAATGACAGTAGAAGGCTTACGTAATAGCGACGCACTGGCGTTGCAACGCAACAGTAGCCTGCAGCTGGATTACGCCACGGTAAACCCTTACACCTTCGCAGAACCGACCTCGCCGCATATCATCAGTACGGAAGAGGGCAGACCCATCGACCCCGTGGTTATGAGCGCCGGGTTACACGCGCTGGCACAGCATGCAAACTGGGTACTGGTAGAAGGTGCAGGAGGCTGGTTTACGCCGCTTTCTGAGTCTTTCACTTTCGCGGATTGGGTAACGCAAGAACAACTGCCAGTGATACTGGTTGTGGGCGTGAAACTCGGCTGTATTAATCACGCGATGCTGACCGCACAGGCTGTACAGCAAGCCGGACTTACCCTTGCAGGGTGGGTAGCGAACGATGTGACTCCACCGGGCAAACGTCACGCTGAATATATGGCCACGCTCAAGCGGATGATTTCCGCACCGCTGCTTGGGGAGATCCCATGGCTTGATGAACCCCCTGAAAACGCGCTAACCGGAAAGTACCTCAATCTCACCGCATTGTTGTAGCAATATATTTGGTTAAATTGCGAGCGAGATCGCGTCGTCTGCTGCCTGCAATTCAACCAATTAAATTTCAAAAGAATTGAGAAAAAATATTTACCCCCACAATATGCGGTTAGTGTGGGAATTGCCCAGGCGGCAGGGCATACGGGCTGCAGGCAGTTATCCACTATTCCTGTGGATAACCATGTGCATTAGAGTTAGAAAACGCGATGCAAGCGAGAGAATACGCGGCTTGCACGCGAATTGACGCGAAAGAAGGCTTAAGGAAATATTTGTTATTTTTCAATTAATTATATAAAAGCAATGGCAGTCATGAAAGTGACATCTCTTGCCATAAATCCGTCATCAGCCATCTTGACAATTGTTAAAAAAGCCGTTGCTTTGGGGATAACCCCGCAATCCTGGAGTTTTATCTCGTCACTGAGCAAATTATGCTCATGATTGATACCTTCGTTGACGGTGTAACAGAAATAATGTGGCGTGAAACTGTTTTTTTATCCAGTATAATTTGTTGGCATTATTAAGCACGACGAGTAAAATTACATACCTGCCCGCCCACTCCTTCAGGTAGCGACTCATGAGTAAACCGTTCAAACTGAATTCCTCTTTTAAACCTTCTGGCGATCAGCCTGAGGCAATTCGACGCCTCGAAGAAGGGCTTGAAGATGGCCTGGCTCACCAGACTCTACTCGGCGTAACGGGCTCCGGGAAAACATTTACCATTGCTAACGTCATTGCCGACCTTCAGCGCCCGACGATGGTGCTGGCGCCCAACAAAACGCTGGCAGCCCAGTTGTACGGCGAGATGAAAGAATTTTTCCCGGAAAATGCGGTGGAATACTTCGTCTCTTACTACGACTACTATCAACCGGAAGCCTATGTGCCGAGCTCGGACACCTTCATTGAAAAAGATGCCTCGGTAAACGAACATATTGAACAGATGCGGCTTTCAGCGACCAAAGCTTTGCTGGAGCGGCGCGATGTGGTGGTGGTCGCCTCTGTTTCAGCCATCTACGGTCTGGGCGACCCTGACTTATATCTTAAGATGATGCTGCATCTGACGGTCGGCATGATTATCGATCAGCGCGCGATTCTGCGGCGCCTGGCGGAACTGCAATACACCCGTAACGACCAGGCGTTCCAGCGCGGGACTTTCCGTGTTCGCGGGGAAGTGATTGATATTTTTCCGGCGGAGTCCGACGACGTTGCGCTACGTGTTGAATTGTTCGACGAAGAGGTAGAGCGGCTGTCGCTTTTCGACCCATTAACCGGGCAAATTATCTCAACCATCCCCCGCTTTACCATCTATCCGAAAACACATTACGTCACCCCGCGCGAGCGTATTGTGCAGGCGATGGAAGAGATCAAAGAAGAGCTGGCCGATCGGCGCAAAGTGCTGCTGGCAAATAACAAGCTGCTGGAAGAACAACGCCTGACTCAGCGTACCCAGTTTGATCTGGAGATGATGAACGAGCTGGGTTATTGCTCAGGCATTGAAAACTATTCGCGCTTTCTTTCCGGTCGTGGACCCGGTGAGCCACCGCCGACGCTGTTTGATTATCTCCCCGCCGATGGCCTGTTGGTGGTCGATGAATCCCACGTGACTATTCCGCAAATTGGCGGCATGTATCGAGGTGATCGGGCGCGTAAAGAGACGCTGGTGGAGTACGGTTTCCGCCTGCCATCGGCGCTGGATAACCGTCCGCTGAAATTCGAAGAGTTCGAAGCGTTAGCCCCGCAAACCATCTATGTTTCTGCAACACCCGGTAATTACGAGCTGGAGAAATCCGGTGGCGACGTGGTGGATCAGGTCGTGCGTCCAACAGGGCTGCTGGACCCGATTATCGAAGTGCGCCCGGTAGCGACCCAGGTTGATGATCTTCTCTCAGAAATTCGCCTGCGGGCGGCAATTAACGAACGCGTACTGGTCACGACGTTGACTAAGCGGATGGCGGAAGATCTCACCGAATATCTGGAAGAACACGGTGAACGCGTGCGTTATCTTCACTCGGATATCGACACCGTCGAGCGTATGGAAATCATCCGCGACTTGCGTTTGGGCGAGTTTGATGTGCTGGTGGGGATCAACTTACTGCGCGAAGGTCTGGATATGCCAGAAGTTTCGCTGGTGGCGATCCTCGACGCAGACAAAGAAGGCTTCCTGCGTTCCGAACGTTCATTGATTCAGACCATTGGTCGCGCGGCGCGTAACGTCAACGGTAAAGCGATTCTCTACGGCGATAAGATCACCCCATCAATGGCGAAAGCGATTGGCGAAACCGAACGTCGCCGTGAGAAGCAGCAGAAGTACAACGAGGAACACGGCATTACGCCGCAAGGCTTGAACAAGAAAGTGGTCGATATCCTGGCGCTGGGGCAGAACATTGCCAAAACCAAAGCGAAGGGCAGAGGAAAATCGCGCCCGATTGTTGAGCCGGATAATGTACCGATGGATATGTCGCCTAAAGCGTTGCAGCAGAAAATCCATGAACTGGAAGGGCTGATGATGCAACACGCGCAAAATCTGGAGTTCGAAGAGGCGGCGCAAATTCGTGACCAGTTGCATCAGCTGCGTGAGTTGTTTATTGCGGCTCCGTGACAGGATAACGAAGAAGAGAGATGGCAAAAGCAAAATTGCCTGATGCGCTACGCTTATCAGGCCTACATGATCTCTGCAATACATTGAATTTGCGCGGTTTGTAGGCCGGATAAGGCGTTCACGCCGCATCCGGCATGAACAACGTGTACTTTGTCTTCAATAGGAAGCCGGAATTTTCTTTCGACTTCCCGTTAACCCAAAGCCTGTAATGCCTTTTCCAGTGCGTTATGTAATAACTGGCGGTCATGACGATAGGGGATATCGCTGGCCTCCAGTACGTCCTGAATGACTAATCTGTCGTTAACTGTAGAAACATCGACCTTCGGCCCAACAATAACCGCATCAATCACCTTTTTACCGACATACTGCTCCATAATCGCCAGCTTGTTTTCAAGCTTCAGATTCGCCGCAGGCAGGCTTAATTCTCTTCCCAAATTGCCAATATAAACCATCGGGGCTGGCGTGCGGCGTAGTGCCTGCGCCATTTCCTCAAGCAGCAGGATTGGCATCAGGCTGGTATAAAAACTGCCTGGCCCGATGATTATCAGGTCAGCCTCATTAATTGCCAGCACCGCTTCACGGGTGGCAGGTACGTTGGGGGTTAACAGTAGTTCCTGAATCGGCGTAGTTAGCTGGTCGATGTTGACCTCGCCGTAAACTTCATGTCCCTGATCGTCAATGGCCATCAGATCAACGGGATGCTCTGACATCGGAATTAATTGCGCGTCCACTTTCAACAGATTACGAATTAAATTGATGGCTTCCAGAGGCCGCACGCTAAGGTGATCCAGCGCCTTTAACATCAAGTTTCCGAGATTATGACCGGAAAGCTCGCCATTGCCGCCAAAACGGTATTCAAACATCGCGGAGGCGACGCTCGGTTCCGTTATCAGTTGGTTGAGACAGTTGCGCATATCGCCCCAGGCAATACCGCCTTCCGAGCGACGAATACGTCCCGTCGAGCCACCGTTATCCGTGGTGGTGACGATACCCGTTAAGCGAGAGCCTAAAGACGAAAGTGATGAGAGAACGCGTCCCAGTCCATGCCCCCCGCCGAGAGCAACGACACGATCAAGGTCAGCCAGCGTACGATTGCGCATATACATTCCTGAAGTCAGATTATCCTCGCTACAGTAGCGCAAATTACGGGGAAACAGCAATTAGCCTGCCAATATTGAGGATACAACTCATAGTTTTCTACCCCCAAAGGACAATATTCGCTCTGCATCCCTGATGATGTATATCAAAGTAAAACCGCCATTTTCCCTTATTCTGTAGCGAAATAGGCCGATCATGACGCTATATACATGATTACATAGCGAAAAGGGTGAATGGTAAAAATCTCATTTACGCGCTAGTATCGGCATAACCACTAAACACTCTAGCCTCTGCACCTGGGTCAACTGATATGGTGCTTTGGCCGTGACAATGCTTTGAAAGGTTGCCACCAGGGCGAAGGAAGAAATGACTTCGCCTCCCGTATCTGGAAAGGTGTACATGGCTTCACAACTGACTGATGCATTTGCGCGTAAGTTTTATTACTTGCGCCTGTCGATTATCGATGTGTGTAACTTTCGTTGCACATATTGCCTGCCGGATGGCTACAAGCCGAGCGGCGTCACCAATAAAGGCTTTCTGACCGTCGATGAAATTCGCCGGGTCACGCGCGCCTTTGCCAGTCTGGGCACCGAAAAAGTCCGTCTGACAGGCGGAGAGCCGTCTTTACGTCGCGACTTTACCGATATCATCGCCGCAGTGCGGGAAAATGACGCCATCCGTCAGATTGCGGTCACCACTAATGGTTACCGTCTGGAACGCGACGTGGCGAACTGGCGCGATGCCGGACTGACGGGCATTAACGTCAGTGTTGATAGTCTCGACGCTCGTCAGTTTCATGCCATTACCGGCCAGGATAAATTCAATCAGGTCATGGCTGGCATCGATGCTGCATTTGAGGCGGGCTTTGAGAAGGTCAAAGTCAATACCGTGCTGATGCGCGATGTCAACCATCACCAGCTCGACACCTTTCTGAACTGGATCCAACATCGTCATATCCAGCTGCGTTTCATCGAACTGATGGAAACGGGAGAGGGCAGCGAGCTATTCCGTAAACATCACATCTCTGGTCAGGTTCTGCGTGACGAGCTACTGCGTCGCGGCTGGATCCACCAATTACGTCAACGTAGCGACGGTCCCGCGCAAGTCTTTTGTCATCCGGATTACGCCGGAGAGATTGGTCTAATTATGCCGTATGAAAAAGACTTCTGCGCCACTTGCAACCGCCTGCGTGTCTCCTCCATTGGTAAACTCCATCTCTGCCTGTTTGGTGAAGGCGGCGTTAACCTGCGCGATCTGCTGGAAGACGATACCCAGCAACAGGCGCTGGAAGCGCGTATTTCAGCGGCGCTGCGGGAGAAAAAACAGACTCATTTCCTGCATCAAAACAATACCGGTATTACGCAAAACTTATCGTACATTGGCGGATAAAACGTCAAAAGGAGAGATCAGATGAGTCAGGTAAGCACTGAATTTATCCCGACCCGTATTGCTATTCTTACGGTTTCTAATCGTCGCGGTGAAGAAGACGATACCTCCGGTCACTATCTGCGCGATTCGGCGCAGGAAGCGGGCCATCACGTTGTCGATAAAGCCATTGTCAAAGAAAACCGCTACGCTATTCGCGCTCAGGTATCTGCGTGGATAGCCAGTGACGATGTACAAGTGGTGTTGATTACTGGCGGCACTGGCCTGACGGAAGGTGATCAGGCTCCCGAAGCACTGCTGCCGCTGTTCGACCGTGAAGTCGAAGGTTTCGGCGAAGTGTTCCGTATGCTGTCGTTCGAAGAGATTGGCACCGCAACGTTGCAATCCCGTGCGGTAGCGGGCGTCGCTAATAAGACACTGATTTTCGCCATGCCGGGCTCGACCAAAGCGTGCCGCACCGCGTGGGAAAATATCATCGCGCCGCAGCTGGATGCCCGTACGCGTCCGTGTAATTTCCATCCACATTTGAAGAAATAAGTATGTCGCAACTGACCCATATCAACGCCGCTGGCGAAGCGCACATGGTGGATGTTTCCGCCAAAGCGGAAACTGTACGTGAAGCGCGGGCGGAAGCCTTTGTCACCATGCGTAGCGAGACGCTGGCGATGATCATCGATGGTCGCCACCATAAAGGCGACGTGTTTGCCACAGCGCGTATTGCCGGTATTCAGGCGGCAAAACGCACCTGGGATCTGATCCCGCTGTGTCATCCGCTGATGCTCAGTAAAGTCGAAGTCAATTTACAGGCCGAGCCGGAACACAATCGGGTACGTATAGAAACCTTATGCCGCCTGACCGGGAAAACCGGCGTTGAAATGGAAGCGTTAACCGCGGCCTCCGTGGCGGCGCTGACCATTTATGACATGTGCAAAGCGGTGCAAAAAGATATGGTGATTGGTCCGGTACGTTTGCTGGCAAAGAGCGGTGGCAAATCAGGTGACTTTAAGGTGGAAGCGGATGATTAAAGTTCTTTTTTTCGCCCAGGTACGCGAGTTGGTGGGAACGGATGCAACCGAAGTGGCTGCGGATTTCCCCACCGTTGAAGCGTTACGCCAACATCTGGCTGCGCAGAGCGATCGCTGGGCGCTGGCGCTGGAAGATGGCAAATTGCTGGCTGCCGTCAACCAGACGCTGGTGAGTTTTGACCATCCGCTGACTGACGGCGACGAAGTGGCTTTCTTCCCGCCGGTAACCGGAGGTTGAAATGGCAGAAACCAAAATTGTTGTCGGCCCGCAGCCGTTCAGTGTAGGGGAAGAGTACCCGTGGCTGGCTGAGCGTGACGAAGACGGTGCAGTGGTCACGTTTACCGGTAAGGTGCGCAACCATAACCTGGGAGACAGCGTCAAAGCATTAACCCTCGAACACTATCCGGGAATGACGGAAAAAGCACTGGCGGAAATCGTTGATGAAGCGCGTAACCGCTGGCCGCTGGGGCGCGTCACGGTAATTCACCGCATTGGTGAATTATGGCCGGGTGATGAAATTGTTTTTGTCGGTGTTACCAGTGCGCATCGCAGCAGTGCGTTCGAAGCCGGGCAGTTTATAATGGACTATCTCAAAACCCGCGCGCCGTTCTGGAAGCGCGAAGCCACGCCGGAAGGCGACCGCTGGGTCGAAGCTCGGGAGAGCGATCAGCAGGCGGCAAAACGCTGGTAGTTTTTAGCAGGCCGGATACCGCATAGCTGCGTCCGGCAATTTCACCGCTCAGTACATGCGTTTACGCTGCGTCGATGCACAGCCCCATCATTTGCAGTATCCTTAAGATATTCCTTATATCTTCAGGAGAAAGTCATGGACAGATTCCCACGTTCTGATTCAATTGTACAAACCCGAGCTGGCCTGCAAACCTATATGGCACAGGTCTATGGCTGGATGACGGTAGGCTTGCTGCTTACCGCGTTTGTTGCCTGGTATGCGGCCAATTCCGCCGCCGTTATGGAGCTGTTATTCACCAACCGCATCTTTTTAATTGGTCTGGTAATAGCACAATTAGCTCTGGTTATTGTGTTATCAGCGATGATTCAAAAGCTGAGTGCAGGTGTGACAACCATGCTCTTTATGCTTTATTCAGCGCTGACGGGCCTGACGCTTTCCAGTATTTTCATTGTCTATACCGCTGCCTCTATCGCCAGCACCTTCGTCGTTACTGCCGGGATGTTCGGCGCAATGAGCCTGTACGGTTACACCACCAAACGCGATTTAAGCGGCTTCGGCAATATGCTGTTTATGGCGTTGATCGGCATTGTGCTGGCATCGCTGGTCAACTTCTGGCTGAAAAGCGAAGCGTTGATGTGGGCGGTCACCTACATCGGCGTGATTGTCTTTGTCGGATTGACGGCGTATGACACTCAGAAATTGAAAAATATGGGTGAGCAGATTGATACCCGCGACGTGTCGAACCTGCGCAAATACTCCATTCTTGGCGCATTAACCTTGTATCTGGACTTCATCAACCTGTTCCTGATGTTGCTGCGAATTTTTGGCAATCGTCGTTAATTCTTTTTTCACCACCAATATCCCGGCCATGTGTCGGGATTTTTTTATTTAAAACGATAACAAACAAGAGTCTGGTATAAAAAGCAATTTATGGCGTGGTGGTTGTGTTTTTCGCATCCATCTTTCATGGACGAAATAAGCTCCTTGCACTGGCGGGAAAATGCCATAGTGAAGAATTATGGAGTCCGGTTCGTTGCGCTGTTACAGGTGCATTAACACTCTATTACTATTTTATCGGCCTCTTTGGGATACTTGCAGCAATAGCGATAACGCTTGTCTGGCAAAGGCATACGCGGTTTTTTCATTAGTCGTAAATGCACATACTAAAGAACTTAACCGAACTTCACATCGCCGCTTCATTTTTCGCCCGTAGCTTCTTCGCCTGGCTTTCCAGCAACAGGTAACAGATCAGCGCCAGCAGCAGCGGGATAAAGTAATACAGCACACGGTAAGCGAGCAGGGCGGCGATAATTGTGCCTTTGGAGGTATGCTCCCCAGCCAGTAGCGCGATAAACACCGCTTCCAGCACACCAATTCCCGCCGGAATATGCACAATTACCCCGGCAATACTGCTGACCAGCAACACGCCCAGTACAAAGAAATAGTTCACGCTTTGACCAAGTAACAGCCAGATAATCGCTCCCATTACCATCCAGTTAACGCTGGAAATCAGCATCTGGGCGAGGGCGAATTTCCATGAAGGCAGCACCAGCTTTTGCCCTTTGATGGTCATATGGCGGTGCTTCGCGAAAGCGCAAAACCACAAATAAACCGCGATAATCATCAGTAAGCTAATGCCGAGAATACGCAGCGTAGTTTGATCGACATACCAGTGATCCGGCAGTTCCACCACGCCTGCGGTAAAGATAATCCCTGCCAGTAAAATATAGCCCAGCCAGTTGGTGGTAATACTGAGCGAGAAAATTCGTGTAATAGTGCTGCCCGGTAACCCTAGCCGGGAGTACAAACGATAGCGCATACCAATGCCGCCGACCCAGGTACTGAGCGTCAGGTTGAAGGCATAGCAGATAAACGACACCAGCATCACCTGGCGTTTCGCCAGTTTGTGACCGCAGTAAAAGCGGGCGAGCAGGTCATAGCAGCCGTAAATCAGATAACTGATGACCACCAGCCCGACCGCACTGAGCAGCGCAACGCGATTGTAGTCGCGGATGACCTTCCAGACCTCTTCCCAGTCCACCTTTTTGGCGTAGACCACCAGCAACACAATCACCGCGATAAAAAACAGCCAGGTGAGGATCTTCTTTGCTAAGCGCCAGCGCGGATGTGATTTACTCATCAGGGCTTCATCCCCGAACTTTCAGTTTCGACCCGATCCTGCGTTTCCATTGCCGGTTGTGCGGGGGGATCAACTTGCGCCAGATGTGGCGTGTGCGCCGGAAGCCAGCCCACCAGCGCCGGGAAGTGGCGTAAAAAGTGGAACGCCAGCACGCTTTTGGTCAGGTTCCACCAGGTCCGTTTTGGCAGCATACTTTCATCCACTTGCTGGCAATCGGCGGTGATAATGCCGTTAAGATTGTCTCGCAGCGTCTGGTTAAAGTTTCGATCGTGGATGATGACATTTGCTTCGAGATTCAGCGACAAACTGAGCGGGTCGAGATTACTGGAACCCACCGTTGCCCAGTGATCGTCCATCAATGCGACTTTGCCATGTAGCGGGCGGCGGCGGTACTCAAACACCTGAACGCCGCCTTTAACCAGATAGTTATACAGCAAGCGTGCGCCGACTCTGACAATGGGCATATCCGGTTCGCCCTGAATGATCAGTTTGATCCGCACCCCGCGCCGTGCCGCTTTACGTAAGGCGTGTAAAAATCGATAGCCGGGGAAGAAGTAGGCGTTGGCGATAATGACTTCCCGCCGCGCCTGAGTGAGCATTTTCAGATAGTGGCGTTCAATATCATCGCGATGTTCTTCGTTATCGCGCCAGACCAGCAATACCTGCGCTTCTCCCGGCTGGCGGTTTTCTTCCGCTTTATGATGACGTCGCCACCAGCGTCGTGCCGCGCTCTGCCCCGGCAGGTTTTCCAGTTCAAATTGTAGAATATCTTCAACAATCGGCCCTTCGAGGCGTACCGCGTAATCCTGTTTAGCCTCTGGACCGTAGCTGGACATATGCTCAGCGGAGTAATTCAGCCCGCCAATAAAGGCGATACGCGCGTCGATCACCACAATTTTGCGATGCATCCGGCGAAACACATTGGTGCGCATACCAAAAAGGCGAGGGCGGGGATCGTAGTAGCGGAACACCACGCCAGCCGCCGTCAGTTCATTGACAAACTCATCGCTGAGATCCGGCGAACCGTAGCCATCCAGCAAGACTTCCGCTTTTACTCCGCGTTGCGCTGCTGCCAGTAGCGCCGCATGCAGCTGTTTGCCGACGTCATCCTCAAACCAGATAAACGTTTCAAGAATGATGCGCTCTTGCGCTTCGCCAATTGCTTTAAACACCGCGGGATAATATTGCTCGCCATTTTCCAGCAACTGGATCTTATTGCCTTCGCGCCAGCTACATTTCATAAATGAATCTCCGCACTTAAAGGGGCATGATCAGAAAGGTGTCGCCATGTCCGCAGCGGCAACGCGGTTGGCGCGCTGGCGCTGGCATTTTTGACGTAGATCCTGTCCAGTCGTAGTAGAGGAAATTGCACCGGAAACGTGCGCGCCGGGCGTCTGTGGGCGCGGGTAAAAATCTCATCCAGTCCGGCCTGCACTTTTAACGGATGATTAGCTTTTTGCCGCCAGTCGTTGAAATCACCCGCTACCAATACCGGTTCGCCGTCCGGCAGCTCATTCACCCATTCGGCGAGCATCGCAATCTGCGCCTGACGGTGCGCCTCACGCAGGCCCAAATGTACGCACATCACATGAATCGCTTTCCCGGTCATCGGCGGAACAATGCGGCAGTAGAGCACGCCGCGCTTTTCCGCACCATCGACCGAAACATCACGATTCTCATAATGTTCAATGGGATAGCGTGACAGTATGGCGTTGCCGTGATGCCCTTCCGGATACACAGCATTGCGACCGTAGGCAAAATCGCTCCACATGGTGTCGGCGAGAAACTCGTAGTGCGAGGTATCGGGCCAGTTTTCCACATGCAGCGGATGAACTTCGTGCGCGCCCATCACTTCCTGCAGGCAAACTATATCGGCGCTGACGGTGCGCACCGCGTCGCGAAGTTCCGGCAAAATGAAGCGTCGGTTAAACGCGGTAAAGCCTTTGTGAATATTGATGGTGAGTACCTTGAACGAAAAGTGTTGTGTTTGATCGGGCATAATTTTCCCGTTTTGGCCTCTTATCTCATTGAAATAGTGTAGTCGGCGTCACAAAAAGGTGCGGTCTTACGGAATTTTCCGTAAAGTTCGGTACTCTGAGTAAGTAGAGATAAATTCTTCAGGAGAGAAGCCATGAAGTGGCAACAACGTGTTCGTGTCGCAACTGGCCTAAGTTGCTGGCAGATTATGTTGCATTTACTGGTAGTGGCGCTGCTGGTGGTGGGCTGGATGAGTAAAACTCTGGTTCACGTCGGCGTGGGATTATGCGTGCTGTATTGTGTCACTGTGGTAATGATGCTGGTGTTTCAGCGTCACCCCGAGCAACGCTGGCGTGAGGTGGCGGATGTGCTGGAAGAGCTGACCACCACCTGGTATTTTGGCGCGGCGCTGATTGTGCTGTGGCTGCTGTCCCGCGTACTGGAAAATAACTATTTGTTGGCCGTTGCCGGGCTGGCAATCCTTGCCGGCCCGGCGGTAGTGTCGTTACTGGCGAAAGATAAGAAGTTACATCACCTTACGTCTAAACATCGCGTACGCCGCTGACCCTGTCGTGGCCGTTATCACCAGTAGCGGCCACAAACTGTTCCACACAATATCCAGACTCGCATCCTTCAAATAAATCTGCTTGGTAATGTCCGTAAAGTGGCGAATAGGGTTAATCCACGTCAGGTTTTGCAGCCATACTGGCATGTTCTCCACCGGCGAAACGTAACCGGAAAGCAGAATGGCGGGCATCATAAAGACGAACACGCCGATAAACGCCTGCTGTTGCGTTGAACAAAGTGATGAAATCAACAGACCGAATCCCACCAGCGATAAACCGTAAATCACCATCGTAAAGTAAAACAGCGCCAGCGATCCGGCGAAGGGGATTTGATACGCCCAGATACCAATCGCCAGCACAATGGTGGCCTGGAAGGTGGCGACAATTAATGCCGGTACGGCTTTGCCGATAAAGATCTGCCATGTGGTGAGCGGAGAAACCAGTAGCTGATCGAGCGTACCTTGTTCACGTTCGCGGGCGACGGAAAGTGAAGTGACGATCATTACGCCGATAGTGGTGATCATGGCGATCAGCGACGGCACCACAAACCATTTGTAGTCGAGATTCGGGTTATACCAGTTGCGTACTACCAGCTCGCTGTTGTTAGGTTTCGGTTTTCCTTCCAGCAGCTCCTGCTGATAATTTTTGACGATCTGTTGCAGGTAGTTGGCGGCAATTTGCGCACTGTTGGAGTTACGCCCGTCGAGGATCAACTGCAACGGCGCGGTCTGGAAGGTATCCAGTTTGCGCGAGAAGTCAGCCGGGAAACGCACCAGTAGTAACGCCTTTTGTGTGTCGATGGTCGGGCGGATCTCCTGTGGGCTTTTCAGCAGCAGCACATGGGTAAAGGCGCTGGCGCGGGCAAAACGTTGAGTAAGTTCTACCGAGTGCTCGCCGTTATCTTCATCGTAGATGGCGATGGTGGCGTTGGTCACTTCCAGCGTGGCGGCGAACGGGAACAGGATCACCTGAATCAGCACGGGTAAAATCAGAATCGCACGGGTTTGCGGTTCGCGCAGCAGCGACTGTAACTCTTTGCGGATTAACGTCCATAAGCGATGAAACATGCTCTTCTCCCTAATCCAGCCGACGTTTGGTTTTCAGCCATGTCAGGCCGATAAACATCACCGCCGAAGCGATCAAAAACAGCACGTTCACCACCAGCACCACTGGAATATTCCCGGCGAGGAACAGGCTTTGCAGGGTGCTGACGAAATAACGTGCGGGGATAATGTACGTCACCGCGCGGATCACCGCGGGCATACTGTCTATCTGAAATATAAAGCCGGAAAGCATAATCGACGGCAGGAACGCGGCGTTCAGGGCGACCTGAGCGGCGTTGAACTGGTTGCGGGTAATCGTTGAAATCAGCAGCCCCATCCCCAGGGTACTGAGTAAAAACAGGCTGGAGATAAAAAACAGAATCAGCAGCGAACCGCGATACGGCACGCCGAGAATAAACACCGACACCAGCATACACAGCAACATCGCCAGCATACCGAGGAAGTAATAAGGGATCAGCTTACACAGCAGCAGTTCCGTGCGGGTAATCTCCGTAGAGAGCAAAGCCTCCATGGTGCCGCGTTCCCATTCTCGCGCCACTACCAACGAGGTGAGAATCGCGCCGATGACCGTCATGATAATGGTCACCGCACCGGGGATAATAAAGTGCTGGCTTATCGCCGCCGGGTTAAACCAGTAGCGGGTTTGTACATCAATAAGCGGTTCAAAAGTCTGCCCGTTATCCTCCGCTCGCTGCATTTGCCAGATCTGCCAGATCCCTTCGACATACCCCTGCACAAAGTTGGCGGTATTCGGCTCACTGCCGTCGGTGATCACCTGAATCGGTGCGGTGGCGTTGGCGCGCTCCATCTGTTCGGCAAAATCCACCGGAATAACCACCAGACCACGAATTTTTCCCGCCTGCATTTTGGCGATCAGTTCCTGACGGTTATCGCTGATGGTGGCGTCGATGTAGGGCGAACCGGTCATGGCGTGGGTGAAATCCAGCGCCGCTTCGCTACGCTGTTCCAGTAAAATCCCGACGCGCAGCTTGCTGGAGTCGAGGTTAATGCCGTATCCAAAAATAAACAGCAGTAGCAGTGGGATCACTACCGCAATCAGCCAGCTACTCGGATCGCGAACGATCTGCCGCGTCTCTTTGACGCACAGCGCCCGCACGCGACGCCAGGAAAGGATCGGATTACTCATTGCCATGCTCCTTATCCCAGTCGTGGATCAGCTGAATAAAGGCTTGCTCCATGGTGGGATCGGGTTGCTCATCGTTAGCCGACTGTGCTTTCAAATCGTCCGGCGTGCCGCTGGCGATTAATTTCCCACGGTACACCAAGCCGATGCGGTCGCAATATTCTGCTTCATCCATAAAGTGGGTGGTGACCATCACCGTGACGCCTTTTTCTACCATGCTGTTGATATGCAGCCAAAATTCACGGCGGGTGAGGGGATCAACGCCGGAAGTCGGTTCGTCGAGAAACAGAATGTCCGGTTCATGCATCAGCGAACAGGCCAGCGCCAGTCGCTGTTTAAAACCTAATGGCAGTTCATCGGTGGCATGTGAGGCGATACTTTTCAGGCCAAATGCCTCGCTCATGCGGGAGATTTTTTCGTTCTGCGCCCGACCGCGTAAGCCATACACACCAGAAAAAAAACGTAAATTCTGTTCGACCGTCAGGTTGCCGTAGAGCGAAAACTTTTGCGCCATATAGCCGAGATGCTGGCGCGCTTTACCTGAACTCTCTTTCAGATCCATCCCCAGCACCAGCGCCTGACCAGAGGTCGGCACCAGCAAACCGCACATCATCTTAAAGGTGGTTGATTTACCCGCGCCGTTTGGCCCGAGCAAACCAAAAATCTCCCCACGTTTAACGGCAAAGTTGACGTGATCGGTGGCGGCAAAATCACCAAATTTCTTGGTCAGTTCTTTCGCTTCGATCACCGTCTCGCCAGGTGTGCCTTCCACCGTATGTAATATTGCGCCCAGCGGCGATTCCGAGGTTCCGGCACCGCCCAGCAAATCAATAAACGCATCTTCAAAGCGGGGCGTGGTTGGGTTGATGTCGATTTCCGGCATCCCGTCGGCATGGCGAATATCGTCTGGCGTGGCCTCTTTTTTGAGGATCAGGCGTACCGATTTCCCCTGAATCATGCCGTCGCTGACCTGTGGCAGTTTCAAGGCGCGTTGTAGCAGTTTGCGGTTGCCCTCGTGCGGGCTGGTCATCAGAAAGCTGCGTCCGGCCATGGTTTGCGTCAGGGCCGTCGGTTCTCCCTGATACAGCAACTCGCCTTCGTTCATCAGTAACACGTCACGGCACTGCTCGGCTTCGTCGAGATACGAGGTGCTCCAGAGGATTAACATCCCTTCGCCCGCCAGCTCATGCACCATCTGCCACAGTTCGCGCCGTGAGATAGGGTCAACGCCGACGCCGGGCTCATCGAGCAGCAACACTTTCGGTTCGCCCACCAGGGTACAGGCCAGGCCGAGTTTTTGCTTCATCCCGCCGGAGAGCTTGCCCGCCAGGCGCCCGGTAAACGGGCCAAGAGACGTAAACTCCAGCAGACGAGCAAAAGTCTGTTTACGTGCTTCACCGGTGACGCTGCGCAAATCCGCGTACAGATTGAGGTTCTCCATCACCGTCAGATCTTCATACAGGCCGAATTTCTGCGGCATATAGCCGAGAACGGCGTGCAGCGCAGCGTCGTTTTTGATCGGATCAAAGCCAATCACCGTGGCGCTGCCGCTGTCGGGTTTCAGTAATCCCGCCAGCATCCGCATCAGCGTGGTTTTGCCCGCACCGTCCGGCCCCACCAGCCCCGTCACATAACCGGCATGAATGGTACAATCGAGCGGCGCGACGGCGGGCTTTTCCATGCCCGGAAAGCGTTTTTCCAGGCCGTTCAGTGTGATAACGGCATCATTCATGTCCTGCCTCGTTACCGAATTGTACCGTCACCGGCATTCCCTGGCGTAACGCATCATCGGCGTCGGTCACCACAATACGCAGGCGATAGACGAGGTCGGTACGCAGATCCGGCGTTTCGACGGTTTTCGGCGTAAATTCAGCGGTTGGCGAGACAAAGCCAATTTGTCCGTGATAGGGCTTATTCGGGCGACCATCGGTATAAAGCAGCACTTTGCGCCCCGGCTGGGCCTGGTCAAGATTACGTTCATCAACATAGGCGCGCACCCACACCGGACGCGTTAGTGAAACGGTAAACACTGTGCCACCTTCATTGAGCACCGTGCCAGGCTCTACCGCGCGGGTTAACAGCGTGCCATCAGACGGTGCTACCAGCGTTGAGTCCTGTAAATTCAGTTCCGCCTGCGCCAGTTGCGCCTGTGCCTGTTCGAGGCTGGCTTTTGCCTGGGCGATGTCCTGTTCACGGTTACCGGAACGGTACTGACGCAATTTATCCTGTGCTGATTTCAGCGTGGCTTGCGCCTGGTCGCGCGAGGAGCGGGCATTTTCCAGGTCATTTGCCGAAATGGTGCGGCTTTTCCACAATCCTTGCTGACGGGCATAGAAGTTCTGCGCATAGTCATAAGCGGCCTGTGCCTGTTTTACAGCGGCGGCAGCCTGAGCGATTTCTTCATCGCGATACCCGGCAAGCATCAGGTCATACTGCGCCTGCGCCACCGAAACGCCCGCTTTCGCCTGCATCAGCGCAATCTCATATGGCTTGTGATCCAGCTCGCCCAGCACCTGACCCGCTTTGATCGCATCACCTTCGTCCACCGCCAGCGATTCAACGCGACCACCGACACGGAAGCTCAGATTTACGGTGCGAATATCCACATTGCCATACAGCGTCAGGCCGTTATCCTGGCGACTTTGATACCACCAGTAGCCTCCGGCAATCACGGCGGCAAGTACCACTACCGCCAGTCCAATCACGACAGGTTTTTTCATCACTACAAACTCCTTTGCGATAATCCTTGCAAAATCAGGTCGATATGACAGGTTACCGTCTGGTTAATCAGTTCGGTCTTTTCTTCATCGAACGCGGTCCAGCCGGTACGTAACAGAATCGTTTCTTTGCCGAGACGAAACGCCAGAATCTCGCCGATCAGCGCATGGGTATGGAGGATCATGCGGGTGTCGTTGGCGTCGCAGCCGGTCCAGGCGGCAATCAGGCGTGTCAGGTGGCTGTGTAGCGGGCTAATCACCTGTTCATGCACCAGATGGTAGGCCGCCGTGGGAGAGAGCTGTTCACGGGAGATAAACTTGCTGAGGTTGACGGTGTCATCCTGGGTGAGCAGTTGGATCATGTTCCTGCAGGCGCGAAGGATCAGTTCGCGGATAGCGGCGCGATCCGGCTGTGATTGTGCGAACAAGCGTTCGGCTTCCTCGGCGTGCGGACGGAACTGCTCGCCAATAAAATCGGCAATCCACTGGGCGCAGGCGAGGTACAAATCTTCTTTCGAACCGAAGTAATAGGTAATGGCAGCGATATTCTGCCCGGCCTGGGCGGCGATATCGCGGGTGGTGGCGTTCATTCCATACTCACCAAACTGTGCCAGTGCCGCAGCAATCAGCTGTTTTTTCGCCTGTTCACCTTTGGTTGTCATGGCAGGACTATTCATAGCACAGCCCATTCTTAATCAAATGATTGATTAAGATTATGACTCATTTTTAGCGTTGTCCAGTATGGCCAGGAATTTTAGCAACGCCAGTCACAGGGATAATTTATGCGCTGCGTCACAAAAACTGCTACACTCCGCTCCCTCATGACATTGTGGTTTTTGTCATTTTCCTTTTCAGTATCTCCCTGAAAACTACACCGGTAACGGTCGGGGCGGTTCGGAGTAGTTATGTCTTTCGATTCTTTGGGTTTAAGCCCTGATATCCTGCGCGCCGTTGCCGAGCAAGGTTACCGTGAACCCACCCCTATTCAGCAGCAGGCGATCCCTGCGGTGCTGGAAGGCCGCGACCTGATGGCCAGTGCCCAGACCGGCACGGGCAAAACAGCGGGCTTTACGTTGCCGCTACTACAACACCTGATTTCCCGCGAGCCGCACGCCAAAGGGCGTCGTCCGGTTCGTGCGCTCATTCTTACCCCGACCCGTGAACTGGCGGCGCAGATTGGCGAAAACGTCCGTGATTACAGCAAATACCTGAACATTCGTTCGCTGGTGGTGTTTGGTGGTGTGAGCATTAACCCGCAGATGATGAAACTGCGTGGCGGCGTTGATGTGCTGGTGGCAACACCGGGGCGTTTGCTGGACCTGGAACATCAGAATGCGGTGAAGCTGGACCAGATAGAAATCCTCGTCCTCGATGAAGCTGACCGCATGCTCGACATGGGCTTTATCCACGATATTCGTCGCGTGTTAACAAAACTGCCAGCGAAGCGCCAGAACCTGCTGTTCTCCGCCACTTTCTCTGACGACATTAAAGCGCTGGCAGAAAAGCTGCTACACAACCCGCTGGAAATCGAAGTGGCACGCCGCAATACCGCTTCTGATCAGGTGACCCAGCACGTTCACTTTGTCGATAAGAAACGCAAACGCGAATTGCTGTCGCATATGATTGGTAAAGGGAACTGGCAGCAGGTGCTGGTGTTTACCCGTACCAAACATGGCGCTAACCATCTGGCGGAACAGCTTAATAAAGATGGCATCCGTAGTGCGGCGATCCACGGTAATAAATCGCAAGGTGCGCGTACTCGTGCGCTGGCCGATTTTAAATCGGGCGATATTCGTGTACTGGTGGCAACTGACATCGCTGCGCGCGGTCTGGATATCGAAGAGTTGCCGCACGTCGTCAACTATGAACTGCCAAACGTACCGGAAGATTATGTCCACCGTATCGGGCGTACCGGTCGCGCGGCAGCTACTGGTGAAGCGTTGTCGCTGGTATGTGTTGATGAACACAAACTGCTGCGTGATATCGAAAAACTGCTGAAAAAAGAGATCCCGCGCATTGCGATTCCGGGCTATGAGCCGGACCCGTCAATCAAAGCGGAACCAATCCAGAATGGTCGCCAGCAACGTGGCGGCGGCGGTCGTGGGCAGGGCGGTGGTCGCAGTCAACAGCAACCTCGCCGTGGGGAAGGTGGCGCAAAATCTGCAAGCGCGAAACCTGCAGAAAAACCCTCTCGTCGCCTCGGCGATGCCAAACCGGCAGGTGAGCAACAACGTCGTCGCCGTCCGCGTAAACCTGCCGCTGCGCAGTAATCTTTTATGCCGGGCTATGCCCGGCATCTTCTCAACAAGTCTCTTTCTACCGCAATTATATCTTGGGCAATTTACGATCAAGGTGCTGCAACTTATTATTAATTGCGCTATCTTTAATTATAAATTGCATGACATATACAAAAAGGTTAGCGCATTATGGCACCAGAAACGATCGATCACTCAACCTTACATAAACTGGTTGAATCTGGCGTAGTGGATGCAGCACACGTTATTGGCACCCAGGGAGGCTGGTCGTTGACCGTGAAATACGGCCACATTGAACGGCCTCTTGCAGCACAACGCAGTCGGCAAATTCGCTTGTTTAAACGGCTGGAAACGGTTGTCAACTACCTTAAAGATGTTGGTATTGCCCGGTTTGAGGTCGACGCCTCTAATTACGACCCGGACGGTCAGAAGAAAACGACCCGACCTGACAGGGCAGAGGCATTAAAACGAGCTCATGAAGCTGCCGCGTATGATGCCTGGTTTCGTGAACAGGTGCAGGCCGCCATTGACGACCCACGTCCGGCACTCTCTCATGAAGAGGCCAGAAGTCTATTTGCTGCCCGTAAAAAAGCCTTGTTGAAGGGGGATTAATGCGTCTGGAATGGAAGCCAATGTCCCTGTCAGACAGGGAGCAAATCATGGAATACATCAGTAAAGATAATCCGCAAGCGGCAATTGCCCTGGATAATCAATTTGAAGCCATTGCGGAACAGGCATGTGAACGCCCGGATATGTACCGGGCCGGACGAGTCGCTGGTACACATGAAGCCGTTGTCAGGCCGCATTATGTGCTTATCTATCAAGTGGAGGGCGATACGCTCTCGGTATTGCGTGTTTTACATACCGCCCTGCAATGGCCGCCAGCGCAATAAGCCTGCGTGCATTGTCTTTTACTACGCAATGATGCTTCTTCTGCTGTGGGAAAATCTCACCTCCAGTAAACGTTATTGCGAGCCGCTTTCCAGAAACAGAAAAACCATTACCCCTGAAAACCGAAAAATGCCACAATATTGGCTGTTTATACAGTATTTCAGGTTTTCTCATGGCATTAACCGCCGCGCTTAAAGCGCAAATCGCCGCCTGGTATAAGGCGCTTCAGGAACAGATCCCCGACTTTATTCCCCGTGCGCCGCAGCGGCAGATGATTGCGGACGTCGCCAAAACGCTGGCCGGAGAAGAAGGGCGGCATCTGGCGATTGAAGCGCCCACCGGCGTTGGGAAAACGCTCTCCTATTTGATTCCCGGCATCGCCATTGCCCGCGAAGAGCAAAAAACGCTGGTGGTGAGTACCGCCAACGTGGCGTTGCAGGATCAGATCTACAGCAAAGATTTACCGCTGCTGAAAAAAATCATTCCCGATCTTAAATTCACTGCCGCTTTTGGGCGTGGGCGCTACGTTTGCCCGCGTAATCTGACGGCGCTCGCCAGCACTGAACCCACGCAACAGGATCTGCTGGCGTTTCTTGACGACGAACTGACGCCAAATAATCAGGAAGAGCAAAAACGTTGTGCGAAGCTGAAGGGCGATCTCGACACTTATAAATGGGACGGTCTGCGCGATCATACTGATATCGCTATAGATGACGATCTCTGGCGTCGTTTGAGTACCGATAAGGCCAGTTGCCTTAACCGCAACTGTTATTACTATCGCGAATGCCCGTTTTTTGTTGCCCGTCGGGAGATTCAGGAAGCGGAAGTGGTGGTGGCAAACCATGCGCTGGTGATGGCGGCGATGGAAAGCGAAGCCGTATTACCTGACCCGAAAAATCTGCTGCTGGTGCTGGACGAAGGTCATCACCTGCCGGATGTGGCGCGAGATGCGCTGGAGATGAGCGCCGAAATCACCGCACCGTGGTATCGGCTACAGCTGGACTTGTTCACCAAACTGGTCGCCACCTGCATGGAACAGTTTCGCCCGAAGACGATCCCACCGCTGGCGATCCCCGAGCGTTTGAATGCGCATTGTGAAGAGTTGTATGAGCTTATCGCCTCGTTAAACAACATTCTCAATCTCTACATGCCTGCCGGGCAGGAGGCAGAGCACCGTTTTGCGATGGGCGAACTGCCTGAGGAAGTGCTGGAGATCTGCCAGCGGCTGGCAAAACTCACCGAGATGCTGCGTGGTCTGGCGGAGTTATTTCTTAACGATTTAAGCGAGAAAACTGGTACTCATGACATTGTGCGTCTGCACCGTTTGATTTTGCAGATGAACCGCGCGCTGGGGATGTTTGAGGCGCAAAGCAAACTCTGGCGGTTGGCTTCGCTGGCGCAATCTTCCGGTGCGCCCGTGACCAAATGGGCGACGCGGGAAGAGCGCGAAGGGCAGCTGCATCTCTGGTTTCACTGCGTGGGAATACGTGTTAGCGATCAACTGGAAAGGCTGCTGTGGCGCAGCATTCCGCACATTATTGTCACCTCCGCGACCTTGCGTTCGCTGAACAGTTTTTCGCGTTTACAGGAGATGAGCGGGCTGAAAGAGAAAGCAGGCGACCGCTTTGTGGCGCTGGATTCTCCCTTCAACCACTGCGAACAGGGCAAAATTGTTATTCCCCGGATGCGCTTTGAGCCTTCCATTGACAACGAAGAACTGCACATTGCTGAAATGGCGGCGTTCTTCCGTGAGCAGGTGGAGAGCAAAAAACATCTCGGTATGTTGGTACTGTTTGCCAGCGGGCGTGCGATGCAGCGGTTTCTCGACTATGTGACGGATTTACGGTTGATGTTGCTGGTGCAGGGCGATCAGCCGCGTTACCGTTTAGTTGAACTGCATCGCAAACGCGTCGCCAACGGTGAGCGCAGCGTACTGGTGGGTTTACAGTCTTTTGCCGAAGGGCTGGATTTGAAAGGCGATCTTCTCAGCCAGGTGCATATCCACAAAATCGCTTTTCCGCCTATTGACAGCCCGGTGGTGATCACCGAAGGAGAATGGCTGAAAAGCCTCAACCGCTATCCGTTTGAGGTGCAAAGCCTGCCGAGCGCCTCGTTTAACCTGATCCAGCAGGTCGGGCGTTTGATCCGAAGCCACAGCTGCTGGGGGGAAGTGGTGATTTACGATAAACGCTTGCTGACCAAAAACTATGGCAAGCGACTACTGGATGCATTACCGGTATTTCCGATTGAGCAACCGGAAGTCCCTGAAGGTATAGTTAAAAAGAAAGAAAAAGCGAAATCCCCACGCCGTCGGCGGCGTTAATGATGTGAGTCAGGTAAGGAGTCGTAAATGGACTATCGCAAAATCATTAAAGAGATCGGGCGCGGGAAAAACCACGCGCGCGATTTAGACCGGGATACTGCGCGCGGTCTGTATGCCCATATGCTCAACGGTGAAGTCCCTGACCTTGAGTTGGGCGGCGTATTGATTGCGCTGCGTATCAAAGGGGAAGGGGAAGCAGAGATGCTCGGCTTTTACGAAGCCATGCAAAATCACACCATCAAGCTGACGCCGCCTGCTGGCAAGCCGATGCCGATTGTCATCCCCAGTTACAACGGCGCGCGTAAACAGGCCAACCTGACGCCGTTGTTGGCGATTCTGCTACACAAACTCGGTTTTCCTGTGGTGGTTCATGGGGTTAGCGAAGATCCAACTCGCGTGCTGACAGAAACCATTTTCGAACTGATGGGTATTACACCAACATTGCACGGCGGGCAGGCGCAGGCGAAGCTCGACGAACATCAACCGGTGTTTATGCCTGTAGGCGCGTTTTGCCCGCCGCTGGAAAAACAACTGGCGATGCGCTGGCGGATGGGCGTGCGTAACAGTGCGCATACCCTGGCGAAACTGGCGACGCCATTTGCCGAAGGTGAGGCACTGCGTCTTTCCAGTGTTTCGCATCCGGAATACATCGGACGCGTCGCGAAGTTCTTTAGCGATATTGGCGGACGAGCGCTACTAATGCATGGTACTGAAGGTGAAGTGTATGCTAATCCGCAACGCTGCCCGCAAATCAATCTCATTGACCGTGAAGGGATGCGGGTGCTGTATGAAAAACAGGACACTGCTGGCAGCGAGCTACTGCCACAAGCCAAAGACCCGGAAACCACGGCGCAGTGGATTGAACGTTGCCTGGCTGGCAACGAACCGATCCCTCAGTCACTAAAAATCCAGATGGCTTGCTGCCTGCTGGCGGCGGGCGAAGTGGCAACCATTAGCGACGGCCTGGCGCGCGTTAATCAGGCATTTTAATTTTTCTCTCCGCCGGATGAGCAATGTCATCCGGCCTTTACCCCACCGCAATATGAAATTCCTGCATCTTTATTGACCTTCCCGCGTCTGGCGCGCAGCATAAAAAAGCAACAGGCATATAACATAAACAGGAGTTAACCATGGAAAGTGGTCATCGCTTTGATGCGCAGACGCTACACCATTTTATTCAGACTGTATTTCGTCAGATGGAGAGCGAGGAACAGGAAGCAAAATTAGTTGCCGATCATTTAATCGCGGCAAATCTGGCTGGGCATGATTCACATGGTATTGGCATGATCCCAAGCTATGTGCATTCCTGGAGGCTGGGTTCTTTGCAAATCAACCATCACGCCAAAATTATCAAAGAGGCGGGGGCTGTGGTCACGCTTGATGGCGATCGCGCATTTGGTCAGGTAGCGGCACACGAAGCGATGGCGCTGGGGATTGAGAAAGCGCGTCAGCACGGCATTGCCGCCGTGGCGCTACATAACTCGCATCATATCGGCCGAATCGGTTATTGGGCGGAACAGTGCGCGGCAGCGGGGTTTGTCTCTATCCACTTTGTTAACGTGGTGGGTATTCCAATGGTTGCACCGTTCCACGGCCGCGACAGCCGCTTTGGCACCAATCCGTTCTGTGTGATTTTCCCACGTAAAGATAATTTCCCGCTGTTGCTTGATTACGCCACCAGTGCCATCGCATTTGGTAAAACTCGCGTCGCCTGGCATAAAGGTGTTCCCGTGCCGCCAGGCTGCCTGATTGATGTTAACGGCGTCCCGACGACAAATCCGGCGGTCATGCAGGAGTCGCCGTTGGGTTCGTTGTTGACCTTTGCTGAACATAAAGGCTACGCGCTGGCGGCGATGTGTGAAATTCTTGGCGGGGCGCTTTCCGGCGGTAAAACGACGCATCAGGAAACGTTACAAACCAGTCCCGATACCATTCTTAACTGCATGACCACTATCATCATCAACCCGGAACTGTTCGGCGCGCCGGATTGTAGTGCGCAGACCGAAGCCTTTGCCGAGTGGGTGAAAGCTTCGCCGCATGATGAAGATAAGCCGATTTTGCTACCGGGTGAGTGGGAAGTGAACACGCGTCGCGAACGGCAGGAGTTGGGGATCCCATTGGATGCGGGAAGCTGGCAGGCCATTTGTGATGCAGCGCGACAGGTTGGTATGTCAGAAGAGACGTTGCAGTCTTTCTGTCAGCAGTTAGCCAGCTAAAAAAAAGCCCGTCCAGTGGCGGACGGGCAAACAAGGGTAATATAGGATCAATGAGGGTTAGAGCATATGCGTCTGTCGGCAAACAGACAGGGAAATACTTGTGCTGGACGTAGCGTAAACGCTTGATCCGGCTTACGAATTACTTATAAATTACCGCGGTACCACTTAATTTATTAGTGTTGGTGGCGGAAGTAATGCTGTATCCACTAGCACCGGCTGCCGCAGCTTTCTCAGCCAGTTTCGCTTCCAGGGCATCGAGGGTGGATGCGCCATCGGCAGAAACTACGCCGATTTTGTTCATGCTCTGTGCCTGGGATGCCGTTACCGGTTCCGCGGCGAACACGCCAAATGACAGAGTTGAAAGAGCCATAGCAGCAACAACAGTATTGATAGTTTTCATAATTAATCTCTCGCAGGTGATTTTTGTTTAAGTGACGTTGTTTCGTCGATGTGATGAGTATCACGTTTTTTTTCGAGAGATAAAATCGAAGAGAATTGACCGCCTTGTTCAAATAAATTGATTGATATATAACATATTGATAAACCATTTATTTGTTGTACTTATGGACCCGTTTTATATCGCGTGGCAGTCACGGTAGCGTTAAAGGCACGGAATGCCACGCAAAATACAAATTATACTCGCTATGCATCGCGCCAGTTGCAGTTAACGTAACTGGCTGTCTTTCGAACCTCTGCGATTATATCCTGTATAAGCTGGTTTTTGTAAATCTTTCTCCTGCTGACAATGAATGCATAAGCGCACGCCAGGAATGGCTTCCCGACGGGCCTGCGGGATGGGGGCGCCACACTCTTCACATTCATACAGGCTTTCGCCACGCGGAATTTCATCCCGAGCGCGAGCAATCGCATCTTCAATTGTACTGTTGATCTGTTCGTTGACGGCGTCATCGTTAGCCCAACCGGATGCCATATCGTCCCCCCCATATCAATGCTTGTACAGTTAAGTATAGCTAATATAGGGACGAACTCGGGCAGTTCAAGCGTCAGATCTCCGACCATTCCCGCAGCAGATTATGATAAAGATTGAGCAGCGACAGGATCTCTTCACTTTCGCCATAGCGGCTTTTCAGCGACTGAATATTGTTGTCCAGTTCAAACAGCATGGCGCGCTTTTTATCATCGCGGATCATCGACTGGATCCACATAAATGATGCCACTCGCACGCCGCGGGTTACGGGTGTCACGCAGTGCAGGCTGCTGGAGGGGTACAACACCAGATCGCCAGCCGGGAGTTTTACCCAATGTTGTCCGAAGGTGTCATTAACGACCAGTTCGCCGCCGTCGTAGCTTTGTGGATCGCTCAAAAACAGCGTGGCAGAAAGGTCAGTGCGCATCCAGCCGTTTTGTGGATGGCTGCGTACTGCGCCATCCACATGAAAACCATAAGTTTCATTGTTCTGATAGCGATTAAACAGCGGTGTGGAAAGGGTACGCGGCAAGGCAGCGGCAAAGAACAAAGCATGTTGGTTAACCGCGTTCAGCACCTCATTTTGCAGTGCGGCGTACAGGGCGCTGCGGGTGTCCACTTGCTGATTGCTCTTAACTTGTGCGCCTTGTGCACCTGTGGTGACGCGTCCATCAACCCATTCGGCTTGTTCCAGTTGTTCGCGAAACCGGGCGACGTCCTGTGGCGATAGCACGCCAGGAATGTGGTACATCATACAAGTTCTCCAAAAAGTGGGGCCGTGCGCCCCACATCTGAATCAGAAATGCATATTGGCGGTGAGCAGGAACGTTCTTGGTTCGCCCGGGTGATAACGGTAGCCGCTCTTGTTGATCGAGGCGACGTAATCGGTATCAAACAGGTTGTAGACGTTTAGCTGGAAGTCGAGATTGCGATTAACCTGATACCCCAGTTTGGCATCGGCGACCCAATAACCTTCGGTAAATGCTGGCGTTCCCACCGCGCCGTCTGAACCTTTATGCATACTGCCGATGTAACGCGCGCCCGCGCCAACGGAAATATCATCGGTTGCCTGATATTGGCTCCATAAGGTAAAGGCGTGCTCTGGTGTATATGGCAGTGATGATGAACCATCCTGAGCCACGTCCGCGCCATTTTTAATGGTCGCTTTTTGCTGGGTATATCCGCCAATCACCTGCCACGCGGGCGTGATATTCCCGGCCACGGATATCTCATAGCCTTCGACGCGTTTCTTACCGTATTGCGAGTAAGTCCCGTCATCATTTTGCTCAACTTCATTTTCGATATCAGTACGGAACAGCGCGGCGGTAAGCAACAGGCGTTTATCCAGCACCTGCCATTTGGTGCCAATCTCACTGGTGTTGGCTTTTTGCGGTTTAAAGTCGGTGCGGCTGGCGCTGTTACCGCTGCCAGACTGCGCAAGGGCGAAGTTGTTGCCGCCTGGCGGCTGCTGGGAAACGGCATAGTTAATATAGACATTGCCGTTTTCCGTCAGGTGATACAGCGCCCCGGCTTTCCAGTTCACCAGATTGCCCGACTTGGCAGTGTCGATGGTGGTGACCGGAGAACCGTTTGCCACGCCAGCAGGGCAGGTGACTGCGCCGCGTCCACTGCCGCCGCAGGCGGTGGCACTGTCATATTCAGTATGATAATTATCCAGACGGATCCCGCCGTTCAGCTCAAAATCACGGGTGATTTGCAGCGTATCGAAGGCATAAATTGCGAAGGTATCCGTCTGACCATTGGCGTTTGCGCCGTTGCGCGTCAGGCCGCCGGGATGAATGCTGCTGTCAGGATGATAAATATTCACCGCCGGTAACGTCAGCGGATTAACGCCGTAGTTGGTCTGCGTTTCTCGGGTAAATTCCACGCCGGTACTCACATCATGACTGAGCGATCCGGTGAAGAATTTCGCGGTCAGGTTAGTCTGGTTGGTGAGGATTTTATTGCTGGCATCTTTCGTGTTCGCCGTGCGCGACCAGGTCCAGGTATTCACATCGCTGGTGGGCTGGGTAATATTTGACGCCCCACCCATAATCGCCGTCATCAGGTAATTCTGCTTTACGCGCGACCAACGAGTCGTATTGCGAATGGTGGTGTTATCGTTGATGTCGTGCTCAAAACGCATGGTGGCGGTATCGGTGGTCGAATCGTCGTAATCGGAATCCGTGCCATAAAAGTTATGCGTATCTACTTTTCCGGAATGATTCAGTGCCGCTGTTCCCGCAGATGGGGCGGAATAGCCCGGCAAACCGATGGTCGGAATGCCGCCGTCTGGCGTGTTGTGCTGGGTGACATGCAGATAATTAAGATACAAACGATTCGCTGTGCCAAGGCCAAAAGCGACAGAAGGGGCGACGCCGTAACGCTCATTTTTGACTTTGTCGCGTCCGGCATCGTGCGTTTTTTCGCCCATCACATTCAGACGCACCGCGGAGGTATCGCCAATCACCTGATTGACGTCCAGCGTGCCGCGGCGGAACCAGGCGCTGCCAATACTGGCGGAGGCGTCAATGCCGGAATCATTGCGCGGCTGCTTGCTGATCATATTGATCGAGCCCGTCGGCGCGCTGCGCCCGTAGTCGGTGCCGGACGGCCCTTTAATCACTTCGACCTGCTCGGTATTGAAGGTGTCGCGCGAGACGCTGCCGATATCGCGAATGCCATCAATATAAATACTGTTAGAAGTATCGGCACCGCGCATATAAATGGCGTCGCCAGTGGTGGAGTTACCGTTCTCACCAGCAAAAAATGCGCCTACGCCGGGGACGTTTTTGAGTGCGTCGGTAAGGTTAGTCGCGCCCTGATCTTTAATCACCTGTTCGGAAATCACCGTCATCGTGCGGGTCGTATCCGCTACCGGACGCGAGAATTTCGGATCGGCAGATTGTTGTGGCGCATAAAGCGAAGGCGTTGATGCTTCGACAACCAGCGTGTCATCCGCGTTAGTTTGCCCTTCGGCGGCGAGTGCCTGTGCCACAGGCGTGATGCCAATACAAAGACCGGCAAAGAACGTGAGCGAATGAAATTGTCTGGCAGGGAAATTGCGATTGTTTTCCATTTAGCAGGTGACTTTTTCTTATATGTTTAAGTTTTCACTGTCACGAGAAAGCATCTCTGCGGATGCGATGCCACTGTTAATCCCGTAATAGCATTTGTGAAAGTGATAATAATTTTGATAAGCATTATCATTTGGCGCGATTTTCTATCACCCATTGCGCGAAAAAGAAATACATTTATTTACATTGTGTTCATATTTGATGTTTTTTGATTACAAAACAAACGAAAACTGCATCCAGAGGCGAATGCAGTTACGTTGGTGGGGTTATTTGTAGATGGTTGCAGTACCGAACATCTGGTCATTTCCGCCTGCGGAATTAATGACATAACCTTTCGCGCCTTGTTCGCGCGCTTTTTCTGCCAGTTTATCCTCCAGATCGCTTAGGTTTGATGCGCCGGTCGCCGAAACGGTACCGGCGGGCCGTAGCTGACCGCTGTCCTGGTTACTCAGAGGCTGCGCGGCATAAGCCGCGAGAGAGATTCCGCTCAGGACGGTGGCAATCAGTAGTGCGAGGCACTTTTTCATAATGACATCCTCAGAAATACAACGAGTAGTGCCTGATAAGTGTAGGTCGCCTGTGCGATGCAAATGACGCAAAAAATTGACAGAGATGTGCTTGTTTTTTGAACGATATATTTTTACAAAATAAGACAAATCAATGACATGCATGATGCTGATTTTTATGGTGAATTGCCATAAACCATAGTCATGTTAAGGTTTTGGGGAATGATAAATGCAGCCAGATATTTACCCTGTCGCGTTATGCGGGTATCTTACGCCGCTGCTTAAAGGAGAATGCTATGTCCGCCCAGAAACCGGGGTTGCATCCGCGCAACCGTCATCACAGCCGCTACGATCTCGCCACGCTTTGTCAGGTCAATCCTGAACTTAAGCAATTCCTCACGCTTACACCCGCCGGGGAGCAAAGCGTAGACTTTGCCAATCCGCTGGCGGTGAAGGCGCTCAATAAGGCGTTGCTGGCCCATTTTTACGCCGTAGCGAACTGGGACATTCCGGACGGTTTTCTCTGCCCGCCAGTACCGGGCCGGGCGGATTATATTCATCACCTTGCCGATTTACTGGCAGAAGCAAGCGGAACAATTCCATCTAATGCCAGCATTCTGGATATCGGCGTTGGTGCGAACTGTATTTACCCGCTGATTGGCGTACATGAATATGGCTGGCGTTTTACCGGCAGCGAAACCAGCAGCCAGGCGTTAAGCAGTGCGCAGGCGATCATCAGTGCTAATCCGGGGCTTAACCGCGCCATTCGTCTGCGTCGGCAGAAAGAGAGCGGGGCGATTTTTAACGGCATTATCCATAAAAATGAGCAATACGATGCCACCTTGTGTAACCCACCGTTCCACGATTCCGCCGCTGCGGCACGGGCAGGTAGTGAGCGTAAACGCCGTAACCTTGGGCTGAACAAAGACGATGCGCTGAACTTTGGTGGTCAGCAACAAGAGCTGTGGTGTGAAGGCGGTGAAGTCGCCTTTATCAAAAAGATGATTGAAGAGAGCAAAGGCTTCGCGAAGCAAGTGATGTGGTTTACCTCGCTGGTATCTCGTGGTGAAAACTTACCGCCGTTGTATCGTGCACTGACGGACGTGGGCGCGGTGAAGGTGGTAAAAAAAGAGATGGCCCAGGGGCAAAAGCAGAGTCGCTTTATTGCCTGGACCTTTATGAACGACGAGCAGCGTCGCCGTTTTGTCAATCGCCAGCGTTAAAGCGTTGGCTCCCCCGGTGGCAGCGGTTCTGCCGGGGCCGCGCCCGGAGCCGGCAGCACCTGATAAGTCTGCACTGGCGCGCGAACACCCGCCAGGTCGAAATGCTTTTTCACCTGGCTGTCGAGGGCAAAGCGTACCGTCCACTGTTTGAGTGGCAGCGTGGTGAACGACACACGCAGTGTAAACGCGGTATTGCTTAAGCCGACAATCCCGGCAAAGTTCGGTTCACCAATAACCAGCCCGCGAATTTCTTCGTTTTCCATCAGTTCCGTTACCGCATCTTTCAGCGCCTGATTGGCTTTATCAGTATTTTCATGGCGATCAACATCGTAATTTGCCACCACTGAACCAATGCCACGGACAAAGTTGGCAAAGGTGGTAATCGAAGACCACGGAATGATGTGATACGCCCCGGTATCCTGGCGCACGCCAACGGATCGAATCGACATTCGTTCCACCGTACCCGTCAACGGCCCGATAGTGACTAAATCTCCGGTGTTCATACCGTTTTCAAACTGAATAAATACCCCGGTGATAATATCTTTCACCAGCGTTTGCGAACCGAAAGAGATAGCCAGCCCCAACGCCCCTGCACCAGCCAGAAGCGGCGCAATGTTGACGCCGATTTCCGACAACACAATCATGATGGTGATGGTACTGATGATCACTGCCAGCGCGTTACGAAACAGCGTCAGCAGGGTACGTGTGCGGGCGCTGGGCAGCGGGCGACCATGGATATCCGAGGCCAGTCGGTTTTCGATCAAACTGGCGAGCACCGTCCAGCCAACCGCTGAGAAGAAAAGAATGAGCGCGATACGGATCAGGATATCTACCGTTTTTTGCCCCGCACCGTTTTGCAGCCAGTTCCAGAAATCGAACAATCCCCATGCGCTCAACAGCAACATTACCGCCACGCAGACTGTCAGAATACGCGCCGTTTTCAGTGCCGCCGAAAGCCAGCCATTCAGCCGTTTTTGCAGCTCCGGATAGTTACGCTGAGTATGTGGCGAGAGGGTGATGGTTTTCGCCAGCCAGCGGGAAAACATACCGGAAACAAACGCTGCGATACCAATAATCGCCAGGCTGCGCACCGTCGCGCCCATCATAAATTTCAGGCTATTGCCCGGATCGAACAACGAAAAGAAAAACAGCACGATAAAATAGGCGCTTGCCAGCCAGTGCCAGACCAGCGCAAAGGCGCGGATAAACAGGCTGAAAAAGGCCAGCGAATGCTCCGCAAAGTTGAGCAAATGCTGGGTAATCTCTTTTTTATTACGAAAGATCAGGTACAGCGCCCAGATGGTCATGCATAGCATGATTGCCACGTTTGCCAGCGCGCCAATTTGTACATTCACCTGATTAGAGATAATCGGCACTGCCACAATCAGGCCATAGCCTATCAAACTGCTTAACCAGCTAAGGCGGCGACTCCAGTAACGGGCGCTCTCGTCCTGAATCGTGAACGGGCGCAGCTCCGCCACGTTTGGGCAAAAAATCAGGCGTAGTACGGCTTTGAAAAATTCAATCAGGGCAAAGGCGTTGAGAAACAAACTTTGTTGGAAAGCGATGGTGCGACTGCCCGCATTCAGGTTGTCGCTTAAAACCTGACCGACAAATAATGTCAGAGCCAGTAACAGCAGGTCGATAATAAACGCCCCGATAATCATTGCCGGAAGCTGCAACCAGTTACTGCGCTCACGATTTTTTTGCCGCGCCCACTGGCCCATTTTGCGATACAGCGGCAGTGCGCACAGGCGAATCAGCCAGTAAAAACCAAACACTAAAACCGCTAACATTGAAAAATGGGTCAGCGCATTGCTGAAGGTTTGTGGATTAAACGGCTTATGTGGGGAGCCGGTGATATTGCGATAAAGTTGCCCGAAGCGGGCGGAAAGGGCTTCACCATAATGGCGGCTGACTTCGGTGACCTTTTGCAGCACGGTTTGCTCTTCAACCAGCGTTGGCGGCACGATCTTCGGGACCGGTTCCGCAGGGGGCGTCGCGGCGACGGTGCGCAACTGGTCGATCAACTCTTTACGCGAGGTGTCATTATCCAGCACATCCGCCAGTGCGCCATAGGCCGCTTTTTTTTGTTCGATATCCGGTTCCGGGGCCGATTCAGTCGTTGAGTCCGTTGTCGTTGTGGTTGTAACGCCGGGTATGGATACCGCGTGGGCAGGTGCGCCCAGCAGGCAGAAGAGGATGAACAGGATCCACCGCATGACTCCTCCAGTGAGAAAACAGAGCAAAAAGATAAGTATAGATGCTGGGGGAGGGGCGATTTTAAATGAGAGGAATCTGGTGTGCCTCCCTTTCGGGTGAAAGGGAGGAAGGGATATTAAGCAGGTTGCTGACAACGTGCGGGCTTTTTTGCCGGATGCGGCGTGAACGCCTTATCCGTCCTACACGTTCATGCAATTTTAATAAGTTGCCATATATCCTGTAGGCCTGATAAGCGTAGCGCATCAGGCAATGTGTCTTATTAAGAGACGTGCTGTAAAAATTCCTGCAAGCGCTGGCTAGGCGGATTTTTGATCAACACCTGCGGATCGCCATCTTCCGCAATCCGGCCTTTGTCGATAAAGATCAGGCGCGAAGCTACTTTCTCGGCAAAACCGATTTCGTGGGTCACGATCACCATCGTCATCCCTTCTTCAGCCAGATCCTGCATAACCTTCAGCACTTCATGGCGCAATTCCGGGTCAAGAGCGGAAGTCGGTTCATCAAACAGCATCATTTTCGGTTTCACCGCCAGCGCGCGGGCAATCGCTACACGCTGCTGCTGACCACCAGAAAGTTCGGAAGGGTAGTGATGTGCACGTTCTGCCAGACCGACTTTCGCCAGCAGTTCACGTGCCAGTTTTTCCGCCTCTTCTTTGTTCGCGCCACGCACGCGTAGCGGGCCAAACATGACGTTTTCCAGCGCCGTCAGATGCGGGAAAAGGTAAAACTGCTGGAACACCATACCCGCTTCCTGGCGAATCAGGCGCTCGTCAACTTTCGGATCGTTAACCTTCAGGCCATCGACAATCAGATCGCCGGAGGTGATTTCTTCCAGTTTGTTGATGCAGCGCAGGAGGGTCGATTTACCGGAACCGGACGGCCCGATAATCACCACGACTTCGCCCTGGGCAATATTCAAATCGATATTGTGCAGCACCTGGGTTGGGCCAAAGTGCTTGGAGACGTTTTTAAATTCAATCACAGGATTTTCATCCTTCTTTCCAGACGACGCAGAATAAAGCTCAGCACCAGGGTAATAATCAGATAGAACACCGCCACGGCGCTCCAGATTTCAAGGGCGCGGAAGTTACCGGCAATAATTTCTTGCCCCTGACGGGTCAGTTCCGCCACGCCGATAACAATAAACAGCGATGTATCTTTAATGCTGATGATCCACTGGTTACCCAGCGGCGGCAGCATGCGGCGCAGTGCCAGCGGTAAAATCACGTAGCGAATGGTTTCCCAACGTGAAAGGCCGAGCGCCAGTCCTGCTTCACGAAAACCTTTGTGGATTGACAGCACCGCACCACGCGTGATTTCTGCAATGTACGCGCCGGAGTTGATCATGATGGTGACCACCGCCGCAGTAAACGGGTCGATGCGTAAGTCGTTAAACGCCATCGGCAGGGCGAAGTAGATAAACATCACCTGGACGACGATAGGTGTGCCGCGGATCACTTCAATAAAGACCAGCGCGACGTGGTTGGCTATCCAACCACCGAAGGTGCGTGCAAAACCTGCCGCCAGTCCGATAACCAGGCCGCCAGCCAGACCGAGGACCGAAATCCACAGGGTCATTTTGGCGCCTTCAATCAGAAGCGGAATGGCAGGCCAGATGGCACTCCAGTCAAACTGCATATGTTGTTCCTGTTACCGTGGTGTAAATACCCGAGCCAGAAGGTTGGCGGGGAGAAACGCTGGCCCGGTATGCAAAAGGCCACCGGGCCATAAATTAAAGGCAATCATTATTTCGGTTCAGTACCGAACCATTTTTTGTAGATTTCGTTGTATGTGCCGTTCTCGCGCAGGGTTTTCAACGCGCCGTTGATTTTGTCACGCAGCTCGTCGCTACCTTTCGGGAACGCAATACCGTATTGTTGTGCTTCCAGAGAGTCACCTACCGCTTTGAACTGACCGTTCCCGGCGGTTTTGATGAAGTACAGAATGTTTGGTGTGTCGTGCAGGACGGCGTCTGCGCGGTTGGTACCCAGTTCCATATAGGCGTTATCGATGTTCGGGAACTGACGCAGATCTTTGGTTTTGATGTTCGCTTTTGCGTAATCAACGGAGCCGGTGCCGCTTTTCACAGCAACCACTTTACCGTCGAGATCTTTCACGCTTTTCACATCGTTATTGTTGGCTTTCACCATCACTAACAGGCCGCTTTTGTAGTAGCCGTCAGAGAAATCGATCGCTTTTTTACGCTCGTCGGTAATGGTAATGCCCGCCAGCGCCAGATCGATGTTTTTGGTTTGCAGTGCTGGGATGATGCCGCTGAAATCCATTGGTTTCAGTTCGTAATCCAGCTTCAGTTCTTTGGCGATAGCAGCCCACAGATCCACATCAAAACCAACGTATTTGTCGCCCTGTTTAAATTCAAACGGAACGAAGGCGGTATCCGTCGCCACAACCAGTTTTTTATCCGCGGCATGAGAAGAAACCGCAAAAGCCAGGGTCAGTGCAGCCAGTGAAACTTTTAATACAGACTTCATAGCATTTCCTTTTTTCTATCCACGGGACGATCCCCTGCGTGACATTTACGTATATGAAAAAATCGTGCCAGTTTTACAACTCTTTGATTTTTATAGGAGCAGTTAAAACGGGTTGCACAATTTATGGGGCAATATCTCCGGTCTGCACCATATTGGGGCGCCAAAGTGGTGCGCAAAAATAGTGCACTCAACACATAGGTTATTTAGCGTAAATTCTGATGAAAAAACAATCTTTATGTAACGATTGTGTGATGTTGTTGATACAAATGTTTTACTTTGACAGGCGGGAAAGACGATGAGTTGCACTAAAAAAGTGCGTAGAGGCGGGCAGCAATGCAAAACGGCCTCCTGTCAGGAAGCCGCCTTTATCGCTTACTTAAGTTTTGCACCATCTGCGATGGATTTATTCGATATTAGATTCGATAAACCACAAGAATTTATCCAGGTCGCGGGAAGCGGCGGTCAGGATATCTGCGGTGTCGTCATCTTTCGCTTCGCCAATCGCTTTGCGCACGTCGTTGGCAACAATCGCGTAACGGTCAGCCAGCTCTTTCAGGTGATCCTGAACGCTGTGGATGTCCAGGGGGTAGCTTTTCAGCGGGGTTTTGCTGTTAATAACTTGAGTGGTACCAAGGGCAACGCCGCCTAGTTGCACCGCGCGCTCTGCCATAGTATCCAGGTGATCGGTCAGTGCGGTACGGAAACCATCCAGCATCTCATGTACGGCAATGAAGTTAGCGCCGCGCATGTTCCAGTGCGCTTGTTTGGTAATCAAAGAGAGATCAATAAACTGGATAACCTGGCGATTCAGCAACTCAACTGTCGCTTTCTTCTCGCTGTCAGAGACATCGTTGCGGGTATAAAGCAGATTTGTCGCTTTTGCTTTAACTAATTTAGCGGTACTCATAATTTCATATCCTCTTGATGTTGTGTCCCAGTAATTAACGAGACTAAGTATAGCACCACCCTGGTGTTCCGCTATTCTGGCTGTCCCTATCACACTAATAGCGGTAACAAGCGTGAAAAATAAAAACCATATAAATTCACATAGTTATGTATATTGCTGGAGGCAATTCTTATTTTCTTTTTTACGCGAGCTATTCAGAGAGAATAGGTTTTAGGATAACAAGATATATAAAAAGGGCAGGGATGAAGAGTCGTGTAATATTCTGCATGGTTATGCATAACCATGCAGAAAGCTAGCTTTAATTAATATCTAATTCTTTAATTTTAGTCTCTTTGCGCGCTGTCAGCGTTGAGCCCATTGAGGCGGCAATAATCGCGCCGAGGGCCAGCAGTTGTATTGGCGCCAATGTCTCACCGAGGAAAATCATTCCGGAAACGGCAGCCAGCGCAGGTTCCATACTCATTAGCGTACCAAATGTCCGGGTCGGCAGACGGGTGAGGGCAATCATCTCAAGCGAATAGGGCAGAGCGGTAGAGAGGATAGCGACAGCCAGACCCAATGGAACAACCGACCAGTGCCAGAGCGCCTCTCCGGCCTGGAATGCGCCAATCGGCACGAAAATAAGCGCCGCAATCAGCGAACCGATTGCCACCGTCGCCGGGCCGTGTTCCGCACCGGCGCGTTGCCCACTTAATATGTAGATAGCCCAACAAGCACCGGCACCGAGCGCCAGCGCACAGCCGGTTAGGTCGACATGCGAAACATCCTGCCCCAGCGGCAGCAGGAACCACAGGCCGAGTACCACCAGCACAACCCAAACAAAGTCTACGGGGCGGCGTGAAGAGAACAGCGCCACTGCCAGTGGTCCGGTGAACTCCAGCGCCACCGCAATCCCAAGCGGTACGGTCTGAATAGCAAGATAAAAAAGATAGTTCATTCCACCCAGTGAGATGCCGTAAAACAACAGCGGCAAGCGCTGTTCTTTGGCAAACCGCAGTCGCCACGGTTTAAAGAATGCGATAAGAATCAGTGTTCCCAGCGCCAGACGCAGTGCAGTCACGCCCGGCGCGCCGACCAGTGGAAAAAGCGACTTTGCTAATGAGGCCCCGCCCTGAATAGACGCCATGGCAACGAGCAATAATAATATCGGTAACCAGACCGGCATTTTACGTAATGTCCCTGGCATCCGTTCCCCCATAAATTTGTATAGTCAGGTAAAGCGAGGAGTGTACTGGATATAACTAAAACTGGTTGAGCATTTGTTGAAAAATTTTTCCCCGTTTTGACTAAAATGCGCCAGGATTGATTGATTCATCAGCTTGGTGATTAGGAATAATCTGGATGAACGACAGTGAAAATATGCGTAATACTTACGCAGTTTACTGAAAAAATGATGTAAATTTAGATGGATAGCGGCATGTGGAAACGTTCTGTTACATGAAATGGCCCGTTAGACATCACAAATCGCGAAGAGTTTCCCATTAATTTTTGATATATTTAAAGCTTAGGACTTATTTGAATCACATTTGAGGTGGTTATGAAAAAAATTGCATGTCTTTCAGCACTGGCCGCAGTTCTGGCTTTCACCGCAGGTACTTCCGTAGCTGCTACTTCTACCGTAACTGGCGGTTACGCTCAGAGCGACGCTCAGGGCAAAATGAACAAAATGGGCGGTTTCAACCTGAAATACCGCTATGAAGAAGACAACAGCCCGCTGGGTGTGATCGGTTCTTTCACTTACACTGAAAAAAGTCGTACTAACAGTGCAGGCGATTACAACAAAACCCAGTACTACGGCATCACTGCTGGTCCGGCATACCGCATCAACGACTGGGCGAGCATCTACGGTGTTGTAGGTGTGGGCTACGGTAAATTCCAGGACACCAACTACCCGACCTATAAACACGACACCAGCGACTACGGTTTCTCCTACGGCGCAGGTCTGCAGTTCAACCCGATCGAAAACGTTGCTCTGGACTTCTCTTACGAGCAGAGCCGTATTCGTAGCGTTGACGTAGGCACCTGGATCGCCGGTGTTGGTTACCGCTTCTAATCACTTCGGTGATATAAAAAATCCGCCCCTCGGGGCGGATTTTTTTATCTTAGGATTTCGGGTCGAAAATATCGGTTCCGAGATGGTTGTAGTCCACCTTCTGTAACTGGAAGTTGGTGATGTAGATTGGCCCGGCTTTCTTCTCGGAAATAAACGGGTAGTTGATGTTGATTTCCTGCGCTTTAATTCCCGTCCACTGTGAGAAAAAACCTAAGAAATCATTGGCTGAACGGCGGGCTTTAATCACCCGATGCGCTTTATCGTCGCTGGAAATGACCATAAAAGGCACCTGGAAATTCTGCTGATATTTATCATCGTGGGCCAGGTATTGAACTTCTTTTCCGCGTTCTTTAAAGGCTAAACCGTGGTCTGAAAAATAAACCATGGAGAAACTGCTGCCGCTGTTGCGTAACTGGTCGTACAGTTTGCGCAGTAAATCGTCAGTTTGCGTCATGGTGTAGAGATAGCACGATGTTTCTTTCGATTGTACAAAGGTTTCGTATTTGCCTTGTGTCCGGTCACAGGCCTGAGGATGTGAGCCCATCAGATGCAAAACAATCAGTTGCGGCTGCGAGTGTTCTTCCGCCAATACCTGAGCGGTCATTGTCAGTAGTTCTTCGTCTTTAGCGTTTTTATCTGCTTCAAAATTACCGTTTTTCAGGAATTGCACTTCATCTGCACGTTTAGCGATGCTGGCGATAGCTGTATCGTATTCGCCTATTTGCCCCTGATTAGAAAACCACCAGGTCTGGAATCCTGCTCGGTTGGCCAGGGTCACAAAGTTATCCTGAAACTGTGGCTTGCCATCGACTACGCGGTTAAGCGTTAATCCGAGAGATTTCTGCGTGGAGCCACTGGCAGCAATATAATCAGAAAAAATCAGGCCGTTAACGCTGCTGGCAAACGGGGTATTGTTCCAGTGACCGCCAAAGGCACCGAGGGCATCGCGACGTGCGCTTTCGCCAATGACCACCACATAAGTATGATATTTGGGTTTAACCGCAGTGACTGTCCAGGTATCTTTCATCCCGGAAAGTTTCGCCATCCGTTCTTGCTCTTCAATCACCTCATTATTGTTGACGATGACATCCCTGGCAAAACGAAATACCGGATAACCGGTGTCTTTGAGTTTAAATACACCGCCCCAGGCGAGATTTTGAACCGGAGCGACAAAAAATGTCGCCACACTGAATACCAGACACAGGCTGTCGAATTTATTCCAGCGTGCTTTTTCATCCTCTTTTTTCCGCCTGATCGCAATCACGCCGAGCGCAAAAATAAATAAGCCGACCAGATAGCTATACCACGGGAAGATCGTAAGAATTTCGGTCGACTCTTCCATATTGGTGGAATGCAGCGCCAGCAATGTATTGAAGTTAGGCGCACCATACGCCTGAGCAAAAGGGAAATAACAGGCCGCCACCAGCGAACAGACGCCTATTAAGGTTTTTTGCACGCGCGGCAACATCCGCCATAGCAAAAGCAAAATGGCAGTAAAAGCGGCGGTGTAGAGAAAACTAAAGGGATAACCTAAACCAAGGTTAATCAATAGCGACTGTAAAAAGTAGAACGCAGTCCACGGGCTAAAAACCCGGCTACGGGAAACAAGCGATTCTTTAAGGGTTAAGTTCATATGCCACTATCGTAACAAACGCCATGTGCTTACCCTGGCGTCAAGGGTCAATACCTGCAAGAGTGCGTGAAGAGGGGGAAGGGTCCGCATCTGCGAGCCGCAATATACGCAGGGCTGCAAGAAGATAGAGCGAGCTGCCGTTCAGGTCAACTACTGAGGAACAAATCTTTTGCGAAGAGAATAGCAAATCCGATAAAAAGTGGGGGGGCAATCCAGAACAATCTATGCCTGCAATAAAGCAGGAGTAAAGCGGCGTACCGCGACGCCGCTATTTATCGGAAGGTTTATCTTGCTGCGGTTTGTTGTTGACCATATCGCACAACATCGAGAGCAGCATTAACCGTACTTTAAAGGGAGAGTGACTAAACACGCGCATACACCTCTTGAACTCATTCATAAGACCTCCTGACTTGCTAATCCCGTCGTTCCATGAGGGATGATTGCATTACATACAGATATAGCACAGGCTATATTATATAGCTATTGCTAAAACGTTAATTTTTTGTACCTTCGCAACTCTGGTTTACAATGTGCGCACGAAATGAGAACGCTATGTATGTGTCACCATAATGAGGAAGCACAATGAGTCGTCGCGCAGGTACGCCAACAGCAAAAAAAGTGACGCAGTTAGTGAACGTGGAAGAGCACGTTGAAGGATTCCGCCAGGTCAGAGAGGCACATCGCCGTGAACTTATCGACGATTACGTTGAGCTGATTTCTGACCTGATGATGGAGGTGGGAGAAGCGCGCCAGGTTGATATGGCCGCCCGTCTGGGAGTCTCTCAACCTACGGTGGCTAAAATGCTTAAGCGACTGGCAACAATGGGATTGATTGAAATGATCCCCTGGCGTGGCGTGTTTTTAACGGCAGAAGGAGAGAAGCTGGCGCAGGAAAGTCGCGAGCGTCATCAGGTCGTCGAAAATTTCTTGTTGGTGTTGGGCGTTAGCCCGGAAATCGCCCGTCGCGACGCGGAAGGCATGGAGCACCATGTCAGTGAGGAGACGCTGGACGCCTTTCGTTTGTTTACCCAGAAACACGGTGCTAAATGAGCCTGCCTTTTTTACGCTCGCTGCAAGGCGATCGCTTTTTTCAGTTATTAATTCTTGTTGGCATCGGATTAAGTTTTTTCGTTCCTTTCACACCTAAGTCCTGGCCTGGCGCTATTGACTGGCACACCATCATTACCTTAAGTGGCCTGATGCTGCTGACCAAAGGCGTCGAGTTAAGCGGCTATTTTGATGTGCTTGGGCGCAAAATGGTGCGCCGTTTTGCTACTGAGCGTCGACTGGCGATGTTTATGGTGCTGGCAGCGGCGCTGCTTTCTACGTTTCTGACCAACGACGTCGCGCTGTTTATTGTGGTTCCGCTGACCATCACGCTAAAAAGACTGTGTGAGATCCCGGTTAATCGGCTGATTATTTTCGAGGCGTTGGCGGTGAATGCCGGATCGTTGCTGACGCCGATTGGCAATCCGCAAAATATCCTAATCTGGGGACGCTCTGATCTTTCGTTTGTCGGTTTTATTGCCCAAATGGCCCCGCTGGCTGGTGCGATGATGCTGACACTACTGCTGCTGTGTTGGTGTTGTTTCCCTGGAAAGGCGCTGCAATACCATACTGGTTCGCAGATGCCGGAGTGGAAGCCTCGGCTGGTGTGGAGTTGTCTGGGGCTGTATATCGTCTTCCTTATGGCGCTGGAGTTGAAACAAGAGCTGTGGGGGCTGGTGATTGTGGCGGCGGGCTTTGCGCTTCTGGCGCGTCGCGTGGTGCTGAGCGTGGACTGGACGTTGCTGCTGGTGTTTATGGCGATGTTTATCGACGTCCATTTACTGACCCAACTTCCGGTATTACAGGGCGTGTTGAGCAACGTGAGTCATTTATCTGAACCTGGATTATGGCTGACGGCGATTGGTTTATCGCAGGTAATCAGTAACGTGCCGGGCACGATTTTGCTGCTCAATTATGTGCCTCCGTCTTTACTACTGGCATGGGCGGTAAACGTAGGTGGCTTTGGTTTATTACCCGGATCGCTGGCAAATTTGATTGCACTACGTATGGCGAACGATCGCCGTATCTGGTGGCGTTTCCATCTCTATTCAATACCGATGCTGTTGTGGGCGGCGCTGGTGGGATATGTTTTGTTGGTTATGATCCCGGCGGGGTAAGGTCTGACAAATTAAAAAGGCGGATTATTAGTCCGCCTCTGAGTGTTGGTAATACGCGCTTTGTTCATGCCGGATGCGGCCTACAAAATCTTGCGGATTCAATATATTGCAGGTTCTGCGTAGGCCTGATAAGCGTAGCGCATCAGGCAATTATGTATTGCCATTAGCAGCCTCAGGCGGATTATCACTCCGCCTTTTGCTTAAGTTTTAACGATTAATTCAGGCGAACCGGCATCCCGGAACGATTTTTAATCGCTTCATCCAGAACAACCTGATCAACGTCTGGCTGACCAGTCACTGTCTGCACGCTCTTCGTCAGAGTAATCGGTACAATTTCCTGACCTTCAAACTGGGCTTCGGTGGTAGACAGCGGGTTATGGACTTCAATATAACGGCTGCCGTCTGGCTCGGTAGTCGCTTTTACCGGCTCATCAATAAACTGCACGCGAGTACCGACTGGCACTTTCTCGAACAGGAATTTAATGTCTTCGTTACGCAGACGCACACAGCCGTGGCTTACGCGCAGACCGATACCGAAGTTAGCGTTGGTGCCGTGGATAGCGTACAGGCGACCGATGTACAGTGCATACAGCCCCATCGGGTTATCCGGGCCAGCCGGAACGACAGCCGGAAGCGGTTCGCCTGCTGCGCGGTACTCGGCGTGCATTTTTGCGGTCGGTGTCCAGGTCGGGCCTGCTTTCTTACGCTCTACTTTGGTGGTCCAGTTGATAGGTGTGTCTTTACCTAACTGACCAATCCCGATCGGCAACACGATAACGGTGTTGGTCCCTTTCGGATAGTAGTACAAACGCATCTCTGCGCTGTTAATGACGATACCTTCATGCACGGTATCTGGCAGGATCAACTGCTGTGGAATGTTCAGTACGGTGCCGCCTTTCGGCAGGAAGGTATCCACACCCGGGTTCGCTTCCATCATGTTGGAAAGACCCATCTGGTACTCGGCAGCAAAATACTCCAGCGGCTGAGTGTTACCTTCAGGGATAGTGATCACCTGATTCTGACCAACCAGGCGACTCCCGTCGGTTGGCAGAGGATAAGTTACCGCAGAGGCGGTACTGCAAAAGCCGACAACAGCGAAGGCCGCTGCGAATAATGTTTTCAATTTCATATTCATGTTAAGCGAGATTTAGTGCCTGGCAGGCCATTAGGTTGAGAATATTAGAGTATTGGAAGCGCATTATATGTTCATTCCAGCTAACAGTGAAATCAGATGTGTACTAAATCACATTTTTTGCCTTTGGGAAGAGTGTAGACCTTAAGCGACGGACGGGATCTTCTTTCAGACTTATGGCATAATGCGCGGTTTGTCATATCTCTTTTCAGGATACGCCTGTGTTAGTTTCCAGTAACGTCACCATGCAGTTTGGCAGTAAGCCGTTGTTTGAAAACATTTCCGTCAAATTTGGCGGCGGCAACCGTTACGGCCTGATTGGCGCGAACGGTAGTGGTAAATCCACCTTTATGAAAATCCTCGGCGGCGACCTTGAGCCGACGCTGGGCAACGTTTCCCTCGATCCGAATGAGCGCATTGGTAAGCTGCGCCAGGATCAATTTGCCTTTGAAGAGTACACCGTGCTGGATACGGTGATCATGGGGCATAAAGAGTTGTGGGAAGTGAAGCAAGAGCGCGACCGCATCTATGCTTTGCCGGAAATGAGCGAAGAAGATGGCTACAAAGTGGCCGATCTGGAAGTGAAATACGGCGAAATGGACGGTTACTCTGCAGAATCGCGTGCGGGGGAATTGTTGCTTGGCGTCGGTATTCCACTGGAACAACACTACGGCCCGATGAGTGAAGTTGCTCCTGGCTGGAAGCTGCGTGTGCTGCTGGCGCAGGCGCTGTTTGCTGACCCGGACATTCTCCTGCTCGACGAACCGACCAACAACCTGGACATCGACACCATTCGCTGGCTGGAGCAGGTGCTGAACGAGCGTGACAGTACCATGATCATCATTTCGCACGACCGTCACTTCCTCAACATGGTTTGTACCCACATGGCGGATCTGGACTACGGCGAACTGCGCGTTTATCCGGGCAACTACGATGAGTACATGACGGCCGCGACCCAGGCGCGTGAACGTCTGCTGGCTGATAATGCCAAGAAGAAAGCGCAGATTGCTGAGCTGCAATCCTTCGTTAGCCGCTTTAGCGCCAACGCCTCGAAATCTCGCCAGGCGACTTCGCGCGCGCGTCAGATTGATAAAATCAAACTGGAAGAGGTAAAAGCCTCCAGCCGTCAGAACCCGTTCATCCGTTTTGAGCAGGATAAGAAACTGTTCCGTAACGCGCTGGAAGTGGAAGGTCTGACAAAAGGTTTTGATAACGGTCCGCTGTTTAAAAATCTTAACCTGCTGCTGGAAGTCGGTGAAAAACTGGCGGTACTGGGTACCAACGGCGTCGGTAAATCGACCCTGTTGAAAACACTGGTGGGCGATCTGCAACCGGACAGCGGCACCGTAAAATGGTCTGAGAACGCGCGCATTGGTTACTATGCCCAGGACCACGAATATGAGTTTGAAAATGATCTGACCGTGTTCGAATGGATGAGCCAGTGGAAGCAGGAAGGCGATGACGAGCAGGCGGTACGCAGCATTCTCGGTCGTTTACTGTTCAGCCAGGACGATATCAAAAAGCCAGCTAAAGTGCTTTCCGGTGGGGAAAAAGGGCGGATGCTGTTTGGTAAGTTAATGATGCAGAAACCGAATATTCTGATCATGGACGAACCGACCAACCACCTGGATATGGAATCCATCGAGTCACTGAACATGGCGCTGGAACTGTATCAGGGTACGCTGATCTTTGTTTCTCACGACCGTGAGTTTGTAAGCTCCCTGGCGACCCGCATTCTGGAAATCACTCCGGAACGCGTGATCGACTTTAGCGGTAATTACGAAGATTACCTGCGTAGTAAAGGGATCGAATAAGTTATTATCTGTAACCCCGATAGCGTCGGGGTTACAGAACGTTAACAAGGTGATTTTTATTTTTTCCGAATGCAATGTGAAAAGTATATACTCTTAATATTCGATTTTAAAATTAAATGAAAGAAGATGATATATCATAAAAATTGTGAATATATTTTGTGGTAAACATATTGTAATGTTATTTTCTTTATAAGAACTCAAGTGCTATTTTATATTCCTTTATTATTCAACAAAAGGAATGAATATGAGCATTTGGGAACGTTTTTTTGGTAGTAAAGAAAAAGATTCATTTAATACAGAAGGGGTTTTGGTAGCGAATGCTGAAATTGAAAATCCACTAAGTTTGGTTGTTGTATTTGATACCCTTCCGGAAAATAATTCAAAAGAACTCACCCGCTTGTTGCGCAATTATCACTCTACTATGAAACAGGCGAAGTGTGAACTTGAGCCTGAAGCGGATTTTTTCGGTTTAGCAGGGTGGGGAAAACATGTTATTTCAATGGTCGGATTTAAAGCACCTTACCCACAAGAATCCATCGAGCAATGCGTCGTGCCAGCTCATTACTCACAGGAAGTAAAAGAGCAGGTACGGGCAACTGGTGCAAATATTATTTTATATTATAAGGGTTATGACACTTCGCCTTTAGAGCAATATGTTGCGTTGGCTGCGGTTGCCGGTGCATTAAGTAACATGGGAGCTGTCGCTGTATTAAATGAATCGGCTCATACTTCATTACCTGCGGGGGTATTTAAGTCTCAGGAATTAGGTAAGCATAGTCTGGAAATGTGGCGCGAGGGTTTTCCGCTGACATTAATATTTTGTGGATTTGTGAAGTATGAAGTTGAGGATGTCGAAGGTGTATGGATGCGTACCTATGGTGCTGATTGCTTTGGGCTACCAGATTTCGCAGCACACGCACAAGGGCATCACGAAGGGCAAAAATACTCTGATATTTTCAATAATGTTCTGCGTTATCTGCTTGAAAGTGGAGCAGAAATGGCTGCCGGGCATACCATGCAAGTTGGTGAAACAACATTTATGAAATTGCGCGATCCCCTTGACGATGAATATTACTTACAGGGACCTGGGACCACATTAGTGGTTGAACTGATTGAACAAGACGAGTGTAATACTCATTGAGAAATCGGGGCAATTGCCCCGACTCTCGTTAAAGAGTAAACGGCGGTTTATTTTCCAGCATCGCCTGAATCACATTCAGCGCGCCTTCATGATTATTGTCATCGGTAGCGTAATGAGCGATTTGTTTAATATTTTCCGCAGCATTGCCCATCGCAAAGGAATAACGCGCCATTTTCAGCATCTCCGCATCGTTACCGCTGTCGCCAATCGCTACCACATTTTGCGGCGACAGATCCCAGCGTTTCAGTAACCGCGAAATACCGTTCGCTTTATGCAGGCCAGGTATAATCAGGTCAATAAACCCAAAACCACTGGTCACCGGTTTCATAATGCCGTCGAGTGCAATGTGCAGTTTGTCTATCACCTGTGGGATCTGTTCATCTGGCAGGTTCAGAGAAAACTTGAACAGTACGTCGTCAATGTCCTGGTAATCCTTTACAGGTTTCAGGCGATGGTAGTGTTTTGCCATCAATGCAACGAATGATTCCGGGGCATTTTCACTGATGTATGCACTTTGCAGACCACAGGCAACAAAATTCAGTTGTTTATCTTTCAATAACTCGCCAATAACAATCCGCGATTCATGTCGGGTCAGTTCGCCGTGAAAAAGCTGCTTGCCGTGTTCGTAAACCAGAGCGCCGTTTTCTGCAACAAAAGAGATTTCATCTTTTAGCTCAGGGAAGAAGGAAATGAGCTGGTAATATTGGTTACCGCTGGCGACAACGAACTCAATATCGCGATTTTTCAGTTCCTGATATTGCGCCATAAAACGCTCATGATTGTACGTTTTGGCGTCGTTTAGAAAAGTACCGTCCATGTCTGTGACGATAACTTTTACGCTCATAAGAAGTGCTCCTGGCAATGAATGCAAACCGCCACAGTGTAATAACAATGTGACGCAGGGCACAAATTTATTTCGAATGTAATTGAGCGAGAAATTGATACTGTGAATGATATAGCCCGGCGACGGTGGCCGCCGGGCGGAAGAGTTACAGCATATGTTCGGTACGGGCGATGATATCGTCCTGCGCGTCTGGAGAGAGCGCGGTGAAGAAGGCGGAATAACCTGCTACGCGCACCACCAGATCGCGGTATTGATCCGGATGTTTTTTCGCTTCCAGCAATGTTTCGCGGGAAACGATGTTGTACTGAATGTGCCAGCCTTTATGCACTTCGAAGAAGGTGCGCAGCAGGATCATCAGTTTCTGCTTGTCAGATTCGTTCTCCAGCGTCGCCGGGTTCAGTTTCTGGTTGAGCAACACACCGCCGAGAATCGCTGCGGTAGGCAGTTTACCCACTGAGCCAATAACCGCCGTTGGGCCGAGATGGTCGGTACCGGAGGCCGGGCTTGCGCCTTCTGCCAGCGGGGTATGCGCTTTACGTCCGTCCGGCGTTGCCATAGTCTGCGCGCCGAATGGTACGTTGGCGGAAATAGATGATGTACCTGCGTAATAATTGCCGCCGATCGGGCCACGACCGTAGCGTGGGTTATGATACTGTTTCAGTTCGTCGATATAGGTCTGATAAGCACGAGCCAGCAGCGTATCGACGCTATCATCGTCATTGCCGTACTTCGGCGCGCCGTTAATCAGACGCTGACGCAACTGCTCGTGAGTCAGACCGTCGAAGTCTTCCGCCAGTGCGGCAGCCAGTTGTTGCTGACCAATCGCGCCCTGTTCAAATACCAGTTTCTTCACTGCCGCCAGGCTGTTGCCGAGGTTAGCAATGCCGACCTGCAGGCCAGAAACCCAGTCATATTTCGCGCCGCCTTGCTTGATACTTTTCGTTCGCTCAATACAGTCATCCACCAGCGCCGAGCAGAGAATATCGTGCACGTTCTCTTCCAGCATGGTGTCGACGACATATTCGATTTCGATTGATTTGCGGGTGTAGTAACGGATTTGCGTATCCCACGCGTCCATGACTTCATCGAAGTTGTTGAAGTTACCCGCTGACAACGCTTTTTCTTGTGGCAGGAACACTTTGCCGCTGGTGGCATCACGACCACCTTCCAGCGCCGCCAGCATCACGCGAGCGAAGTTGATAAAGCTCATGCCGGTGCAACGATAGCCCCATTTACCGCCGACGGCGGTTTCGATACAACCAATCGCTGCGTAGTCGTAAGCGTCCTGCGGTTCAATACCGAGTTTAATAAATTCCGGAATCACGATTTCGTCGTTGTTGAACGCAGGCATCCCGAAGCCGCAGCGGATCACCTGCACACAGGCATCGAGGAAATCGTTGCTCATTCCCGCATGGTAACGCACGCTGAGGTTAGGCTGAGTCGAACGCAGGCGACCGCAAGATTCGAGGATTGCGTAAGAGAGTGGATTCACCGCGTCCATCGGCTGACCATCAACCAGATTTTGCCCGCCAATGGTGACGTTCTGATACAGCGGACTTCCCGCAGAGGCTTTTGAGTGCGAGCCGGAGCGGATCTTGTTCACTTCCAGCAGTTTCAGCCAGCAGCTATGCAGCATCTCGATAGCGTGTTCACGATCCAGCGTCTGGTTGAGTTCAACGTCGCGGCGATAGTACGGATAGAGATACTGATCCATACGACCAAACGACACCGAGTGACCGTTAGATTCAATCTGCAAAATCAACTGGATGAAGTAGCACAGTTGCAGCGCCTGCCAGAAAGTTTGCGGCGGCTGGTGGGCGATGATGTCGCAGTTTTCTGCCATCGCCAGCAGTTCATCGCGACGACTTTCGCGGGATTCGGTGGCGGCCATTTCTCGCGCCAGAGCAGCGAAACGTTCAATGTGTTCACTGACTGCCACCAGTACGATATCAATCGCTTTGAGGAACTGCTCGCCGTGCAAATCTTCCAGCACAGTCAGGTTGATACGTGAGCGGCGCTCTGCCACTTTCTCGCGCAGACCATCAAGCCCTTTTTCCAACAGCAGCGGGAAATTGACCGCCAGGTGCGCATCGCCGGAGGTCATATTGCCCTCCGCTTTAATGATGCCAGTCGCCAGCAGGCCTTTTTGCTCATCGGTAAACATGCCATAGCAGCGATCCTGTACCGTCTGACCGCGCCACCATGGGCACACTTCATGCAGAACACGTTTGTTCTCTTCGCTGACCGCAAAACCAGCACCCGGACGATCCGCCAGATCATCAATCTCTTTTTCGATCCAGGAGACGGTATATTCCGGGAAGATCGGCGCGGCGCGAACTTCGCTTGCCTGGTTGCCAATGATCAACTCATCGTGTTTGATCCAGATGGTGCGATTCGCCAGGTGGTGCGCCAGCGCCAGCGCGCGACGTACCGGGATTGGCTTGTCGAGATGTTGTTGATACATCTCAGTATAGTGCTGTGCGCGCTCGGTACAGACCGGCGGTTTCACAATATGCACCAGCGCATTTTTGTGCGCTTTAATGCGGTCGCTGAGCGTGTCCAGTTTCAGTGTTGTCATGATTGTTATCCTCGTAAGGTCGCGGTTAACCCTTTCTGGCAGGCATACTGCTGGGCAAAGTCGAGCAGTTCTGGCGCATCAAGCGGTTTTTCCGGGGCGTCATAGGGCAGATTAAGTAAGTGATATTTGTTGATGCCCAGCGTGTGGTAGGGCAAGAAATGGATTTCGTTAACGTGCAGTTCACTGGCGGCAAAATCAGTAATGGCTTTCACACTGGCTTCATCGGCATTAAAGCCCTGAATCAGCGGCACGCGAATGATGATTTTTTTGCCCGCTGCGGCGAGTTTTTTCAGATTATCCAGCACTCTGGTGGCGCTGCCGTCAGTCCACTGTTTAAACGGCGCGTCGGCAACGTGTTTTAAATCGGCAAGAAACAGATCGATATACGGCAAAGAAGGGGCGATGTATTTCCACGGCACATGCAGACAGGTTTCTACCGCAGTATGAATACCGGCTTCGTGGCTGGCTTGCAGTAGTGCCATTGCCATTTCCGGCTGCATAAACGGCTCACCACCGGAAAGCGTTAAGCCGCCGCCGCTGCGATCGTAAAACGGTTTGTCGCGCAGAACGGTCGCCATGATCTCCTCAACGCTTTTCGCTTCACCGCACACGGTTAATGCCTGAGTCGGACAGCAATCGGTCAGCGCCTTCAGATGTTCAGGCGTTAACTTTTCCCTGTGAATGAGTAAACCATTCAGCGCGCGCTCAATCACTTCCGGAGCGGTTTTTGAGCATAGTTCGCAGCCTTCCAGACACAGTCGTGCGTCATACAGCAGATCTTGCGTGCGGGCGCGGCTTTCCGGGTTCTGACACCAGCGGCAGCCCAGCGAGCACCCCTTAAGGAAAACTACCGTGCGGATACCGGGACCGTCGTGGGTCGAATAGCGCTGAATGTTGAAAATCATAGATGCCCCTTTTTTTCGTTCAAACATTAAAATACTTTCGAATGAAAGTTAGATTGATGTGCATCAACTGTTCAGAGAGTTTTTTCGTGATAGTCTGATTTCATACAAAAGTAGATTTAGAGGATGACTATGGAACTGTATCTGGATACTTCAGACGTCGCCGCAGTGAAGACGCTGGCTCGTGTTTTTCCGTTGGCGGGTGTGACCACTAATCCAAGTATTGTGGCGGCAGGTAAGAAGCCTCTGGAAGTTTTACTTCCTGAGTTACATGAGGCGATGGGCGGACAGGGGCGTTTGTTTGCGCAGGTCATGTCTACTACTGCTGAAGGTATGGTGAACGATGCGCGTAAACTGCGTTCTATTATTGCGGATATCGTGGTTAAAGTACCTGTGACTGCCGAGGGGCTGGCAGCGATTAAGCTATTAAAAGCGGAAGGTATTCCGACGTTGGGTACGGCGGTGTATGGCGCGGCGCAAGGGCTGCTGTCGGCGCTGGCGGGGGCAGAGTATGTTGCGCCTTACGTCAACCGAATTGATGCCCAGGGCGGGAGTGGTATTCAGACTGTGACCGACTTACACCAGTTACTGAAAATGCACGCGCCACAGGCGAAAGTGCTGGCAGCCAGTTTCAAAACCCCGCGTCAGGCGCTGGACTGCTTATTGGCAGGATGCGAATCAATCACACTGCCGCTGGATGTCGCGCAACAGATGATTAGCTATCCGGCAGTTGATGCCGCCGTGGCGAAGTTTGAGCAGGACTGGCAGGGGGCGTTTGGCAGAACGTCGATTTAACAGGGCGCTTGTCATCCTCATAAATTGCTGTTGACGTGGCGGAGTGCACTGATTCCTGCCGCGTCTTATCAGACCTGGAAATCTGCGCCCGAACCGTAGGCCAGATAAGGCGTTCACGCCGCATCTGGCGTCTGGATCAAATGCCTGATGCGCCGCTTGCCGGGTCTTATCAGGCCTGGAGCTGGCAATTACTGCCCGCACACCTCACACCCCGGATTACGCATCAGTTTCATTTCGCGAAACTGACAGGTCATCGCATCGTACATCACGATTTTCCCGCTGGCAGGTTTGCCATAACCTGCCAGCAGTTTGATCGCTTCCATTGCCTGCAACGAACCAATCACCCCAATCAACGGTGCCATTACGCCCGCTTCCACGCAGGTTAACGCGTTCTCGCCAAACAAACGGCTAAGGCAGCGATAGCACGGCTCACCGTCCTGATAAGTAAAGACCGTGATTTGCCCTTCCATACGAATTGCCGCGCCGGAAACCAGCGGCACCTTCGCGGCAAAACAGCCCGCGTTCAGTTGATTACGTACCGCAACGTTATCCGTACAGTCGAGCACCAGATTGTGTTCAGCAATCAACGCAGCCAGTTCAGCGTCATCAAGCAACGCGTTTATCGGCGTAATCGCGATATGTGGATTGATCCGCGCCAGTGCGTCACGGGCTGATTCTACCTTCGGTTGCCCGACCGTGGCATCACTGTGCAGCGTCTGGCGCTGCAAATTTGAGAGCGAAACCGTGTCGAAGTCGAGCAGCGTCAGGTTACCGACGCCGGCGCTTGCCAGATACTGCGAGGCTGCGCAGCCGAGGCCGCCCAGGCCAACGACCAGCACGCGGGAATCTTTCAATGCTTCCTGACCGTCAAAATCAAAACCATGCAGGATGATTTGCCGATTGTAGCGCAGCATCTCCTGATCGCTGAGTTCCGCCATTACAGGCCTCCGAACAACGCATTAAATGGCTCGACTTCCACCCATTCGCCCGCTTCAACATTGCCGCGATCGCGCTCCAGCACGATAAAGCAGTTGCCGAGGCTAAAGGAGCTAAATATATGTGAACCCTGATGCCCGGTGGTCGTAACTTCCAGCTCGCCGTCGGCGTTGCGTTGCAGCACGCCGCGCTGGAAATCAAGACGTCCAGGGGATTTCTTCAGACGAGATGCCGTGCGTACGCGCTGGCGCGCGGGCAGGCCACTGGCGGTATTGCCGCTTAGTTTGGCCAGCAAAGGTTGTACCAATTGATAGAAGGTCAGCGTTGCAGAAACCGGATTGCCCGGCAGGCCGCAGAACCAGCTATTAGAGAGTTTACCAAACGCGAACGGTTTGCCCGGTTTAATCGCCAGTTTCCAGAAAGCAATTTCGCCCAGTTCTTCGAGAATGGTTTTGGTGTAATCCGCCTCACCAACCGAAACACCACCGGAACTGATCACCACATCCGCCTGGCTGTCGGCTTCAATAAATGCGGCGCGCAGGGCATGTGGATCGTCGCGAATAATCCCTAAGTTGATCACTTCGCATCCCAACTGTTCTAACATCAAATGCACCGCGAGGCGGTTGGTATCGTAAATTTGCCCGTCGCCCAGAGGCTGACCGGGTAACTGCAACTCATCACCCGTGGAAAATAGCGCCACTCGCACTTTACGAATCACCGGAACGTCGGCAATCCCTAGCGAAGCAATCACTGGCAGTTCAGCGGTAGTCAGGCGAGTACCTGCTGGGAAAACAACCGCGCCCGCAGAGATATCTTCACCGCGACGGCGAATATTTTGCCCGCTATGCACTTCAGCGGTAAAACGCACGCCATTGTCCGTTAGTTCAGTCTGTTCCTGCATGACCACTGCTTCGCAGCCTTCCGGTACTGGTGCGCCAGTCATAATGCGGATGCAGGTGCCAGCGGGCCACTCTCCATGATAAGGCTGACCGGCAAACGACTTCCCGGCAACGGGCAGCGGTTGTCCGGAGGTGATATCGGCCAAACGTACCGCGTAACCGTCCATTGCGGAGTTATCAAACCCTGGGACATCCAGCGGCGAAACCACATCGCTCGCCAGAATACGGCCAAAACACTGTACCAGTGGCAGCGTTTCCTGGGCGGTCAGTGGGGTAACGCGAGAAAGCATCTCATTAAGCGCGGTGTCGAGCGACATCAATCCGGTGGTAAATTCCATGAAAACACTCCTGCGGAGGCAAAATCGAATTTGCCTATTATGTCAGAAAAACGCCACAGACTGTATGCCACCTCGGTCGTAGAGCAGACGCTCGCCTTTACATGCCATATACATCTTTCTATATTCAAAAATTGAATGAGTAATTCATAAAAATTCTGATATTTATAGCAAAAGTGGCGAGCCACCCTTAATGGACGAAGACTATGGGCAAAGCAGTCATTGCAATCCACGGCGGCGCAGGCGCAATTAGCCGCGCACAGATGAGTCTGCAACAGGAATTACGCTACATTGAGGCGCTGTCTGCCATTGTTGAAACCGGACAGCAAATGCTCGAAGCGGGTGAAAGCGCGCTGGATGTGGTGACAGAAGCGGTGCGCCTGCTGGAAGAGTGTCCGCTCTTTAACGCCGGAATTGGCGCCGTCTTTACGCGTGATGAAACGCATGAACTGGACGCCTGCGTGATGGATGGCAACACACTGAAAGCGGGGGCGGTGGCGGGCATTAGTCATCTGCGTAATCCGGTTCTTGCCGCCCGGCTGGTGATGGAGCAAAGCCCGCATGTGATGATGATTGGTGAGGGGGCGGAAAACTTTGCTTTTTCTCATGGCATGGAGCGCGTCTCGCCGGAGATTTTCTCCACGCCGTTGCGTTATGAACAACTACTGGCAGCGCGCGAGGAAGGGGCAACAGTCCTCGACCATAGCGGCGCTCCGCTGGATGAAAAACAAAAAATGGGCACCGTGGGGGCCGTGGCGTTGGATTTAGACGGCAATCTGGCGGCCGCCACGTCCACGGGCGGAATGACCAATAAATTACCCGGACGAGTGGGCGATAGTCCCTTAGTGGGTGCCGGATGCTACGCCAATAACGCCAGTGTGGCGGTTTCTTGTACCGGTACGGGCGAAGTCTTCATCCGCGCGCTGGCGGCGTATGACATCGGCGCGTTAATGGATTATGGCGGTCTAAGCCTCGCGGAAGCCTGCGAGCGGGTGGTGATGGAAAAACTCCCTGCGCTTGGCGGCAGCGGTGGCTTAATCGCTATCGACCACGAAGGTAACGTCGCACTACCGTTTAACACCGAAGGAATGTATCGCGCCTGGGGCTATGCAGGCGATACACCAACCACTGGTATCTACCGCGAAAAAGGGGACACCGTTGCCACACAGTGATGAACTTGATGCCGGTGATGTCCTGGCGGTCGATAATCTCAACATTGCCTTTATGCAGGACCAGCAGAAAGTGGCTGCGGTGCGCAATCTTTCTTTTCGGCTGCGACGCGGTGAGACGCTGGCCATTGTCGGGGAATCAGGTTCCGGTAAATCTGTCACAGCACTGGCATTGATGCGTCTATTGGAACAAGCAGGCGGTCTGGTGCAGTGCGATAAAATGCTGTTGCGGCGATGCAGTCGTGAAGTGATTGAGCTTAACGAGCAGAGTGCCAGTCAAATACAACATGTGCGCGGCGCAGATATCGCGATGATTTTTCAGGAGCCGATGACCTCGCTGAATCCGGTATTTACAGTGGGTGAGCAGATTGCCGAGTCTATCCGTTTGCATCAAAACGCCAGTCGTGAACAGGCGATGGTAGAGGCGAAGCGGATGCTGGATCAGGTTCGCATCCCGGAAGCCCAAACCATTCTTTCGCGTTATCCGCATCAACTCTCCGGCGGGATGCGCCAGCGAGTGATGATTGCAATGGCGCTGTCATGTCGCCCGGCGGTGCTGATTGCGGATGAACCGACCACCGCACTGGATGTCACCATTCAGGCGCAGATCCTGCAATTAATCAAAGTATTGCAAAAAGAGATGTCGATGGGCGTCATCTTTATCACTCACGACATGGGCGTGGTGGCAGAGATTGCCGATCGGGTGCTGGTGATGTATCAGGGCGAAGCGGTCGAAACGGGCAGCGTTGAACAGATTTTTCATGCGCCACAGCATCCTTATACCCGCGCGCTGTTGGCTGCCGTGCCGCAGTTGGGGGCGATGAAAGGGCAAGATTATCCTCGCCGTTTCCCGCTGATATCGCTTGAAGATCCGGCTAAACAGGAACGACCTGTCGAGCAGAAAACGGTGGTTGATGGCGACCCTGTTTTACAGGTGCGTAATCTGGTGACCCGTTTCCCTTTACGTAGTGGCTTACTGAATCGCGTTACGCGAGAAGTGCATGCGGTTGAGAAGGTCAGTTTTGATCTCTGGCCGGGCGAAACGTTGTCGCTGGTGGGAGAGTCCGGGAGTGGCAAATCAACCACCGGTAGGGCGTTGCTGCGCCTGGTTGAATCCCAGGGCGGCGAAATCATCTTCAAAGGGCAGCGAATCGATACCCTTTCACCTGGCAAACTTCAGGCATTGCGTCGCGACATCCAGTTTATTTTTCAGGATCCTTACGCCTCGCTGGATCCACGACAGACCATTGGTGATTCGATTGTTGAACCGCTGCGCGTACACGGTTTATTGCAAGGTAAAGAAGCTGCTGCACGCGTTGCGTGGTTGCTGGAACGCGTTGGCCTGTTACCTGAACATGCGTGGCGTTACCCGCATGAGTTTTCCGGCGGTCAGCGTCAGCGCATCTGCATTGCTCGCGCGTTGGCGCTGAACCCGAAAGTGATCATTGCCGATGAAGCCGTCTCGGCGCTGGATGTTTCTATCCGTGGGCAAATCATCAACTTGTTGCTCGATCTCCAGCGCGAGTTTGGCATCGCCTTTCTGTTTATCTCCCACGATATGGCCGTTGTAGAGCGGATTAGTCATCGTGTGGCGGTGATGTATCTCGGGCAAATCGTTGAAATTGGTCCACGGCGCGCGGTCTTTGAAAATCCGCAGCACCCCTATACACGTAAATTACTGGCGGCAGTTCCGGTCGCTGAACCGTCCCGACTACGACCGCAGCGCGTGCTGCTGTCGGATGATCTTCCCAGCAATATTCATCTGCGTGGCGAAGAAGTTGCCGCCGTCTCGTTGCAATGCGTCGGGCCAGGGCATTACGTCGCACAACCACAATCAGAGTACGCATTTTTGCGTAGATAACATTCAGGCGGAGAATAAAATGGCAAGAGCTGTACACCGTAGTGGGTTAGTGGCGCTGGGCATTGCCGCAGCGTTGATGGCACCTTGTGCATTCGCTGCCAAAGATGTGGTTGTGGCAGTGGGATCGAACTTCACTACGCTCGATCCGTATGACGCGAATGACACGTTATCTCAGGCCGTAGCGAAATCTTTTTATCAGGGACTGTTCGGCCTGGATAAAGAGATGAAACTGAAAAACGTGCTGGCGGAGAGTTATACCGTTTCCGATGACGGCCTCACTTACACCGTGAAATTGCGCGAAGGGATTAAGTTCCAGGATGGCACCGACTTTAACGCCGCAGCCGTCAAAGCGAATCTGGACCGAGCCAGCGATCCGGCAAATCATCTAAAACGCTATAACCTGTACAAAAATATTGCCAAAACTGAAGCGGTCGATCCGACAACGGTGAAGATTACGCTCAGGCAACCGTTCTCCGCGTTTATTAACATCCTCGCTCACCCGGCGACCGCGATGATTTCACCGGCGGCGCTGGAAAAATATGGTAAGGAGATTGGTTTTCACCCGGTCGGAACTGGCCCGTATGAACTGGATACCTGGAACCAGACCGATTTTGTGAAGGTTAAAAAATTTGCGGGTTACTGGCAGCCAGGCTTGCCCAAACTGGACAGCATCACCTGGCGTCCGGTGGCGGACAACAATACCCGCGCGGCAATGCTGCAAACCGGTGAAGCGCAGTTTGCTTTCCCTATCCCTTATGAACAAGCTGCGCTACTGGACAAGAACAAAAATATCGAGCTGATGGCCAGCCCGTCGATTATGCAGCGTTATATCAGTATGAACGTGACGCAGAAACCATTCGATAACCCAAAAGTGCGTGAGGCGCTGAATTACGCCATCAACCGTCAGGCACTGGTGAAAGTGGCCTTTGCGGGATATGCCGTTCCTGCCACTGGTGTGGTGCCACCGAGTATTGCCTACGCGCAAAGTTATAAACCGTGGCCTTACGATCCGGCTAAAGCGCGCGAACTATTAAAAGAGGCGGGATATCCCAACGGTTTCAGCACCACATTGTGGTCATCACATAATCACAGTACCGCGCAGAAAGTGCTGCAATTTACCCAGCAACAGCTAGCGCAGGTGGGGATTAAAGCCCAGGTAACGGCGATGGATGCCGGGCAGCGGGCGGCAGAAGTTGAAGGTAAAGGGCAGAAAGAGAGCGGCGTGCGAATGTTCTATACTGGCTGGTCGGCCTCGACCGGTGAAGCTGACTGGGCGCTATCGCCGCTGTTCGCCTCGCAGAACTGGCCACCGACGCTGTTTAATACTGCGTTTTACAGCAATAAGCAGGTGGATGACGAGCTTGCCCAGGCGCTGAAAACCAACGATCCGGCGGAAAAGGCGCGCTTGTATAAGGCGGCGCAGGATACCATCTGGCAAGAGTCGCCGTGGATCCCGCTGGTGGTAGAAAAACTGGTGTCGGCACACAGCAAAAAACTGAGCGGTTTTTGGATTATGCCAGACACTGGCTTTAGCTTTGAAGATGCGGATTTGCAATAAGTAGCGCAGGGAGAGGAATGCTTAATTACGTTATCAAACGCTTGCTGGGGCTGATTCCGACGCTGTTTATTGTCTCGGTGCTGGTGTTTTTGTTTGTCCATATGCTACCCGGCGACCCGGCGCGATTGATTGCCGGTCCAGAAGCCGATGCGCAGGTCATCGAACTGGTGCGTCAGCAACTGGGGCTGGATCAGCCGCTGTATCACCAGTTCTGGCACTATATCAGCAATGCCGTGCAGGGGGATTTTGGTCTGTCGATGGTGTCGCGTCGTCCGGTTGCCGAGGAGATCGCCAGCCGTTTCATGCCTACGCTGTGGTTGACCATTACCAGTATGACATGGGCGGTGCTGTTCGGCATGGCGGCGGGTATTATCGCCGCCGTCTGGCGTAACCGTTGGCCGGATCGATTAAGTATGACCATCGCAGTATCAGGAATTTCATTTCCGGCATTTGCGCTCGGAATACTGCTGATTCAGGTTTTCTCTGTTGAACTGGGCTGGTTGCCTACCGTAGGTGCAGACAGTTGGCAGCATTACATATTACCTTCTCTGACGCTCGGCGCGGCGGTGGCGGCAGTGATGGCGCGTTTTACCCGCGCCTCGTTTGTTGACGTTTTAAATGAAGATTATATGCGTACCGCGAGGGCGAAAGGGGTAAGCGAAACCTGGGTTGTCCTCAAGCATGGTTTACGCAACGCCATGATCCCTGTGGTCACCATGATGGGATTGCAGTTTGGCTTTTTGCTCGGTGGTTCCATTGTGGTGGAGAAAGTTTTCAACTGGCCCGGACTTGGACGCTTACTCGTTGACTCCGTAGAAATGCGTGATTACCCGGTGATTCAGGCAGAAATTCTGCTCTTCTCGCTGGAGTTTATTCTTATCAACTTAGTGGTGGATGTGCTTTACGCCGCCATTAACCCGGCTATCAGGTACAAGTAAGGATGCGACTATTTAACTGGCGACGTCAGGCGGTGTTAAACGCTATGCCACTGGTAAAACCTGACCAGGTACGTACACCGTGGCATGAATTCTGGCGACGTTTTCGTCGTCAGCATATGGCGATGGCCGCCGCACTGTTCGTCATTTTGCTGATTGTGGTGGCAATTTTTGCCCGTTGGATCGCCCCCTATGATGCCGAGAATTTTTTCGATTATGACAACCTGAATAACGGACCTTCTTTGCAACACTGGTTTGGTGTCGACTCGCTGGGGCGTGATATTTTCAGCCGTGTCCTGGTCGGCGCGCAAATCTCGCTGGCGGCGGGTGTGTTTGCTGTCTTTATTGGTGCGGCGATCGGTACGCTATTGGGCTTACTGGCGGGATATTACGAAGGCTGGTGGGACCGATTGATTATGCGTATTTGCGATGTGCTGTTTGCCTTCCCGGGTATTTTACTGGCGATTGCTGTTGTTGCGGTGTTAGGAAGCGGTATTGCCAACGTAATTATCGCAGTCGCCATCTTTTCCATTCCGGCTTTTGCCCGTCTGGTGCGCGGCAACACGCTGGTGTTGAAACAGCAAACTTTTATTGAATCGGCGCGCAGTATTGGTGCCAGCGACATGACCATCTTGTTGCGCCATATCTTGCCCGGGACTGTCTCTTCCATTGTCGTCTTTTTCACAATGCGTATTGGCACTTCGATCATCTCGGCTGCCAGCCTTTCATTTCTTGGCCTGGGGGCGCAGCCGCCGACACCAGAATGGGGGGCTATGCTCAATGAAGCGCGAGCGGATATGGTCATCGCGCCGCATGTGGCGGTTTTCCCGGCACTCGCTATCTTCCTTACCGTGCTGGCTTTCAACTTGCTGGGCGATGGCTTACGCGACGCGCTGGACCCGAAAATTAAAGCATAGCCACGGCAGAATATTGCTTAAAAATGTAATGGCGTCATAGGAAATTATTGCTATACGCAAATGTTGTAACTTTCTGCCGATTTTGTAGAATCAGGTAATTGGGTAAATATGCTGCTGTAAAAGTCTATTTATGCAGCAGGGCAGCGTACTGATAGTTATTTTGTTACGTGTATTAACATGCTTAGTTTATACGAAAAGATAAAGATAAGACTGATTATTTTATTTTTGTTGGCTACGCTGTCATTTATTGGTCTTTTTTTCATCATTAACTATCAGTTGGTATCGGAAAGGGTGGTAAAACGTGCCGATAGCCGCTTTGAACTTATTCAAAAAAACGTAGGTTATTTTTTTAAAGATATTGAGCGTTCTGCCTTAACGTTAAAGGACTCGTTGTATTTATTAAAAAACAGTGAAGAAATTAAACGTGCCGTCATTCTGAAAATGGAAATGATGCCATTTCTGGATTCGGTAGGATTGGTACTGGATGATAATAAATATTATCTCTTTTCACGTCGGGCGAATGATAAAATCATTGTTTACCATCAGGAAAAAGTAAATGGGCCGCTTGTCGATGAGGCAGGACGCGTCATCTTTGCCGACTTTAACCCGTCGCAGCGGCCCTGGTCGGTGGCATCAGACAACTCGGTCAGTAGTTGGAATCCGGCCTACAATTGCTTTGATCGACCAGGGAAAAAGTGTATCTCTTTTACCCTACGAATTAATGGAAAAGACCGTGACTTACTGGCGGTTAACAAAATTCATGTTGACTTAAACTGGCGCTATCTGAATGAATATCTTGATCAAATCAGTTCGACTGATGAAGTGCTGTTTTTGAAACAAGGCCATGAGATCATCGCCAAAAACCAACTCGCCCGTGAAAAACTGATTATTTATAATAGCGAAGGAAATTATAACATTATTGATTCTTTCGATACGGAATATATCGCAAGAACATCAGAAGTTCCAAATAACGCGTTGTTCGAAATATATTTTTATTATCCCACAGGTAATTTATTTAACGCATCAGATAAACTCTTTTATCTACCATTTGTATTTATTATTATCGTACTGCTGTTGGTTTACTTAATGACCACGCGTGTGTTTCGTCGACAATTTTCCGAAATGACAGAACTGGTCAATACGCTGGAGTTTTTGCCCGATTCTACTGAACAAATGCAGGCGCTGAAAATCCGTGAAGGCGATGCGAAAGAGATTATTAGCATCAAAAATTCCATAGCGGAAATGAAAGATGCCGAAATTGAACGTTCGAATAAACTGCTCTCGCTAATCTCCTACGATCAGGAGAGTGGTTTTATCAAAAACTTGGCGATTATTGAATCTAATAATAACCAATATCTGGCCGTCGGGATCATCAAACTGTGCGGACTGGAAGCCGTCGAAGCTGTGTTTGGCGTCGAGGAACGCAATAAAATCGTCAGGAAACTGTGTCAGCGAATTGCCGAGAAATATGCGCAATGCTGCGATATAGTGACATTCAATGCCGATCTCTATTTATTATTGTGCCGGGAAAATGTACAGACGTTTACCCGCAAGATAGCGATGGTAAATGATTTTGACAGCAGCTTTGGTTATCGTAATCTGCGTATACACAAATCTGCCATTTGTGAACCTTTGAAAGGTGAAAATGCCTGGAGTTATGCCGAAAAACTGAAACTGGCGATTTCCAGTATCCGTGACCATATGTTCTCTGAGTTTATTTTCTGTGATGACGCGAAACTCAACGAAATTGAAGAGAATATCTGGATTGCGCGTAATATTCGCCATGCAATGGAAATAGGCGAATTGTTTTTAGTCTATCAACCGATTGTTGATATGAAAACCAGAGACATTATCGGCGCAGAAGCATTATGCCGCTGGATCTCTGCGGAACGAGGGATAATCTCACCGCTGAAGTTTGTTACGATTGCTGAAGATATTGGGTTTATCAATGAGCTTGGCTATCAAATTATTAAAACCGCAATGCGTGAATTCAGGCATTTTAGCCAGCGTGCGGCCCTGAAGGACGGTTTCTTACTGCATATTAATGTGTCACCCTGGCAGCTAAACGAACCACACTTTCATGAGCATTTTACAACTATCATGAAAGAACATGGTCTGCAGGCGAATAGTATCTGTATTGAGATCACTGAAACAGTGATCGAACGAATTAATGAACATTTTTATCTCAATATTGCACAACTGCGTAAACAAGGGGTAGGGATATCGATTGATGACTTTGGCACAGGGCTGTCAAACCTGAAACGTTTTTATGAAATTAACCCTGACAGCATAAAAGTAGATTCACAATTTACCGGCGATATTTTCGGCACCGCGGGAAAAATTGTACGCATTATCTTCGACCTGGCACGCTATAACCAGATTCCGGTGATTGCAGAAGGTGTTGAGAGCGAAGAGGTTGCGCGTGAATTAATCAAATTAGGCTGTGTTCAGGCCCAAGGGTATCTGTACCAGAAGCCTATGCCATTCTCTGCCTGGGATAAAAGTGGAAAGTTAGTAAAAGAGTAGTTTAGGTATGTCCAGAATCAATAAATTCGTACTTACAGTCAGTCTGCTGATTTTTATTATGATTTCGGCAGTTGCCTGCGGGATCTACACTCAAATGGTGAAAGAACGGGTGTATGGCCTGAAACAGTCCGTTATTGATACTGCTTTTGCGGTGGCAAATATTGCTGAATATCGGCGTAGTGTGGCAATTGATCTCATCAATACGCTAAACCCTACGGAAGAACAATTGCTGGTTGGCTTACGCACAGCCTATGCCGATTCGGTTTCTCCTTCTTATTTGTATGATGTTGGACCTTATCTGATTTCCAGTGATGAGTGTATTCAGGTAAAGGAGTACGAGAATAACTATTGTACAAATATCATGCAGGTGGTTAAATATTTGCATGTTAAGAATACGGGGTTTATCTCTTTTGACGGTAAAACCTTCGTCTATTATCTCTACCCGGTTAGCCATAATCGTAGTCTGATATTTTTGCTTGGGCTGGAGCGCTTTTCTTTACTGTCAAAATCACTGGCAATGGACAGCGATAACCTGATGTTCTCACTTTTTAAGAATGGCAAATCGGTTACTGGTGATGAATATAACGCCAAAAACGCCATCTTCACTGTTTCGGAAGCGATGGAGCACTTCTCCTATTTGCCGACAGGATTGTATGTGTTTGCCTATAAAAAAGACGTTTATTTTCAGGTATGTACGTTGATCATCTTCTTTGCCGCATTGGTGGCGGTTATATCAGGGGCCAGCTGCCTCTATCTGGTACGCAGAGTGATCAATCAGGGCATTGTTGAAAAAGAAGCCATTATTAATAACCATTTTGACCGTGTGCTGGACGGTGGGCTTTTCTTCTCGGCGGCGGATGTCAAAAAACTCTACAGTACGTATAACTCAGCGTTTCTTGACGACCTGACCAAAGCGATGGGCAGAAAATCCTTTGACGAAGACTTAAAAGCCTTGCCGGAAAAAGGCGGATATTTGTGCCTGTTTGACGTCGATAAATTCAAGAACATTAACGACACCTTCGGTCATTTGTTGGGCGATGAAGTGTTGATTAAGGTTGTGAAAATCCTTAAATCACAAATTCCGGTGGATAAAGGCAAAGTCTATCGTTTTGGCGGCGACGAATTTGCGGTGATTTATACAGGTGGAACGCTGGAAGAGTTGCTATCGATATTAAAAGAAATCGTTCATTTCCAGGTGGGAAGCATTAATTTAAGCACCAGTATCGGCGTAGCGCATTCAAATGAATGTACCACCGTTGAACGGCTGAAAATTCTGGCAGATGAGCGACTGTATAAGAGTAAGAAAAACGGCAGGGCGCAGATTAGCTGGCAATAATGTTTATTAGCAGGCCGGGAAAATAAATTTGCCCGGCCTGGCATTAATTAAACTCGACTACCCCACAAATCGTACTCATCGGCATGCTCGACTTTCACACGCAGGATGTCGCCCGGCTTAACCTTGGTTTCACCGTTGAGATAGACCGCGCCGTCGATTTCCGGCGCATCAGCCATACTGCGGCCAATCGCGCCTTCTTCATCCACTTCGTCGATGATCACCAGAATTTCACGGCCAACTTTCTCCTGCAGGCGCTCGGCGGAAATCTGTTGTTGCAGTTGCATGAAGCGATTCCAGCGTTCTTCTTTCACTTCTTCCGGGACCTGGTCCGGCAGAGCATTGGCATCTGCGCCTTCAACCGGGCTGTATTTAAAGCAGCCAACGCGATCCAGACGTGCTTCTTTCAGGAAGTCGAGCAGCATCTGGAAATCTTCTTCCGTCTCGCCAGGGAAGCCGACAATAAAGGTTGAACGCAGGGTCAGTTCTGGGCAGATTTCACGCCATTTTTTGATACGTGCCAGTTGGCGATCAACCGAACCTGGGCGCTTCATCAGTTTGAGAATGCGCGGGCTGGCATGCTGCAGCGGAATATCCAGATATGGCAGGATTTTGCCTTCAGCCATCAGCGGGATGACGTCGTCCACGTGCGGATAAGGGTAAACGTAGTGCAGACGTGTCCAGATCCCCAGTTTCGATAACTGTTCGCACAGGCTGACCATGCTGGTTTTTACCGGCTCGCCGTTGTGGAAGCCAGTACGGTGTTTAACATCTACGCCATAGGCGGAAGTATCCTGTGAGATCACCAGAATCTCTTTAACGCCCGCATCCACCAGACGTTTCGCTTCGCTTAAAACTTCGCCAATCGGGCGGCTCACCAGATCGCCGCGCATTGAAGGAATAATGCAGAAGGTGCAGCGGTGGTTACAGCCTTCGGAAATCTTCAGATAGGCATAATGACGTGGGGTCAACTTAACACCCTGTTCCGGCACCAGGCTCAGGAACGGATTGTGTTTCGGTTTTGGCACGTAGTGATGAACGTGCTCCAGAACCTGCTCGTAGCTATGAGGCCCGGTGATTTCCAGCACTTTCGGGTGGACTTCGCGGATCTGATCTTCTTTTGCCCCCAGACAACCAGTCACAATCACCTTGCCGTTTTCATTCAACGCTTCGCCAATGGCTTCCAGAGATTCTTGCACCGCGCTGTCAATAAAGCCGCAGGTGTTAACGATCACCATATCCGCGTCGTCATAGCTCGGTACAACGTCATAACCTTCAGTACGCAGTTCGGTCAGAATGCGCTCCGAATCGACAAGGTTTTTCGGGCAGCCAAGGGAAACAAAGCCGATTTTCGGCTGGGGAGTTACTTTGCTCATAGCTTAAAAAATATTCAGTTACAGGAAAGGTCAGGGCAGGGATTCTACAGAGTTCTGGATAAAATTTGTATCGTAATCTGGTCAACAGGTGAGGAAAACGCCCCAAATATCGGGGCGCAAATGATTGTCATGCTACTGGGTTTTCAGTTAGCGTCTCCGCAGGCTGGCTGCTGGATTTGTCCCGCAGCGTAAAGACCGAAATAATCGTGAAGCAACCGGCAATCGCCCCCAGGATTAGATAGGTTTCAGCAAAGCCAATGGTGTCATACAGATAGCCGGCAATGGGTGAATAGATTGCCGTGGCGATGGATGCCACAAAAAGCACCAGCAGGTATACCGTCGAAGAGAGTTTATGATCAAAGTTAGCCGCGATAAATTTAAACACAGACACCAGGATCAGTGGTTTTTCGATGGCGTGCATCATTTTAACGGCCGCAATCCACACTGGTCCCAGTTGGATAGCAGAACCGGCAATGCGTAGCGACATAATGGTTCCGGCAATAACCAATGCCCATTTGGCGCCAGTGCGGTTAACAAACCACGGCATCAGACAGAGAAATAAGGTTTCTCCACAGACCTGGACAGAAGCCAGAATCCCGTACCAGCGATTGCCTTCTTCTGGCGTCGGGAATTGCAGCGAAAAATATTGTGCGAATTGTTGATCGTAGGTGTCATAAATTTGCGTTACGAACAGAGTGAACATCAATAAAAACCAGAACTGACTATTTTTCGCCAGTTCAAGCGCATGGATAGCTTTCAACGAATTGGTTTTTTCAATTTCCGCCTCGGTCAGTTCAATTTTGGTAAACATAAAGCAGATTGCGGCGATCACAATGGCACAGCTTGCCAGCCAGAAAGAGAGATTAGGGCTGGTATCAATGTATTTACCCACAATCCACGCGGCAGCGGCCCATCCCAGAGAGCCCCACATTCTTACGCGACCATATTCAAAATGATAACGGCGCGAAACTTTATCTATCCAGGAATCCAGAACGCCACAGCCAGAATTAAAAATGATCCCCAGGTAAACGCCACCCAAAACAGCGCCCAGCCAGAAGTTATGAACCAGAAGCGGGGCATACACATAAATAAAGAATGGGCCTACGGGAAGTAATAATGCGACGAGGATCCAGATGAGTTGTTTCTTAAGACCAAATTTATCGGAGATGAAACCGAAGAACGGCTGCATTAATAACGCAATGAAAGCATTAACGGAATAAAGCAATCCTGTGCGTGTGGCGGTAATTTCCAGATGCTGTGTCGTCCATATGACAAAAAATGCCATCGTTGCCGACCAGGCGAAGAGGTACAGAAAATCGAAAATACTGAGCAAAATATAATTACGTTTACCGGGCAATAACATAGCCATATCCTCAATCACTGGCGTTGGGTCATTTACCGTTGGCACAGGCATTAGCTGTGCTTACTGGTTATTGTTTTGGTATGCATCTCCGGAAATGTCATACGTTAACAATTTCATTTTTACTCTGACCCTGACCGCGATGATTAGGCAATGTGTTAAATGAATGTTTGAGATTTACATCACAATTATTGCTGATAATAAAAAAGATTTAGCGAAACAGATCACTAAATCTTTTTATGAGAACGTATTACTTTTATGCCTTTCGTGTTAGCTCATCTGCCAGTGTGCGAAGGTGTTCAGCAATATTCATCAGATCAGTCTGTGGTGAGTGCAGGGGACCAGCAGAGTTACGCACGACCAGGCGACTGGGAAGGATGGTTGAAGAGCGGAGCATCGCGTGTTCATCGTCCGGCTGTAAAATTTGTTGAACGGCAATTTTCCCTTGTAAATCAAAGTCGATTGCGACCGTCGTTAGCGAAGGTTCAAAAAATGCACTCTCATAGGTGTCGTCATAGCCTATGACAGAAATATCTTGCGGGATTTTACGTTTTTGTTGATGTAAGGCGCTTAATGCCCCCAATGCCATCTGATCATTGGCGATCAGAAGAGCGGTTACCTGTGGTGTTTCACGTAGCATTTGTAACGTCGCCAGATAGCCGCTTTGAGCGTCCCAACTACCATAATGAATGGCCAGCGGCGTCAGTTGGAGTGAAGCGAGGGTGTCGCGCCAGGTATTGAGTCGTAGCCGCGCGGGTACTGAATTTTCAGGGCCAGAGATCAAGCAAAATTGACGATGCCCCAAATCGTAAAGATGTTTCACGCTGGCGCGTGCACCTTCTGCGGGATTAAAAGTGACGTTAAATACCGGGCTATAAGGGTCCACGTCGAGAAACAAACACAATACATCGCTGTTTTCAGCAACCAGTGTTTCAGCCAATGCCATTTCCAGCGGTGCGTTGATAATAATCTTTGTTACCCGTTGTGCTTTTAATTCATTAATTGCAGCCTGAATACCTTTAATATCAACATCGTCAATCATGGATATCAGCACCTGATATCCCTGTTCTCCGGCATATTTTTTCACTGCTGCCGCAATTTGCGAGGGGGCATGCAGGGCAAGTGAAGTTGTAACCAGCCCGACCGTTTTGCTCTCTTTCCCTACCAACTGTTGAGCTACGCGATTTGGAACGTACTTAAGTTCGGCAATGGCTTGTTCAATTTTTTGACGTGTTTTAGCAGACACGTTCGCTGAATTGTTAAGCACCCGCGACACTGTCTGATAAGAAACATTGGCATGACGAGCAACATCGGCAAGGGTTGCAGCTTTGGTTTTCATATTCGCCCCGGCTAAAAGATTTGTCACAGTATACCGCAGTGAATGTCATACGTATCACGCTCACCTGTCTCAGTGCCGGTAAGCTGAACCGACGAACCTGTTTGAAGGGAAAAACGCGTACTTGATCACATTCCTGCCGGACATTCCTTGCATAACGAAGCAATAAATTACTAGATGACATTATTGTGAACGAATAACATTTTTTGTCTGTTTAAAACAATTCAGGAGTCAACATGGACAAGTACCCACCGATCATCCCCAGAGCCCCATGGTTACTTCATGGCGCTGATTACAATCCGGAGCAATGGTTACATGTCCCTGGGATTCTGGAGAAAGATATCGCCCTGATGCAACAGGCTGGTTGTAACACCATGTCGGTGGGCATTTTTAGCTGGTCAATGCTTGAACCCACAGAGGGTGAGTATCGCTTTGACTGGCTGGATGAGGTGCTGGATAAACTTCATGCTGGTGGGATCTCTGTCTTCCTCGCAACACCAAGCGGAGCCAAACCCGCCTGGCTTGCTGCTCGTTATCCAGAGGTTCTGAGAGTTAGCGCCTCACGCGAGAAAATGCTTCACGGTGGTCGCCATAATCACTGCCTTTCTTCGCCAGTGTATAAAGATAAAGTGACGCAAATTAACCGTAAGCTGGCGCAGCGATACGCCAATCATCCGGCGGTTATGGGATGGCATATCAGTAATGAGTATGGCGGAGAGTGTCATTGTAATGGATGCCAACAGGCGTTTCGCCGTTGGTTGCAGACGCGTTACACCACTCTTGAGGCGCTTAATCAGGCATGGTGGACTGGCTTCTGGAGTCATACATACAGTGACTGGTCACAAATTGAATCTCCTTCCCCAATAGGTGAAATGTCCAACCACGGTTTGAATCTTGATTGGCGGCGCTTTGTCACATCGCAGGTAAAAGAGTTCTATCAAATGGAAATCGCGCCGTTAAAAGCAGAACGCCCCGATTTACCTGCGACGACCAATTTTATGTGGTATTTCAATGACTACAACTACTGGGCATTAGCCGAAGTGGTTGATTTTGTGAGTTGGGATAGCTACCCCATGTGGCACAAACAGGAAGATGAACGCGCCGTAGCCTGTAAAACCGCGATGTATCACGACCTGATGCGTACCTTGAAAAATAAACCGTTTATTCTGATGGAATCCACGCCCAGCCAGACAAGCTGGCAGCCAACCAGCAAATTGAAAAAGCCGGGAATGAATATTCTTTCTTCCTTACAGGCCGTCGCTCACGGCGCAGACGGCGTGCACTATTTTCAGTGGCGTAAGAGTCGTGGTGCCGTGGAGAAGTTTCATGGTGCGGTGGTTGATCACGTCGGTCATCTGGAGACGCGTACCGGGCGCGAAGTCATACAACTGGGGCAACGGCTGGCTCATCTTAAACAACTGGTTGGGACGAAAACGCAGGCCAAAGTTGCCATTATTTTCGACTGGGAAAACCGCTGGGCGGTCAATGATGCTGCCGGGCCGCGCAATTGCGGGATCCACTACGAACAAACGGTAGTGGAGCATTACCGACCTTTCTGGGAGCAGGGCGTGGCGGTCGATATTATCAATGCTGATTGTGATCTTACGGGTTATCAGTTAGTTATCGCTCCAATGCTCTATATGGTTCGCGATGGATTTGCTGCGCGTGCTCGTGCCTATGTCGAAGCTGGTGGCAATTTTGTTACCACTTACTGGTCCGGGATTGTCAATGAAACCGATTTATGTCACCTGGGTGGCTTCCCTGGCCCGTTGCGTGACCTGATGGGCGTATGGGCTGAAGAGATTGATAGTCTTAATGATTATCAGCATAACGACGTTATCTGCGAGCCGAATGCGTATGGACTGCAGGGGCAATGGCAGGCACGGGAATTATGTGCGGTTGTTCACGCTGAAGGTGCTCAGGTTCTGGCGCGCTATGGTGAGGATTTTTATGCGGGTACACCTGCGTTAACGGTAAATCACGTCGGACAAGGTCGTGCTTTCTATGTGGCTTCGCGTAATGATGCGTCATTTCATCAAGCGTTTGCCGCGATGTTGATCAACACACTTCATCTCCCAAAAGCATTTGCTACTGAACTTCCTGCTGGCGTTATTGCAACGCGTCGGACAGACGGCGAGCAGGAATGGGTTTTTGTACAAAATTACACTGCTCATGTACAAAATGTTGTGCTTCCTGGCGCGTGGCGAGTGGCGGAAACGGGCAAGGCTTGTTCACAAGAATTAGAACTGGCGCCGTGGGGATGTGAGGTACTGGAAAGAGAAATAATGTAAATTAATATTAATAAGATGTGAAGTATTGATCCTTGACAGCATTTTGCTCAAAAAATAGCCATACTATTTAATTGCAACAAGGTTGGAAAGAGGAGGATCGAAGTATGTTCGTTGACAGACAGCGAATCGACCTGCTGAACCGGTTGAAAGACGCTCAAGTTGACCTCGCTGCATACGTGCATTTGAGGAAGGCCAAAGGATACATGTCCGTCAGCGAAAGCAATCATCTACGAGATAACTTTTTTAAACTGCATCGCGAATTGCACGATAAATCGCTGCGGTTGAATCTTCATCTGGATAAGGAAGAGTGGGATGCTCTTCATCATGCTGAAGAAGCATTAGCGACAGCCGCAGTATGTTTGATGAGTGGGTATCATGATTGCCCAAATTTTATTACCGTCAACGCCGATAAGCTTGAAAATTGTCTGATGAGCTTAACGCTGAGTATCCAGAGCCTGCAGAAGCACGCCATGCTTGAGAAGGCCTGAAAACTAAGGGGGAGAATGCATCTCCCCCTTCATGTTTAAGTTTATGTAAAAATGCATTTGTTGCGCTTTTGACTGACTACGCTTTAAGCCAGAGTCAATCCGGAGGCGTTATGCATCGACAATCTCTTTTCCTTGTGACCCTTTTCTGTGTTTCTTCCGCTCTCTGGGCGGCGCCTGCAACGGTAAATGTCGAAGTATTGCAAGACAAACTCGACCATCCCTGGGCGCTGGCCTTTTTACCCGATAATCACGGTATGTTAATCACGCTGCGTGGTGGCGAGTTACGCCACTGGCAAGAAGGAAAAGGATTATCTGCGCCGCTGGCTGGTGTGCCGGAAGTCTGGGCGCACGGGCAAGGAGGCTTGTTGGATGTAGCTTTAGCGCCTGATTTTGCCCAGTCTCGCCGCATCTGGTTAAGTTATTCAGAACAGGGAGATGATGACAAAGCCGGTACTGCCGTAGGTTATGGCCGTTTGAGCGATGATCTGACAAAAATAACGGATTTCCGCACCGTTTTCGTCAGATGCCTAAGCTTTCTACCGGTAACCATTTTGGTGGGCGGTTGGTGTTTGACGGCAAAGGTTATTTGTTTATTGGTCTGGGGGAAAACAATCAGCGCCCGACGGCGCAGGATCTGGATAAATTACAGGGCAAACTGGTGCGTCTGACCGACCAGGGCGAGATCTCGGATGATAATCCTTTTGCAAAGGAATCCGGTGCACGCGCTGAGATCTGGTCTTACGGCATTCGTAATCCGCAAGGGATGGCGATGAATCCGTGGAGCAATGCGCTGTGGTTGAATGAGCATGGTCCGCGCGGTGGTGATGAAATTAATATCCCGGAAAAAGGCAAAAATTACGGCTGGCCGCTGGCATCCTGGGGCATCAATTACTCGGGACTTAAAATACCGGAAGCGAAAGGGGGAATCGTTGCCGGTACCGAACAACCGATTTTCTACTGGAAAGATTCGCCCGCCGTGAGCGGTATGGCCTTCTATAACAGCGACAAATTCCCCCAGTGGCAGCAAAAATTATTTATTGGCGCGTTAAAAGACAAAGATGTCATCGTGATGAGCGTCAAAGGCAATCAGGTAACGGAAGATGGCCGCATATTAACGGACAGAGGGCAGCGAATTCGTGATGTTCGCACTGGGCCCGACGGTTATTTGTACGTATTGACCGACGAGTCCAATGGCGAATTACTGAAAGTAAGTCCACGTAATAATTAGCTAACGGGGATCATCACCACTTTACGCACTGCGGGGCGTTCAGTGAGCTGTTGATACCAGCGTTCCAGATTTGGGCGCGGTGTCCAGGTCAGACCGACGTTAAACAAATTGTAGATAAACGGTGCAATAGCGATATCACCCACGCCAAATTTATCACCAGAGAACCATTTCACTTTTGCCAGTTCCGCATCAAGAAGGGCAAACAGAGCGTCGCATTCCTTGCAACTGGCATCAATGGCGGCCTGGTCGCGCTCTTCAGGCGGTGTTCTGACCAATCCCATCAGGATCCCGCGATGGGCATTACTGAGCGTCTGGTTTGCCCAGTCCATCCATTTTTCCGCTTCTGCACGACGTGCTGGCGAGTCGATCCACAAGCGGTTTTGCCCGTACTGTGCTGCCAGGTAGCGGACAATGGCGTTCGATTCCCAGAGAATTAAATCACTTTCGTCGTCGCGCAACAGCGGCACCAGCCCGTTGGGATTCATCGCCAGAAAATCGGCGTCATGGTTTACTCCAAACTCACGACCCGCGAGAATTTGCTCATAAGGTAGATCCAGTTCTTCGAGCGTCAGCAACACTTTTTTTACGTTGGTTGAATTATTCCGACCCCACAGCGTAATCATACTCACCCCTTTTTACACAGGCAGCCACAGGCTGAACAGGACTCTGATGGTGGAGTAAAGTTAACTTTTAAGCAACAGTTGGCAAAAAAATGACGCCAGAAGCAGCGGAGCGGCAGGATATTGCATAAACTTTAAAAACTTTACCAACTTACGGTTTCTTTAAGTTTGTGTGTGCGTTATTAATCACCGAACTTATCATACGGCGATATAACGTATTTTTTTTGAATGGATACTCGGGTGGCATTTATGACGCAATACTCCTCTCTCCTTCGTGGTCTTGCAGCGGGTTCTGCATTTTTATTTCTTTTTGCCCCAACGGCATTCGCGGCGGAACAGACCGTTGACGCGCCGAGCGTGGATGCGCGTGCATGGATTTTAATGGATTACGCCAGCGGAAAAGTGCTGGCTGAAGGTAATGCGGATGAGAAACTGGACCCAGCCAGTCTGACCAAAATCATGACCAGCTATGTGGTTGGGCAGGCGCTCAAGGCCGATAAGATTAAACTCACCGATATGGTGACGGTCGGTAAAGATGCCTGGGCGACGGGGAATCCGGCGCTGCGCGGTTCGTCGGTGATGTTCCTCAAACCGGGCGATCAGGTTTCAGTGGCCGATTTAAACAAAGGCGTGATTATTCAGTCCGGTAATGACGCCTGTATTGCGCTGGCAGATTACGTCGCGGGCAGTCAGGAGTCATTTATTGGCTTGATGAATGGTTATGCTAAAAAATTGGGCCTGACCAACACCACCTTCCAGACGGTGCACGGCCTTGACGCTCCGGGGCAGTTCAGTACCGCACGCGATATGGCCTTGCTGGGCAAAGCGTTAATCCACGATGTACCGGAAGAGTACGCCATTCATAAAGAGAAGGAATTTACCTTCAACAAGATTCGCCAGCCTAACCGTAACCGTCTGCTGTGGAGTAGTAATGTCAATGTCGATGGTATGAAGACCGGTACTACGGCAGGTGCCGGTTACAACCTGGTGGCCTCCGCGACCCAGGGCGACATGCGTTTGATCTCTGTGGTACTGGGAGCGAAAACCGATCGTATCCGTTTTAATGAGTCCGAAAAGTTGCTCACCTGGGGCTTCCGTTTCTTTGAAACCGTGACACCAATTAAACCTGATGCCACCTTTGTGACCCAGCGAGTCTGGTTTGGCGATAAGAGTGAAGTGAATCTCGGTGCTGGCGAAGGCGGATCGGTGACTATTCCGCGTGGACAACTGAAAAACCTGAAAGCCAGTTATACATTAACCGAACCGCAGCTCACCGCACCGCTGAAAAAAGGCCAGGTCGTCGGAACCATTGATTTCCAGCTTAACGGTAAATCTATTGAACAGCGTCCGCTGATCGTAATGGAGAATGTGGAAGAGGGGGGATTCTTTGGTCGGATGTGGGATTTCGTGATGATGAAATTCCATCAGTGGTTTGGTAGCTGGTTCTCTTAATCTTTAGATGACCGGATGGCGCGTTGACGTCATCCGGCGATGCTTAATTAATACATTAACTTAATACGCTGCGTTTGCGCGTACTTCACATACTCATCTTCCGGACAACGATCGCTTACTACGATATCAAAGCGTTTCAGGTCGCCCATGCGTGCCGGACGTATCTTACCAAACTTACTGTGGTCGACAACCAGCACATGCTTTTGCGCCATCGACATAGCCCAGTGTTTTACCGGCAACTCTTCAAGATTAAAACAGGTTGCGCCTTTTTTGATATGTACACCCGCAGCGGAATAAAAAGCGATATCCGGACAAAAATTATTCAGCGTTTGTTGAAAATCGATAGGTTTGAAGATGGCGTTGCTGGCGTGAAATTCTCCCCCACTAAGAAACGCCCGGCAATGTGGTTTCTCTTGCAGCGCCAGAAAGGTATTTAGTGAATAACAAACGGCGGTGAAAGGGATTTCATTATCAATCGCTTCAATAATCCAGGGCGTAGTGGTGCCGCAGTCAAAAAAGAGGGTCTGACCGGGTTCTACCAACGTCGCGGCCAGTTTCGCAGCGCGGCGTTTTTCTTCCACCAGACGGGATTTTTGGTCGCTTAGCAGGTAATGGCTGGCGCTGCGTGGTTCGAGAACGATATAGCCGCCGAGTAATACGACGGGGGCGCTGTTGTTATTCAGGTCGCGACGAATCGTCATCTCTGAAACCCCAAGTAGGGCGGCGGCGTCCTTCAGATGTAACTTATCGCTGCGTTTTAATTCCTGGAGTAATTGCCCGATGCGCTCTTCGCGACGTGTTTCCATATTCCCTCTGAATAGTTATTGAAGCGAGCCGCCTGATATTACACGTTTTATCCGAAATCAGCCACGTACCCAGCCTTTACGGATCGGTAAGGCGAAACAGAAGCGATACCACGATTGCAGCCGCTGGTAGAGCATCGCCCCCGCAGCTTGCCAGATAATCTGCGCGCTAAGGCAACCAATCATTCCCGCCAACAACCCACCAAGCATATCCAGTGGCCAGTGGACGCCAAGGTAGACCCGCGACCAGGCAATAATTACGGCCAGCACCATGAGAAGCGATCCGGACCACAAACGATGCCAGATTAAAAATGCCAGAGCGAAGGTGAAGATCACCGTGCCGTGATCGCTCGGGAAAGAGTCATCCGCCGCATGGTGCAGGAAGTTATAGCCGATATTCTCGACAAACGGGCGGTCATGTGGAAATAAATGACCCATCCACCAGGAAACAAACAGACTTACAGCCAGTGCGATCGCTATTTTTATCACTATCTGCCGTTGCGCCGTACGTCCCCACAGCCAAAGTACCCCGACCAGTAGCGGCACCACAGTAATCAAATCTTTGGCAATAAAAATCGCCAACGAGATCATCCACGGAGAAGAATCTGGCGTGGCATTAATTAGAGAGAATAATGAGTAATTGAGATTTTCCAGCATAACTTCCAGACTCATAAGGTGTTTAATGGGGAGCCGTCAGGCAAGGCGGTGAGAATAAGGTGCATGTTAAACAGGGTAAAGCGGCATCGTCTTATTTCTCATAAGCGGCCCGTATTACGTGAAGTAATGGTAACGCGCGGTAGTTAAATAAAGCTTAAAAAAGAGAATCTAATCGCCGATTAATGTAAGAATGTGCTTAAGGAGCAAAAATTGCTTTCTCGTTAGCCACGCTTTTATTAAACTTTGCGCGATTATTCTTGGCGAAGAAATTGCATGCAAAATAGATTAGCTAATGGTGCCAGACTTGGACGTCAGGCATTACTTTTCCCTCTCTGTCTGGTGCTCTACGAATTCTCAACCTATATCGGTAACGATATGATTCAGCCCGGTATGTTGGCCGTGGTGGAACAGTACCAGGCGGGCATTGATTGGGTTCCTACCTCGATGACCGCGTACCTTGCGGGTGGGATGTTTTTACAGTGGCTGCTGGGGCCATTGTCGGATCGTATTGGTCGCCGTCCGGTGATGCTGGCGGGCGTAGTGTGGTTTATCATCACTTGTCTGGCGATATTACTGGCGCAAAACATTGAACAATTCACGCTGTTGCGCTTCTTGCAGGGCATAAGCCTCTGTTTCATTGGCGCTGTGGGTTACGCCGCAATTCAGGAATCCTTCGAAGAGGCGGTTTGTATCAAGATCACCGCGCTGATGGCGAACGTGGCGCTGATTGCTCCGCTACTCGGCCCGTTGGTGGGGGCGGCGTGGATCCATGTGCTGCCCTGGGAAGGGATGTTTGTATTATTTGCCGCATTGGCAACGATCTCCTTCTTCGGTCTGCAACGTGCCATGCCAGAAACCGCCACGCGTATAGGTGAGAAACTGTCGCTGAAAGAGCTCGGGCGTGACTACAAGCTGGTGCTGAAGAATGGTCGCTTTGTTGCGGGGGCGCTGGCACTGGGGTTTGTTAGTCTGCCGTTGCTGGCGTGGATTGCCCAGTCGCCGATTATTATCATAACCGGCGAGCAGTTGAGCAGCTATGAATATGGTTTGCTGCAAGTTCCCATTTTCGGCGCATTAATTGCGGGGAACCTACTGCTGGCGCGACTGACCTCGCGTCGCACCGTACGTTCGCTGATCATTATGGGCGGTTGGCCGATTATGATTGGTCTGTTGGTCGCTGCTGCGGCAACGGTCATCTCATCGCACGCGTATTTGTGGATGACCGCTGGGTTAAGTATTTATGCTTTTGGTATTGGTCTGGCGAATGCGGGACTGGTGCGATTAACCCTGTTTGCCAGCGATATGAGTAAAGGTACTGTCTCGGCGGCGATGGGGATGTTGCAAATGCTGATTTTCACTGTCGGTATTGAGATCAGTAAACACGCGTATCTGAACGGCGGCAATGGTCTGTTTAATCTCTTCAACCTTGCCAACGGAATTTTGTGGCTGCTGCTGATGTTTATCTTTTTAAAAGATAAACAAGTAGGAAATTCGCACGAAGGGTAAAAAAATGCCTGATTGCACAATGCAATCAGGCATTTTCGTATTAATGGTGATGGTCATCGATCTGATGTTCGATAACCATTCCTTCGCCAACGCTGGCAAGGTGACGAACATACGGATGTGGACGGTAAGCTGGAGCAGGAGTCGGGGCCACATAGACGGTTTGCGGCACAGTAGCGACACTGACTGCTTGTGGAACGCTGACAGAATCAGGGACTACTACCACTTTGTATCCACTCGGCACATCGACGGTAACGCTTTGCGCCATCGTTGCACCGGCAAAGCTCATGAGAAACGCGCCCAGCAAAACATAATTCTTCATAATCATTTCGCCTGAAATAATCCGGTGAGTTAATTTCTGCGAATTATGCAGCCTTCATTCAGGCGTTGTGTTGCCGGGCGTGCTGCCGTTTTATTGATTAAATGGCGCTTCGTGTTTAAGAACTTTATCAATCACGTCCAGTACGCCTTCACGGTTATTGGAACCTGCACGATATTTCGCCGCTGCAACAACCGCGCTGCCGGCATTTTCCATTGCGAAGCTGTACCCTGCCTGACGCAGCATCTCAATATCATTACCGCCATCGCCAAAGACCACGACTTCGCTGTCGTCTATTCCCCATAATTTCTGGAGTTGACGCAGGCCATTGGCTTTATGCACGCCGGGGATGATTAAATCGATGCTGCCGTTGCCGGTATGCACTGGCACCATAATATCGCCGATGGCTTCATGTAATGCTTTCTGCACTTGTGGAATCAGTTCATCGGAAAGATTCAGGCCAAACTTGAAGAAGATATCTTCTAAGTTGTCAAAGTTATCGACGTATTCCAGACGGTGATAATACATTTCCGCCACGGTTTTCATGGCATCGTCATATTTTTTGAGGGTATAGGCGCTATTTTTGCCGCAGGCAATAATTTCCACTTCCGGGCGCGTCAGCAAATGCGCCACAACAGTGGCAAAAGCATCTTTCGATAGCTCACCATTAAAAACATCTTTGCCTTCGCTCACTACCCAGCCACCATTTTCCGCCACAAAAGCAATTTCATCGGCAATTTCGGGGAAGAATGAGATCAACTGATAATATTGATTCCCGCTGGCAACCACAAAGCGAATACCTTGTGCTTTCATCTGCTGATATTGGGCCATAAACCGCTCGCGGTTATAGGTTTTTTGATCGCTTAAGAAAGTACCGTCCATGTCTACCGCAATTAATTTAATGCCCATCAACTATTCTCCATCGCAGTCTGCGTTTTTGTATTGGGTTTGGCTACGGCTTTTGCGACGATAGCCGCGAGAATAACCAGCGCCAGTACAACCAGCATTGCACTACGTAATCCATAATGTTCGCCGAGATAGCCCAGCAGTGGCGGCCCGACGAGGAAAGCCAGATAACCGGTCGTGGCCACTACGCTGACACGGGTTGGTGCATCGGGGCCGGTATCACTGGCGGCTGAAATGGTCAGCGGGAAGCCCAGCGAGGCACCCAGTCCCCAAAGAACGACAGATACCCCGGCGACCCAGGCGCTATCAACAAAAATAATTAGCCCGATACCCAACGCACCCATTAGTGCACTGGCACGTACCACGGCAACGCGGCTGTAGCGATCAATAAACCAGCCGCCGGTAAAACGTCCAACGGTCATCCCCAATGTGAAACCTGCGTATATCAATGAGCCGGATGTTGGGCTAAATCCGTGGCCATCAACCATTAATAAGGGTAACCAGTCGTTGGCAGAACCTTCTGCAAAAGCCATTGCCAGCACCACGACACCAATTAATAGCAACTGAATATCGCGATAAAAAGGAACCCCTTTTTCACTATGCTGCGTGCCATCGGCAGCATTTTTTCCCGTACCGTCAGGGATTGCTTGAATAGCGATATAAATAGGCGCGATGCCCACCAGCGCCGCCAGCAAAATGTGAACAGTTGCCGGAACTCCAAAGGCCGTCAGCGCCATCCCTACACCAGCCCCCGCCAGCGTACCGAGACTGTAGAAGCCATGCATCATCGGCAAAACCGTTTTATTCATTTCTCGCTCAACGGCAGCACCTTCAACGTTTATCGCCACTTCTGCGGAACCAAAACTGGCGCCAAAAACGCCAAGACCAACGGCAAAGAGCACAGGAGATGTCAGCCAGAGCGCCAGACTTAATATCATCATCCCGATCAATGCGCAGGACATCGTGACCAGGATGACATTACGCGTCCCAAAGCGTTTTACTAACCACGCCGAGCAGAGAATGCCGCTCATCGAACCGATTGACAGACCAAAGAGCACTCCGCCCATTTCGGCGATAGAGACAGAAAGAATGTCGCGGATAGCGGGCGTTCTGGTTGCCCAGGAAGCCATTAGAAGGCCCGGCAAAAAGAAGAACATGAACAGCGCCCAGGTACGGCGTTTCAAGGCATTACGTGAAGAATTTACTGTCATAGATCACGTCAAAAAAAGAAGAGAGAAGACAACCTTAGCAAGGTTGTGTACATTTGTACACAATTGCAGAGAGAGGAAATGACATGCGTCGCGCTAACGATCCACAACGGCGAGAAAAAATCATCCAGGCCACTCTCGAGGCGGTGAAACTTTACGGAATACATGCCGTGACGCACCGTAAAATAGCTACCCTTGCCGGGGTACCGTTAGGGTCGATGACCTACTATTTTTCAGGAATTGATGAGCTATTACTGGAGGCGTTCAGTAGCTTTACGCAGACTATGTCACTGCAATATCAGGCATTTTTTCTCGATGTCAGAGATGCCCCCAGTGCCTGCCAGGCCATCACAGAAATGATCTACAGCTCGCAGGTTGCAACGCCGGACAACATGGAACTGATGTATCAACTCTACGCGCTGGCCAGTCGAAAACCGTTATTAAAAACAGTGATGCAAAACTGGATGCAGCGCAGTCAGCAAACACTCGAACAATGGTTTGAACCTGGAACGGCCCGGGCTCTGGATGCTTTTATTGAAGGGATGACGCTGCATTTTGTCACTGACCGTAAGCCGCTATCGCGCGAGGAGATTTTACGGATGGTGGCACGAGTGGCGGGGCAGGAGATAAATTTCAGGCAACAAAAAACCCATTTATGTAAACGGGTTAATGAAAACAATAAGTTAGATTAAAAACAATAAGTTAGGTTTGTGGTCAGTGGTGGTTATTACGGGGTAATGCCAACCGCTGCCGCCACTTTGTCGCCATTTGGAACAACCCGGTTGTGCTGCCAATTTGCATGCTAACGGATAGAACCATCAGGATATAAATACACGCCACCCTCTAGATACATTGGCTCACCATCTTCAACTGCAATATCTTGATAAAGTTCAGCCAGTTCATTAGATTCATTTTTTACAAGATTATATGTATCAACATCATACCCAAGGATTTTTAACTCATCATCTGAGGTTGCTCCTTGTTTTTGCTTAAGCGCAACAATATCAAAAATCCACTTTTTGCCATCTTTAACGTAGTACGCCCCAGAATCATAACCACGATCGTCAAGTACTTTTTCAAATCCCATCGATAATGCTTTTTTGACAGTATGTTTTTTTACGGTAATGATAGCCATGTAATCTCTTAATATATTGAATAAAAGTGAACTTATATACTGATAAAAGTTTACTCTGACGCAATTAACTCAGCTAGTGGGGGATGATGTTATTTTTGCACCAGTAGATCACACTTCTAGCGTTGCGAGGGGGTTGAATTTCAGAGCCGTCTCAAGATGATCGGGTGCTAAATGGGCATAGCGCATAGTCATTTTTATATCGTGATGTCCGAGGATTTTTTGCAAAGCAAGGATATTTCCACCCGACATCATGAAATGCGCCGCAAACGTATGGCGCAGAACGTGTGTCAGTTGACCGCGAGGGAGCACGATAGACGTTTTTTCCATCACGGATAAAAATTGAAAATAGCAGTCTGTGAAGAAATTGAACCCATCAAGCGCCATGATCTCTTCGTAAAGCTCTTTACTGATAGGGATGCTTCTGTTTTTCTTCCCCTTTGTTCTTACAAAGGTAATTCGGTATTTGGTCACCTGTGAGCGGGTAAGATTTACGGCTTCACGCCAGCGTGCGCCTGTGCTTAAGCATATCTTAACTACCAGTGCCAGAATTGGGTCCTGACGTTTGCAATCAGCCAGCAATTCAACAATCTGCTCATGGGTAAGCCATGCCATCTCTTTTTCTGCGATGGTGAATTTTCGCATGTTCTCCAGTGGGTTCGGATACGACCATTCGCCCAGGCGGGATAGTTCGCTAAAAACACTACTTAGATAGCTTTGCTCCAGGTTAATGGTGACCGGGCTTGCTCCTTTCTTCCATTTCTCGCTGAAGTAGATCTCACCTGTCAGGCGTTTATCTCGATAGTGGGCAAACATTTTAGAGGTGAGATCAGTTGCAAGGGGATTGCCCAGAGCGTCAACCATCAGCAGCAATTTGTCATAGACATGCTGCCCAGCAGTCAGAGATTTACCATGTAGTTTGAACCATAGCTCAACCACGTCTTTCAGCGTTCGACGATCCATTGATTCACCCAGCCAGGGCTTTACTTCGGTTTCTTCCATCGTGTGACGCTCAAAAGCCAGAGCTTCGCCTTTGGTGGAGAATTGTTTACGCACACGACGTCCACTACGTCCGGCGGGGTAACATTCGCAAAGCCATTTTCCTGTGGTGAGTTTTCGTACTGCCATAAAAAATGCCCTCCAGTGGAGAGCATTCTTACTGTATATATAACCAGTGTCAATGTATTAGATACATGTTGTCATACATCATCACTTTTTGGTAATGATGTCATCATTTGCTGCTGATTTTTTATCTACAAGTGAGCCTAAAATGTTAAATAAATTTGGAGGTGGCTGCGTTTTATCTGCGAATGCAGAATTAGCTGACATATTCCAATCTTTAAACACATCAATAGCATCTTGTTTTGTTGCAGTTGAACCATAAATTTGTAAGAAGACCTCACCAAACATTAGAGCATGTTGTCTGTCTTTTCTTATGATTGCTTCATGTGTGTATTTTTTTGAATTGTTTAAACAAAAATAAGAAAGCCAAGAAAGTAATGCAACCCCAAGTAAGCCTCGAGTGAAATAATAAAAAAGTTCAATGGGGGTAGTATCTTTTATATCGATTTTATAAAAAAATGTTAAAAAGGCGGCGCTTATAGATAATAATGAAAATAGTATTCCGGCTATCGCCCAATTGTAAGACATTGTAGTGAAGTCTTTATCGTCCTGCTGTAGTTTTGCTTTGACGCCTTGCACATATTCAGGAACCTTTTCGTCAATTTTCTTTTGTTGAATTTTGCTTGAAAGTTCTTGGTTTTTAAACTGTAGTTCTTTGTTTTTGATGTGTTGGACTTTTAGCTGTGATACTAGTTTTTCTTTACTTTCTATTTCATTTGACAATTCCATTTTCAACTTTTCCATTTGCTCTGAATGAGCGTTATGGTTTTTTTGAAACTCGCGTAGTTTATGTTCTAATTCCTCAATTTTTAAAAGGTACTTATCTGCTTCACTGTTTTGCAATGATGTATGGTCAGACATGAAGGGGGCATACTTATATTCTTTTTTAGAAAAATTTCGACTGTAAGCATCAAATAGCATATCGAATTCATCAAACGCTAGAGAATCCAATAGGTTTTTCAAAGTATTATAGGTGTCATTGGTTAAATGTGATTTTAATTCTCCTAATTTAATACTTCTAGACGTGTATTTTTCACTATTGCTTTTATAATCAGAACCACTCATTCCAATATCCTTTTATAATTCTTCTATCAGAATAAATTTGCATTTTGCAATAACATCAATATCTGAAATTTTACATTCAAATGATAAATCATTGTCTGAAATTTTTAATCTTCCTACAGGTATTCTAGTTAGGGTTCGAATGCTCACTTTTCCTTCTATTTTAACAATCCATTTACCATCTGTAATTTCATCGAATGATTGATTACATAGGTATGTTTTTTTTTCGGTGCTAACAATCAATGGTAATTGGATTGAGTCTGGTAGTAACGCTTTATCAAGCATATAGAAATTTGAATCAAATAGATTCCCGTCAGTAATTTTTTTGTGAGTAATAGCAATTACATCATTTCTTGCATCGTCAAACTTTGGGCCTTTACCAGTAGTTAGCCACATTAGTGAAGTACCCGTTTCGAGAGCGCACTTAATTATCCAGTCTGAAGGAAAAACATCACGCATATATCTTGTGGCTAATGTGCTTTTTGAAATACCTAAGTGATCAGCTAAGGCTTGGCGAGTCTTATAACCGTAAGCCCTAACAATTCGCTCTATTGCTTCCTTGCCACCCCGAGAATAATCAATGATGTTTTCATTGTCGAACTTTGGTTGTTTATAGTGAACGTCATGATAAGAACCATCTTCGGAGTGTGTTTCAACATGCTGTTCTGGTGAAGGAGATGGCATTTGTTCGTCATCATCTGAACCAAATGCTAGCCATTTAATTGATGCTCCTGTTTCCATTGAACAGATAACAATCCAATCTGCAGGAAATGTATCGCGGGCATATCTGTTAGCCATCGTGCTTTGGGAAATACCTAGATGGTTACAGAATGCTTGGCGTGACTTGAAGCCATAAGCCATGAGTATCCGCTCGATTACTTTCTGACCACCACGATTTTGTATGACAACGGCTTTCATATCGTCATCAATATGGCGAAATGTGAATTTTTGAGTTGACATATTCTTTATGTGAACCTATTCTCCGTTTTGTGATGTTGTTATCACGATTAAAACCAGCTCACCACAAGCTAAAAGGAGATGTTGCATCATGACCCCTAACATTTCAATAACTCTGAATACGCCACACGTCACAATTGAGCGTTATAGCGAACTTACTGGTCTTTCTATCGTCACCATCAACGATATGTTGGCTGATGGTCGCATCCCTCGCCATCGCCTTCGGAAAGACAAGAAAAGAGAAAAGGTGATGATCAACCTTGCTGCTCTTACCGTTGATGCACTTACTGATTGCAATGTTGTATTCAACTAGTTCCATTTTGGGATACATCAGGGGTGTCGACCATGTTTGATTACCAAGTTTCCAAACATCCACATTTTGATGAAGCCTGTCGTGCATTCGCACTGCGCCACAACCTGGTGCAACTGGCAGAACGTGCAGGCATGAATGTGCAGATTCTGCGGAACAAGCTGAACCCAGCTCAACCTCATTTATTAACCGCACCAGATATCTGGCTACTTACCGATCTGACTGAAGATTCAACGCTGGTAGACGGTTTTCTGGCACAGATTCATTGTCTGCCATGTGTACCGATTAATGAGGTGGCAAAAGAGAAACTGCCACATTACGTCATGAGTGCAACCGCAGAGATCGGGCGTGTTGCTGCAGGTGCGGTATCTGGCGATGTAAAAACCAGTGCAGGTCGTCGTGATGCTATCAGCAGCATTAACTCTGTAACACGACTGATGGCGTTGGCTGCTGTTTCATTGCAGGCCCGTTTACAGGCTAACCCTGCGATGGCGAGTGCAGTTGATACCGTGACTGGCCTCGGTGCTTCATTCGGTTTGCTGTGAGGTACTTATGCTGACGAAAGAACCATCATTTGCATCGCTGCTGGTAAAGCAAAGCCCGGCAATGCACTACGGTCACGGCTGGATCATGGGTGAGGATGGAAAACGCTGGCATCCATGTCATTCACAAGATGAATTGCTGTCTGAATTGACCACGAGGAAACGGAGAAAGTCAAAATGTATGCAGCGGAAAGTGAAGTGGTTTATCAGTTTCGTTACAGAGGGGAGAGTTATTCAGTACCTGAAGATGATTTGCTCTGTTGTTATCCGTCGTTGTCGGGCGATGGCAGTTACTTTTTCACGCTAAAAGATGGGACGTTTTTACGGGGAGAGCAGGTTAAAGAGACGATACGAAAAAATGTATCTCCTCTTGAACGTTACCGTAATAACAAACAACGATAGTTGCGTTTTGGGGATATGAATTATGGCAATTAATGGCGCTGCGGCGACTGTTCCATTAAGCCCCGGTGAACGCCTGAATGGACTTAATCACATTGCGGAGCTAAGGGCGAAAGTTTTTGGCCTGAATATTGAGTCAGAGCTTGAGCGGTTTATTAAAGATATGCGTGATCCACGGGATATCAATAACGAACAAAATAAACGGGCACTGGCTGCTATATTCTTTATGGCAAAAATTCCAGCTGAACGTCATAGCATCAGCATTAATGAGCTGACCACTGACGAAAAGCGGGAGTTGATTAAAGCAATGAATCATTTTCGTGCAGTGGTGAGCTTATTTCCCAGACGGCTAACCATGCCGAATTAACCAACTAATGAAATTAATGGCGTAAACCCGCCGGGTATCCCTTTATCTAAATTCAGGAGAATTGATTATGCGTAATATTGAAACCCTCACGACTAAAACCGGACCGGATGATGCAGGGCTTAATATTTTACTGACAGAGGCTCGTCTGGAAGAACGCCGGGCAAGGGCTGAAGCAATGGCAGCTCGCCTTGATAGCCTGGCGTGTCATATCACATCCCGCCAGCTAAACCACGTCGAAGCAGCAGAACTACTGCGTGTAACTGCTGAAGCAATCCAGAACGAAGCGCAGGAGATCCACTAATGGCTGATGCAATGGATCTCGTACAGCAGCGCGTTGAAGAAGAACGCCAGCGCCATATCCGTGCTGCCCGTGCCAAAACGCCGGGCGTGTCCCGCGTGCTTTGCATTGAGTGTGAAGCGCCAATTCCGCCAGCACGCCGCCGCGCCATTCCAGGTGTGCAGCTTTGCATTACCTGTCAGGAAATCGCAGAGCTGAAAGGCAAACATTACAACGGAGGTGCTGTATGAGCACCATCCTGAAATGGGCGGGAAATAAAACCGCAATTATGTCCGAACTGAAAAAACACCTTCCTGCTGGCCCGCGACTGGTTGAACCTTTCGCGGGTTCCTGTGCTGTGATGATGGCGACGGATTATCCAAGCTATCTGGTTGCGGATATTAATCCTGATTTAATCAACCTCTATAAAAAGGTTGCCGCTGATTGTGAATCGTTTATATCTCGCGCCAGAGTTTTATTTAAGGAAGCAAACAGGGAGGTGGCTTATTACAACATAAGGCAGGAGTTTAATTACTCAACTGAAATTACTGATTTCATGAAAGCGGTATATTTCCTGTATCTCAATCGTCACGGTTACCGTGGTTTATGTCGCTATAACAAGAGCGGGCATTTCAACATTCCCTACGGTAATTATAAAAATCCGTATTTCACTGAAAAAGAAATTCGTGCATTTGCAGTAAAAGCCCTGCGGGCAACGTTTATCTGCGCCAGCTTTGATGAAACGCTGGCGATGTTGAAGGCGGGGGATGTGGTGTATTGCGATCCGCCTTATGACGGCACGTTTTCCGGTTATCACACTGACGGCTTCACTGAAGATGACCAGTATCACCTGGCATCCGTTCTTGAACATCGATCATCTGAAGGTCATCCGGTCATTGTTTCTAACAGTGACACATCCCTGATTCGTTCGCTGTATCGCAATTTCACTCACCACTACATCAAGGCAAAACGCAGCATCGGCGTGTCGGCTGGCGAGAGTAAATCTGCAACAGAAATCATTGCTGTTTCCGGGGCGCGCTGCTGGGTGGGATTTGATCCTTCGCGTGGCGTGGATAGTTCTGCTGTGTACGAGGTGCGTGTATGAGTCATGACGATATGAGCAACTCTAGCGGCTTTAACGAGGTCGCTGTAGCATTTTCATGGAACGGCCCGAAAAAGGCCATTAACCCTTATCTGGAACCGGCGGAAGTTGCGCCGGAGTCTGCACTTTCAAACATGATCACTCTGTACGCTGCCGATAACGAGCAGGAACAGCAGCGCCGCGAGGCACTGAGTGATCAGGTCTGGGAACGTTATTTCTTTAATGAATCCCGTGATCCTGTCCAGCGCGAAATGGAGCAGGATAAGCTCATTAGCCGGGCAAAGCTGGCGCATGAACAGCAGCGTTTTAACCCGGACATGGTCATTCTGGCAGATGTCAGCGCCCAGCCTTCTCATATCAGCAAGCCGCTGATGCAACGTATCGAATACTTCAGCAGCCTGGGCAGGCCAAAGGCTTATTCCCGCTATTTGCGTGAGACGATTAAGCCATGTCTGGAGCGACTGGATTGTGTACGTGACAGTCAGCTATCTGTTTCTTTCCGTTTTATGGCAAGCCATCAAGGGCTGGAGGGTCTGCTGATCCTGCCTGAAATGAGCCAGGATCAGGTGAAACGCCTGTCCACCCTGGTAGCAGCGCATATGAGCATGTGTCTTGAGGCCGCTTGTGGTGATTTGTACGCCACCGATGACGTTAAGCCAGAAGAAATCCGCAAGACATGGGAAAAGGTGGCTGCGGAAACCCTGCGTCTGGATGTTATCCCGCCTGCGTTTGAGAAACTTCGTCGGAAAAGAAACCGCCGCAAACCCGTGCCCTATGAACTCATACCGGGTTCGCTGGCGCGTATGTTGTGCGCCGACTGGTGGTATCGAAAATTGTGGAGGATGCGTTGCGAATGGCGGGAAGAGCAGTTGCGTGCTGTCTGTCTGGTCAGCAAAAAAGCATCTCCCTATGTCAGCTATGAAGCCGTGATGCATAAACGTGAGCAGCGCCGCAAGTCGCTGGAGTTTTTCCGTTCTCATGAACTGGTGAACGAAGACGGAGACACGCTGGATATGGAAGATGTGGTAAACGCCAGCAGCAGCAACCCGGCACATCGCCGCAATGAGATGATGGCCTGCGTTAAAGGTCTGGAGCTTATCGCGGAAATGCGTGGTGACTGCGCCGTTTTCTACACTATCACCTGTCCGTCACGTTTCCATTCCACGCTCAACAACGGCAGACCCAACCCGACCTGGACAAACGCGACGGTAAGGCAAAGCAGCGATTATCTGGTCGGCATGTTTGCTGCATTTCGTAAGGCAATGCATAAAACCGGGCTGCGCTGGTATGGCGTGCGGGTGGCTGAGCCGCACCATGACGGTACTGTGCACTGGCATCTTATGTGCTTCATGCGTAAAAAAGACCGCCGCGCCATCACTGCATTACTGCGTAAGTTTGCCATCCGTGAAGACCGCGAGGAGCTGGGTAATAACACGGGACCACGCTTTAAGTCTGAGCTGATTAACCCGCGCAAAGGAACGCCGACAAGCTACATCGCGAAATATATCAGTAAAAATATTGACGGACGTGGTCTGGCCGGCGAGATCAGCAAGGAAACGGGTAAATCCCTGCGTGATAACGCCGAATACGTGAATGCCTGGGCGTCTCTGCATCGTGTTCAGCAGTTCCGCTTCTTTGGTATTCCGGGACGTCAGGCTTACCGTGAACTTCGCTTGCTGGCTGGTCAGGCGGCAAGGCAACAGGGTGACAAAAAAGCAGGTGCGCCGGTACTGGATGACCCGCGTCTTGATGCCATCCTGGCTGCTGCTGATGCTGGTTGTTTTGCCACCTACATCATGAAGCAGGGCGGCGTACTGGTTCCCCGCAAATATCACCTTATCAGAACCGCTTATGAAATTAACGAAGAGCCGACCGCCTATGGCGATCACGGTATTCGTATTTATGGCATCTGGTCACCCATTTCAGAGGGCAAGATCTGCACTCATGCAGTGAAGTGGAAAATGGTTCGTAAGGCCGTTGACGTTCAGGAGGCGGTAGCCGACCAGGGCGCTTGCGCCCCTTGGACTCGTGGCAATAACTGTCCCCTTGCTGAAAATTTGAACCAGCAGGAGAAAGATAAATCAGCTGATGGGGACACCAGAACGGTCATTACCCGCATGGATGACAAGGAGTTGCACGATTACCTGCACAATATGAGCAAAAAAGAGCGCCGGGAACTGGCAGCAAGGTTACGCCTGGTGAAACCGAAACGGCGTAAAGACTATAAACAGCGAATTACAGACCATCAGCGACAGCAGCTCGTCTATGAACTGAAGTCCAGAGGATTTGATGGCAGCGAGAAAGAAGTCGATTTACTTCTTCGCGGCGGCAGTATTCCGTCAGGAGCAGGCCTGCGTATCTTCTATCGGGACCAGCGTCTGCAGGAGGATGATAAATGGCGGAACCTGTATTAATTACGCTGATTAACAATTAATGCTCTAAATAATAAGCAAAGGATAAATCCTATTGATTTTAAAAAAACTTTTTACTTTAACGATATTATTATGTACTGTATATAAAACCAGTGGTTAAGTATACAGTATTGTCTACCCACAGTGAGATAGGAGGGAAGATGCAGGATTATTTTTTAGAGTCGTTGAAACTCCAGCGAATTGATTTTTTTCTTAAGCTTGTAGTGGCCAGTGAATGTAGTGATCAGGAAAAAGAGCTTGCGCTGCTTTGGATTTCAGAACTGACGGATGAACTCATGGCAAAAATCAGAACCCACGAATATAACCGCTCAATGGATGTTGTTAACTGAGGGGCAATTTATGCGCATTGAAATAATGATCGATAAAGAGCAAAAAATTAGCCAGTCTACCCTGGACGCCCTTGAATCCGAGCTTTACCGCAATCTGCGCCCCCTGTATCCCAAAACGGTAATTCGCATCCGCAAAGGTAGCTCTAACGGTGTGGAACTGACCGGACTGAAACTGGACGAAGAAAAAAAACAAGTGATGAAAATTATGCAGAAGGTGTGGGAAGACGACAGCTGGCTGCATTAAGAAACGTTGCCCCCAGGAGGATTCATTCTGATGGGGGCTGGTTTGGGCAACGAGTGAAACGAGGCGTAAGGTGGGCGGACATTTGCCCCAAATTGATAACACTCGTTAAGCTACTTTCCTGATGGATGCTTAAGAACGGTCATTCTGTTTAGTTTTCATGAGTGAATCCCGAATCTTCGCAAGGTTTGAATTTTCGGGGACTGAATCCATGTACGGATCGCGCTCAAACACTAATTGCTCAGATTCAACGAAAGCCCGCCACTCTACTGGGTCTAGCTCAAACTCCATCGCAGACATATCACTTTCATCTTCCCCCTCGATCCAGTGGACTAAATAAAACAATTCATCATCAGGAGAGTCATCATCGTCATCAACAATATCAATGTCGGTTACAGTGATGCGTAGGGTGGGATCGATTTTTGAGACATAAATCCCTAACTGTGGCATAGCGGGAATATTGTTCATGAAAATTCCTTTATTGTTGTTTGCTATTTGAATAAAAATACGCCAAACAGAGTGCTTGCTGTGAATATGGCAAGAATCGTTGTAAGTATCCCGCTAAGATGCCCCATTCTTTTTTGGAGGTCCTCTTGCATATGGATTATGTTGCCCGAAAACTAACTTCCGTTCCTCGCTCACAGCGGACTTTCATCTTTGTAAACCTGTATGTTTCGTTTTTCAAGCGGTCATTCAGATACGGATTTTCACGACCCTCGGCAGTGCATGACTATGCCGCATGAATCCGCATGATCGTTTGGGGATCGTTTTTGCTGAGGCCCGCCAGAGCTGGCGTGCTTTTGCTTATGTCATGCAGGTGCATGAAAACCACTGCATAAAGCGGGCAGGCGTGGCGGGGATACGAGCGCGCGTTAAGTCATATAAGAGTTATATATTGATTTGATTGCTGGACATACATACAGTGTCGCTCTATCATCTAATAAATCTTAGGGTATTTGACAATGTTTGGATAAAATGGAACCTAACTTATTCATAATCCGCTAAACAGGGATGTCAGATGCCATACCAATTGGTAGAGCTTAGCCCCGTAGCTAACGATCTTGAACAGTTAGGAACCAAAGAGAAGTTTTGGTTCTATTTCTCCGATGACACTGTAAATTTGCAGTTGTTTAAGTACTCTAGGCCAGGTACTGGCGAGCATTGGTCTGAAAAGTGTGCTGCTGAGTTATGTCATTTGCTTAACATTCCACATGCTAGCTATGATTTGGCGCGATACAATGGTCGATTCGGTGTGGTGACTCAGAATATCATTCCATCTGGTTTCCGGATGGTAATGGGAAATGAAGTGCTTCACAGTTCGACATTCGATTATCCTGGGCCTTTACAAGCCGGGGAAAAGCCGGTAAGGGTCAGAGAACACACTGTCACAAGGGTCTTGGGTTGTTTAGATAGGGAATCTATCAAGCCTCCTCCGAGTGTATATGATCTAACCGGGCTAAATGCAGCAGATGTATTTTGTGGATATTTGATGCTCGATGCACTTGTGAGTAATCAAGATCGCCACCATGAAAATTGGGCAATCATGCTTAACAATGAAACTGGTGAGCAGTTTTTGTGTCCAACATACGATCATGCCGCTAGTTTAGGAAGGGAGATGTTAGATGATGAGCGTAACGAACGGCTTAATACTAAAGATAAAAATCGACAAATCCCATGTTTTGTAAGAAAAGCTCGCTCTGAGCTATTCAAAGCAAAAACTGATAAAAAGCCCTTGCTGACTGTTGAAGCATTTCAACATGCAGTTGAAGGGAGAGTTGCCGCTCGCGACCATTGGTTAGGTAAGTTGAGCGTTTTAACAGAAGATTCCATTACAGATGTGTTTAACCAAGTGCCTTCATCGTGTATATCCGACAGTGCACGTAGATTTGCAACGTTAATGGTAATGGAAAATCGCAGAAGGTTACTAGAATGACTAATACAAACTCCGTTTACGTCGCATGGCAGGCACCAGATACCAGAGACTGGCATGTTGTTGGTAACTTGCAAGAGCGCAAATCGGGGTATGTTTTCAGGTATACCAAAGGTGCTCTTAAATCTTCTAAATTTACAAAGTTTAGCGGCATGAGTGATGTTCGTGAAACTTATGTATCGGAAGAATTGTTTCCTCTTTTTAAAAATCGCCTTTTATCACCGAGACGTCCAGAGTATCCGAGTTTCATTAAATGGCTTGGATTTGAAGAAGATAAGGTAAATCCTATCGATATTCTTGCTCGCTCGGGAGGCTTACGAAGCACTGATCAGCTGCAGATTTTCAAAAAAATTGATTTTGATTCTGATGGTAACTTTGAGCATTTTTTCTTCTTACATGGACTTGGTTACTTGAATAGCTTAGCTAATGCTCGTGTATCTGAATTGAAACCGGGGCAAATTTTGCGTCTTTGCTTGGATCTTCAAAATGAATACGATGGGGATGCTGTTGTCGTTCGTGCAGATAAACCAGCTGAAATCGTTGGTTACTGCCCTAGGTATTTAAGTAATGACATCAAGAAGATGTTATTGGATGATCCAAAATCAATCACTTTAACGGTCGAAAAGATTAGTGATGATGCTCCTCATAACTATCGGTTATTATGTAAATTATCAGGGGTACTAAGCCAAGCCTGTCAATCGACGCTGATTCCTCAAGATGAGTTTGAACCTATTGAGTAAATGAAGAAAAGCCACCAAACGGTGGCTTTTCTTATTATGGGGCTATATCTAGCGAGTAGGTATCAAACCGTATCGCCTCCTTGCCAAGCCAATCATTCATCTCCTGTAATCGCTTTTGTAGTGGCATTAGCTCATTTCGGACGAATACACGGCTTGCCTTCTCCACATCCCCAAACCCCCCGACATTATTAGGCATAATCCCCATCATCTGAGGCGGTACGCGGTGCGCAGCCATCATGTCATCACGGCTGACGTTCTTGATGTTCAGAAATTCATCCTTCGCTGCGACTTCTGACAATGGGATAATCTGAAGTCCGTCTTTTTTACCATTAGGCGAGTACATAAACAGATTGCGGAAGTTACCCGGACCTTTGGCGCTTTTCATTGCGTTGCGGAGGTTGTTCACATCCTCCTGGTTCTGCGCAGCATCGGTCATGTACATGATGAAGCCTGCATGACTGCCGTTAATGTAATACCTGCGGCGGAACAGCGTGGCGGACTCGTTGAGCAGAGCTGACGGAATGGCAGAAAGATAACCGGGCAGGCCGTAGATCTCCTGGTTAATGTCCGGTTCCATCAGATGAAAAATGCTGCCTTTCGTGAACTGATACGGCTGGGTTGTCATACCGTATTGCACAAACCAGTAGGTATCCAGGTCTAACCCACGTCGGGTGTATTTCGCCAGGGCAGGTTCAAGGGCGATAACTTCACCGAAGCGGTTCGTACGTTTCTCCAGGTAGGCGTTACCAAATACCAGATAGTCTTGCACAAAACGTGAAAAAGCCTGCTGGCTGAGTAGCGGGTGAGGGATGTAGGTACTGGTCAGAATGTTGCATTTCACCGCAATTGGTGAACTGTGATGCACGGCAGCGCGGAAGGTGCGCGCCAGTCCGTCAAAGCTTACTGGCGGTTCATACCAGCGATCTGTCTGTACGCATTCCACATAGTCCAGCAGTTCACGGCGGTCCAGAACAGGAACGGGATCGCCAAAGCTGAATGTTTCGGCTGAAGTCTGGCTTTTATGCTGAATCTGGGTCGTCGACGCAGTGCGGCTCTTCTTACTCTTTCCCATTAAAAAATCTCCACAATATTGCTGGTATTGGCGGACTCGCCCTGCAGCGGTTCGTTAAAGAGTGCGTGCATTGTTGCCCAAGCCAGATCGGCATGGCTGGCTTCTTCGCTGCGGCTGGCTTCATAAGTCGGGCGGTTGCCGCTGGCGGTGGTGGCGCGGCGGATTGCCATGAATGACTGCGCAATGTCGGTGTGCCCGGCGTCAAACTCCAGACGGCGGTGGCTGATAATGTCGTAGGCCTTGAGTACCAGGGCGTTTTTAACGTTGGGGTTGTAGACAAACTCCCGGACGGCAGGAAAAAACGCTTTTACGTTCTCGTAAACCCCGTGACCGACGCCGGTTGAGTCGATACCGATGTATGTCACGTTGTACTGTTCAGTCAGTTTTTTGATGGCGTCAGCCTGGGCGCGGAAGTCCATCCCGCGCCACTGGTGACGCTCAAGAATGCGGAACTTACCGCCTGGCACGGCTGGCGGAGCCACCACCACGCATCCGGCGCTGTCGCCGTTCTGCGTACCTTTTGCCGGGTCATAACCGATCCACACTTCGCGCCAGCCAAACGGGCGCAGGGCCAGTGCATGAAAGTCAGTCCAGACTTCCCAGCTGTCCACCATGCACGCCTGCAGCTCGCTGAGCGGGAACACGGACGCGAGATCGTCCACGAACTCACACATCAGCAGGTTCTGGTATTCGTCCGGGCTGTACTCCATGCGTAGCTGGTCTAGGTCGAACAGGTTACAGCCGCCGCGCACCGCATCTTCCACGGTGACTATCTGGCGGTATTGCCCGTCTGCGCACAGCAGGCCGGGGGCCAGATTGCTGTGGGACAGGTCAATGTCCACCTTGTCGGCTTTGTTGCGTCCACGGTTGAACAGCGCACCGGACCAGAACGGATAAGCACTGTGTGTCAGGCTGGAAGGCGTGGAAAAATAGGTTTGTCGCCATTTTTTGTGAATAGCCATACCGGAAGCCACTTTGCGCAGCTCCTGGAATTTCGGTATCCAGAAATATTCATCCAGATACAGGTTGCCGTGATAACTCTGGGCAGTGCGGGCATTGGTGCCGAGGAAGTAAAGCGTGGCCCCGTTAGGAAGCACCATCGGATCGCCTTTCAGCTCCACCTCCACTTCTTTGGCGAAGTCGATGATGTACTGCTTAAAGACGTGGGCCTGTGCCTTGCTGGCGGAAAGAAAAATCTGGTTACGTCCGGTAAGCAGAGCGTCAATCAGGGCTTCACGGGCAAAGTAAAAGGTCGCGCCGATCTGGCGTGACTTCAGCAGGTTGCGGATGCGGTTGGTTTTTCCGGCTTCCCACCAGTGGCGCTGGTAGTTGAACATGGAGGAATGGAAGATTTCTTCCAGCTTCTCAATCTGTTCATCGGTGAAAACATTCTTTTCCGGCTGACGGCGCGGGCCTTTGTTGCGGTTGGCGACGTTTGGGTTTAAGTCGGCTTCGTTGCCGCCATTGTTAAACTTGCCGATCCGCGCGTGGCGCTCCGACTGGCGCGCCAGCAGGTCAATCTCTTTGAAATCTTTCCCTTCTTTGTGCTCCTTCATGATGAGCTGACAGTAGCGTGCGGCGGTGGTGAGCTGCATTTGATCCAGCGGCCCATAGTCACCCCACTTGTCGCGTTTTTTCCAGCTGTGAACGGTTGCAACTTTCTCGCCCAGCATTTCAGCAATGCGGGCTACGCGGTATCCCTGAAAGTACAGCAGCATGGCCTGCCGACGGGGATCGAGATCTGCGGGTGTCAGTGTGGTGTTCATGGCACAAACCTACAGCCTTGAATGAAGGCTTTCCCCGCCTGCGGTTTGTGTGGTTGTCGGTACAAATACCGCGCATTGTTTCACTGCCCCCATCACCGCAACCATAAGGCTCCAGTAAGTTTTTTCTAACGGAGCACGGCTCATGACAGTGAAAGCAAAGCGTTTTCGCATCGGGGTGGAAGGTGCCACCACCGACGGACGCGAAATCCAGCGTGAATGGCTGGAACAGATGGCAGCCAGCTACAACCCGGCGGTGTATACCGCGCTGATTAACCTTGAGCACATCAAGTCTTATCTGCCGGACAGCACCTTTAACCGCTACGGCAAGGTGACGGCGCTGTTTGCTGAAGAAATCACGGAAGGTCCGTTGGCAGGCAAGATGGCGCTGTATGCCGACGTTGAGCCAACGGAATCCCTGGTGGAACTGGTGAAAAAAGGCCAGAAATTATTCACCTCTATGGAAGTCAGCCCGAAGTTTGCTGATACGGGCAAAGCCTACCTGGTCGGCCTGGCTGCCACTGATGACCCTGCCAGTCTGGGCACTGAAATGCTGACATTCAGCGCCAGTGCAGCCCATAACCCACTGGCAAACCGCAAGCAGAATCCTGCCAATCTCTTTACCGCTGCAGAGGAAACGGTGATCGAACTGGAAGAAATCCAGGACGACAAACCGTCCCTGTTTGCCCGTGTCACGGCGCTGTTTACCAAAAAAGAGCAGTCCGATGACGCCCGGTTCTCTGATGTGCATAAGGCCGTGGAGCTGGTCGCCACTGAGCAGCAGAACCTGAGCGCACGCACCGAAAAATCCCTGTCTGAGCAGGAAGAACGCCTGTCTGAGCTGGAGACTGCCCTGCAGGCGCAGCAAACCGCCTTTAACGAACTGGTGGACAAGCTGAGTCATGAAGACAGCCGCCAGGACTACCGCCAGCGTGCAACAGGCGGTAACGCCCCCGCTGACACTCTGACCAATTGCTGATGGAGCACAAAACCCGATGAAGAAGAATACCCGCTTTGCTTTTAACGCTTACCTGCAGCAGCTGGCGTGTCTGAACGGTGTGGCAGTTGAAGAACTGTCCAGCAAGTTCACCGTGGAACCGTCTGTGCAGCAGACGCTGGAAGACCAGATCCAGCAGTCCGCCGCTTTCCTGACGCTGATTAACGTCACGCCAGTGACTGAGCAGTCCGGTCAGCTGCTGGGGCTGGGTGTTGGCAGCACCATTGCCGGAACCACTGACACCACCGCGAAAGAGCGTGAACCTGTCGATCCGACGCTGATGGTCGATGTGGAATATAAATGCGAGCAGACCAACTTTGACACGGTGCTGACCTACGCGAAGCTGGACCTGTGGGCGAAGTTTCAGGATTTCCAGGTGCGTATCCGTGACGCCATCGTGAAACGTCAGGCACTGGACCGCATCATGATCGGCTTTAACGGCGTGAAGCGTGCGAAAACCTCCAACCGTAGCGAAAACCCGCTGTTGCAGGATGTGAATAAAGGCTGGCTGCAGAAAATCCGTGAGGATGCACCGGATCACGTCATGGGCAGCACCACCACGGGCGGTGAAACCACACCGGGCGCGGTGAAAGTCGGCAAAGGTGGCGAATATGCCAACCTGGACGCCGTAGTGATGGATGCCGTTAATGAGCTTATCGACGTGGTCTACCAGGACGATGACGATCTGGTGGTGATTTGCGGTCGTGAACTGCTGTCTGACAAGTATTTCCCGCTGGTCAACAAAGAGCAGGAAAACAGTGAAAAACTGGCTGCCGATATGATCATCAGTCAGAAACGCATGGGTGGCCTGCAGGCCGTGCGTGCGCCGTTCTTCCCGCCGAATGCGCTGCTGATCACCCGTCTGGATAACCTGTCCATCTACTGGCAGGAAGACACCCGCCGCCGTTCAGTTATCGACAACCCGAAACGTGACCGGATTGAAAATTTTGAATCCGTTAACGAAGCCTATGTGGTTGAGGACTACCGCTGCGCTGCACTGGTGGAAAACATCCAGATTGGCGACTTCAGCGCCGCCGCAGCAGAAGCCGGAGCGTAACCCATGAGCCTGAGTCCCGCACGGCAGCATCGCCTGCGCGTTCAGGCTGAACAGGCCGCCCGCGAGGGCGGCAGCGTTCGCCACGCGTCGGGCTATGACCTGATGCTGCTGCAACTGGCGGAAGACCGCCGCCGTCTCAAGGGCGTTCAGTCCACGGTGAAAAAAGCGGAAATAAAGGTGGAGCTGCTGCCGAAATATGCCGCCTGGGCGGAGGGCGTCCTGGCTGCCGGAGGCGCTCAACAGGATGACGTGCTGATGTACGTGATGCTGTGGCGCATTGATGCCGGAGATTATGCCGGGGCGCTGGAGATCGGGCGTCATGCCCTGCGTCATGGCTGGGTGATGCCGCTGGGTAACCGCAACGTGCAGACCGTGCTGGCAGAGGAAATGGCAGATGCAGCGCAGAGCGCAATGCTTGCCGCCACCGGCTTTGATGCCGATCTGTTGCTGCAGACGCTGGAGCTGACAGACGGTCTGGATATGCCGGACCAGTCACGGGCGCGTCTGCATAAAGCGATTGGCGCTGTCCTGAGTGAAAGCAATCCGGCTTCCGCCCTTAATCATCTCAACCATGCGTTACAGCTCGATCCCCGCTGTGGCGTGAAAAAAGACAAACAGCAGCTGGAGCGCAGACTGCGCAATGACAGCCGCTGACAGAACGTGCCCCCGCGCACGGGCGGCACGGGGTGGCGAAAGGCACTGCCACATCAAAACCCCGTCCACCGCCCTCTATTTCAGGAGAAAGCAGCATGAAGTTTGTTGCGCCAGAACAGGCACCGGAACAGGCGGAAATCATCAGGAATACGCCGTTCTGGCCTGATGTGGACTTGTCGGAGTTTCGCAGTGTCATGCGCACTGACGGCACGGTGACGCAGCCGCGTTTAAAGCAGGTTGCGCTGTCGGCAATTTCGGAGGTCAACGCAGAGCTGTATGAGTTTCGCAGACGCCAGCAGATGCTGGGGTATGCCTCGCTGGCAGAGGTTCCGGCAGAACAGCTGGACGGCAAAAGTGAGCGTATTCAGCACTATTTCAACGCGGTTTACTGCTGGGCACGCGCCATGCTCAACGAACGTTACCAGGACTATGACGCCACGGCATCCGGTGTGAAGCGAGGCGAGGAACTGGCGGAAGCCAGCGGTGATTTGTGGCGTGACGCCCGCTGGGCCATCAGCCGGGTGCAGGACGCGCCGCACTGCACAGTGGAGCTTATCTGATGAAAGTGCGAGCGCATCAGTATGACACGGTGGATGCACTTTGCTGGCGTCATTACGGGCGCACGCAGGGTGTCACGGAGCAGGTACTGAAGGCAAATCCGGGGCTTGCCGAATACGGCCCCTTTTTACCTCACGGACTGCAGGTGGAGCTGCCGGACATTCCGACAACCACCACCGTGCAGACCGTCCAGCTATGGGACTGAATTATGACGCTTGAGCGAATCAGCGCCTTTATCACGTACTGCATCGCCGTTGTGCTGGCCTGGCTGGGCGATTTGTCCATCAAGGATGCCTCAACGCTGGGCGGCCTGATGATTGGTGTGCTGATGCTGGCTATCAACTGGTACTACAAACACAAAGCCTACCAGCTTCTGTGCGACGGGCAGATCTCGCGGGAGGACTATGAATCCATCAATCGTTAAACGCTGTCTTGTCGGGGCCGTGCTGGCTATTGCTGCCACGCTGCCGGGTTTTCAGCAGCTTCACACCTCCGTGGAGGGGGTGAAACTGATTGCCGATTACGAAGGCTGTCGTCTGCAGCCGTATCAGTGCAGCGCGGGTGTCTGGACCGACGGCATTGGTAATACATCAGGTGTCATTCCAGGAAAAACCATTACGGAACGACAGGCAGCGGAAGGGCTGATCTCCAACGTGCTACGTGTGGAGCGGGCGCTGGAAAGGTGTGTGAAGCAACAGCCGCCGCAAAAGGTGTATGACTCGGTGGTGTCGTTTGCCTTCAACGTGGGAACGGGCAATGCCTGCAGTTCCACGCTGGTGAAATTGCTCAACCAGCGGCGCTGGGCGGATGCGTGCCGACAGTTGCCGCGCTGGGTGTATGTAAAAGGTGTGTTTAATCAGGGGCTGGATAACCGCCGTGCGCGGGAGATGGCCTGGTGTTTACAGGGAGCAAACTGAAATGAAAAAGAAATTAATCAGCGGGCTGTTTCTGATGTTATGGATGGCGCTGTTAATCGCAGCAATGGTGTATCCGCAGGGGATTTTTCCGGTACTGGCAGCGTCCGGCGTTTGGGTAGCCTGTTTGCTGACATGGGCGGTAATTCCGGTAGCACTGGCTGCGTTAATTAAGAACGGCCCGCTCTGGCAGGAGTTGAGGGCATCTTTGCTGAAGAGCATTACCCGAAAAGAAAACGTATTTATCAGCTGGGTGATGCGATTGCTGATTGTCGTAAGTCTCGCCTGGACGGGGTGGGCTATTACCATGGTCTTTTATCTACTGACCGTTATTGCCTTCTGGATGACCCGTAATCGGATGGCGCAACAGGTATCAGCATGAACCGGTTGCTGCTGGTTGTGCTGGCGTTATTACTGGCGGCGCTGGGCTGGCAGACGTGGCGGCTGGCTGATGCCAGCCAGACCATCAGCACGCAGGCAGACGAGCTTCGGAGTAAAAGCCAGGCACTGGCAAAGAGCAACAGCCAGCTTATCAGCCTGTCCATTCTGACTGAAACCAATAACCGGGAGCAGGCGCGGCTCTATGCCGACGCAGAACAGACCAGCGCGCTGCTGAGACAACGACAACGCCGGATTGAGGAACTGAAACGTGAGAACGAGGATTTACGCCGCTGGGCTGATACTCCTTTGCCTGCTGACATTATCCGGCTGCGGGAACGTCCGGCACTCACCGGAGGTGCAGCTTACCGTCAGTGGTTGTCCGCGAGTGACGCCGTGTTGGCTGGGGCAGGCAGCGCCGCGCACTAACGGTGATCTGAACGCGTTGCTGGATGAAACGGAGGCCGCCTGGGCGGTCTGTGCAGACAAAGTGGACATGATTATTGCGTGTCAGGAGCGAAACAGTGAACAAACCACAATCCCTGCGCCACGCCCTCAATAAAGCGGTGCCTTATGTCCGCAATAACCCGGACAAACTGCATCTGTTTGTGGATAACGGTTCGCTGGTTGCCACGGGGGCCAGCTCCATGTCGTGGGAGTACCGTTACACCCTGAACGCGGTGATTGAGGATTTCAGCGGCGACCAGAATCTGCTGATGGCCCCGGTTTTGCTGTGGCTGAGGGATAACCAGCCCGATGCCATCAATAACCCGGCGTTACGGGAAAAACTATTCACCTTTGAGGTGGATATTCTGCGCAACGATGTCTGTGATATCAGCCTGAACCTGCAACTGACGGAGCGTGTGCTGGTCAGCACTGACGGCAGTGTGTCGAGCGTTGAAGCTATAGCGGAACCTGATGAACCTGAAGAAATGTGGACGGTGAAACGTGGCTGAACTGCAGAAAGTGGACGACTGGCTGAGTGCCTTGCTGGCGAATCTGGAGCCAGCCGCCAGAAGCCGCATGATGCGCCAGCTGGCGCAGGAACTGCGCCGGGCACAGCAGCAGAACATCAGGATGCAACGCAATCCTGATGGCAGCAGCTATGAACCGAGGCGAGTAACAGCACGCAGTAAAAAAGGCCGCATCAAACGGCAGATGTTTACAAAACTTCGCACCAAAAAATACCTGAAAATCGCCGCCAGCACGGATTCTGCCAGCGTGCAGTTTGAAGGTAAGGTGCAGCGTATTGCCCGCGTTCACCATTACGGACTTCGTGACCGAGTCAGCAAGAAGGGGCCTGAAGTAAATTATACTCAACGCCAACTACTAGGGGTCAACGAAAGCTCTCAGTTATTAGTTCGAGATGCATTGTTGCGTTTATTAACTTTTTAAATATCATCATTTAATTTCTATTCATTATTTTTTAGTTTTTTGGATAAAAAGAATAGTCCAGCGATACATATGATCAATAGCACTACAGAAATAGAATTGTGAACTGTCCATTTGTCTGGGTCTATTACTGAAAGCATGAGTAGTATTACTGAAGCTATACCGAGCATTATAGGTTCTACTGCTTCATCAGGTCCTTTTGTTATAAGCATAAATGCAAGTTGAAAACCACATGATACTGCGAGTGCTTTAGCAACATAACTTAGGGTTTTGATTTGTCGTATGTGGGCGAAGAATGGCTGTGATGATATATCGATTGGCCAGAATGTATCCGCTAGTTCAACTGTACCCTTGAATAAAAGGAACCCTGTTAAGCCGATAAATATAAGACGTTGACAAAAAAATTGAATTCTATCTGCAGATTTTTCAGTTTCGGTTTTTTTTCGTCTTCAGGAGTTTTGAGTTCTTCCACCTTATATTTGAAAATATTCTTAATGTCTTTTTTAAACTGATTGCTTCCAAAGAACGCAATTGCAATGGCTGCGATTAATAAGGATGTTATTACGGATGTAGGCGTCATAACGAGCTAATTTGTGTGGTCGATTGTACATGCTGTTCAGATTACATCAGAATTTTAGTCATGACATCATTTTCTATATGAATAGACAACTAACCGAGATCATGCGCCTTATCACCAACCTGATCCGCACTGGTGTAGTCACCGAAGTGGACCGGGAAAACTGGCTTTGCCGGGTGAAAACAGGCGACTTAGAAACTAACTGGATCAACTGGCTGACGCTGCGTGCCGGGAATGCCCGCACATGGTGGCGACCATCGGAAGGTGAGCAGGTGGTGCTGCTGAGTCTGGGCGGCAATCTGGAGACCGCCTTTGCGCTGCCCGCTGTCTATTCGAATCAGTTCGCACCACCGTCGACGTCGGCGGACGCCTGCGTGACAGAACATCCTGACGGCGGCTGGTTTGAATACGAACCCGCCACCGGGCGCTGGTATGTCAGGGGCATCAAATCCATGGTCATTGAGGCTGCCGACAACATCACCCTGAAAACCAGTGAGTTTGTGCTGGAGGCTGACCGCACGCGTATTAACAGCGAAGTGGTGATCAATGGTGGCGTTACCCAGGGCGGCGGTGCAATGAGTTCTAACGGGATCGTGGTTGATGCGCATCAGCATACTGGCGTTCTGAAAGGCGGTGACACCACCGGAGGCCCGGTATGACGCTTTATAGCGGGATGAACAATACCAGCGGTAAAGCCATTACTGATATTGACCATCTGCGCCAGTCGGTGCGGGACATTCTGCTGACGCCGCAGGGTAGCCGCATTGCTCGCCGTGAATATGGTTCCCTGCTGTCGGCACTGATAGACCAGCCACAAAATCCGGCGTTACGCCTGCAGGTCATGTCGGCAGTGTATGTGGCGCTGAGTCGCTGGGAGCCACGGATGACGCTGGATTCCATCACTATCAACAGCCATTTTGACGGTTCAATGATGGTGGAGCTGACCGGGCGACGTAATAACGGTGTGCCTGTTTCCCTTTCCGTATCAACAGGAGCAGAGAATGGCAGTGATTGACCTTTCGCAGTTGCCTGCGCCGCAGATTGTCGATGTGCCAGACTTTGAGACGCTGCTTGCCGAACGCAAGGCAGAATTTGTGGCGCTTCATCCGAAAGATGAGCAGGAAGCAGTGATCCGCACGCTGGAACTGGAATCTGAACCCGTCACCAAATTGTTGCAGGAGAACGCTTACCGTGAGTTGCTTCTGCGCCAGCGTATTAACGAAGCCGCGCAGGCGGTGATGGTGGCTTATGCGATGGGCGGCGATCTTGACCAGCTCGCTGCCAACTACAACGTGAAACGCCTGACGGTGACGCCTGCTGATAATGACGCTGTGCCACCCGTTGCGGCTGTGATGGAAAGCGATGAAGCGTTACGCCTGCGTGTGCCCGCAGCCTTTGAAGGGCTTTCTGTTGCGGGGCCAACTGCCGCTTATGAATTTCATGCCCGAAGCGCCGACGGTCGGGTGGCGGATGCCAGTGCAACCAGTCCGGCACCTGCAGAGGTGGTGCTGACAGTCCTTAGCCGCGAAGGCGACGGAACAGCAGAAAAAGACCTGCTGGATGTGGTGGAGAAAGCACTGAACAGTGAGAATGTCCGCCCGGTGGCTGACCGTCTGACGGTTCGCAGCGCGGAGATCATCCCGTATCGCGTGGAAGCCACCATTTTTCTCTATCCGGGACCGGAAGCAGAGCCGGTAATGGCAGCGGCAAAAGCCAGCCTGCAGAAATACATCGCCAGTCAGACGCGGCTTGGTCGGGATATTCGCCGTAGCGCCATCTTTGCCGCCCTGCATGTTGAGGGTGTGCAGCGTGTGGAGCTGGCTTCGCCGCTGGCGGATGTGGTTTTGAACAAAACGCAGGCGGCATCATGTACGGAGTGGAGCGTGACCAACGGGGGAACGGATGAATAGTCTGCTGCCATCGGGGTCAACTTCACTGGAGCGCCGACTGGCGCAAACGTGCAGCGGGATTTCTGATCTGCAGGTGCCGCTGCGTGACTTGTGGAATCCGGCTACCTGCCCGGTCAGCTTCCTGCCTTATCTCGCCTGGGCGTTCTCTGTGGATCGCTGGGACGAGGACTGGACGGAAAGCGTCAAACGCCAGGTGGTGAAGGATGCTTTTTATATTCATCAGCACAAAGGAACCACCAGTGCCGTGCGGCGGGTGGTGGAACCGTTCGGATTCCTGATCCGCATTATTGAGTGGTGGCAGACCGGAGAAACACCGGGCACGTTTCGTCTGGATATCGGCGTGCAGGACCAGGGCATCACTGAAGATACCTATCTGGAACTTGAGCGACTGATAAGCGATGCCAAACCATGTAGCCGTCACATGGTCGGCATGTCCATCAACCTGCAGACCAGCGGCCCGCATTGGGTGGGAGCCGCCAGCTATCTTGGCGAAGAAATCACGATCTATCCGTATATCAACGAAACAATTATTTCCGGCGGCACCGCGCATGAAGGCGGGGCGGTCCATGTTATTGACACAATGAGAGTGAATCCATGAGCACAAAATTTTATACCCTGCTGACGGATATTGGCGCGGCGAAACTTGCCAGCGCCGCCGCGCTCGGTGTGCCTGTAAAAATTACCCATATGGCGGTCGGCGATGGCGGCGGAACATTGCCAGCGCCGGACGCAAAGCAGACGGCACTGGTAAATGAGAAACGCCGGGCTGCGCTGAATATGCTCTATATCGACCCGCAGAACAGCAGCCAGATTATTGCTGAACAGGTGATCCCTGAAAACGAGGGCGGTTGGTGGATACGTGAAGTGGGCCTGTTTGATGAGTTCGGGGCATTGATTGCCGTGGGCAACTGCCCGGAAAGCTATAAGCCGCAACTGGCTGAAGGCAGCGGGCGTACCCAGACCGTGCGTATGGTGCTGATAACCAGCAGCACGGACAATATCACCCTGAAAATCGACCCTGCTGTAGTGCTGGCAACCCGCAAGTATGTGAATGATAAGGTACTGGAGCTGAAGGTGTACGTGGATGACCTGATGGCAAAACATCTTGCCGCACAGGACCCACATTCACAGTATGCACCCAAAGAAAGTCCGACGTTTACCGGAACACCCAAAGCGCCAACGCCAGCGGCGGGGAATAATACTACGCAGGTTGCGACCACCGCGTTTGTACAGGCGGCACTGCTCACCCTGATTGACGGTGCACCAGCCACGCTGGACACGCTGAAAGAAATTGCAGCTGCTATTAATAATGACCCGAAATTCAGTACCACCATTAACAATGCGCTGGCACTCAAAGCACCGCTGTCGAGTCCGGCACTCACCGGAACGCCAACAGCACCTACTGCGGCACAGTCGGTCAACAATACACAGATTGCCACCACGGCATTTGTGAAATCGGTGATTGCAGCAATGGTAGGCTCTGCACCTGCGGCACTGGATACGCTGAACGAACTGGCGGCGGCACTGGGGAATGACCCGAATTTTGCCACGACAATGCTTAATGCGCTGTCAGGTAAACAACCGCTGGACAATACGCTGACTAATTTGAGTGGAAAGGATGTTGCTGGTCTTCTCGCATTCCTGGGTTTGAAAAACGCCGCACAACGCGACGTTGGGACTGGCACAAATCAAATTCCTGACATGAACGCTTTTAGCTCTGGCTCTGGCTGGCAGAAATTACCTGGAGGCAGGATTCTGCAGTGGCGGGGAATAGACAATGGCCCTGGGGATATTACAAGCCCGCTACCCATTCCATTTCCAAATCGCGCAATAGGATGGGCAATTACGTCCGATTATGTACCAGGGTCAGGCGGAGTTGGCACAATAGCCGGGACGTGTACTGCAACGAATATCATTTCACGAAATACAAATGTGAGCACTGGTGGTAGCGCTATCGTAGTGGGGGAATAGGTATGAGAACGTATCGCTATGACGCAATAACAAACGCATTTTATCCGTATGAGCTACAGAATGAGTATGAACAAGCAGGGATGTGGCCGGAGTCGGGCCATGATGTGAATGAAGATATTTTTCAGCAATTCATCAACCCTCCCGCAGGTAAGGTGCGTGTTGCCGGGAATGACGGAATGCCAGCATGGGGGGATATTCCGCCACCGGCTCATGATGAACTCGTTGCGGTAGCAGATGTGAAAAAAGCAGCACTATTGGCAGAAGCGTCAGTCGTTATCGCCCCGCTGGCTGATGCGCAGGCGGGCGGTTATATCGATGACGCTGACGTGCCGCGACTGGCAGCATGGCAGAAATATCGCTATGCACTGACGAAAGTGGATACATCAACTGCGCCGGATATCACCTGGCCGCTGCAACCAGTGTAGAAATCTTTAGTGTAAATCGTCAAAGATGCTGGCGACTTGATGATCGATGACGGTATCAGTGATGATAATTTACAGGTTGTACGGGAATAATACATGACAATTTGAATGGGGTATAATAGATAAATAATACATCATTATACCCCATTTTCGCTATTATCTATTGGCAAAAATATTCTTAATGCCTTTATATTTGCCTACCTCCTAATAAAATGTGTGAGGTGTATTTGTTGGTTTTCAATAACCTTGCTACAATTATGCAGGTGGTTACAATAAGGAAAACAAATGAAGGGGTTATGATGAGGTTATATATGAGTGGATTTTCGCATAGGTTATTAATGTTCACGTATGCCTCTATTCTGTAAAAAATAAACGACGAGATTATATAGATGGGAAAGGTGTAAGTACCGACAAAGGATGTGGCTCGTATAAATAAATTGTTTTTCGTTGATAAAAATGTATAAGCATATATAAGCGATATGCTTCCGGCGAAGCCAATGAAGTAGCGAAATATAATAATGAATGATTGATGCCAGAAATCAACATTCTCATATGTCATTTTAGATATGTAAATATAATACTCTCTATTCCATAGGAGAAGCATGCCAATCCATGTTAATACGGATAACACACCAATTTTGTGCCTATTTCTAGAGGCAAAATCTAAAATGCGATGGGCGGATATACCAGCGATAAAATAAGGGGCCATAAATTTAATTTTGTCCATATTCCAATCATCTCCATATGCAAGGGATATACTAAATATCAGTAAATAAAGCACCACAGAATATTGTTTGCTTATTGAGTGACAAATAGTATAAACAATAGATACTGCAAAGAGTGCAGAAAGGAACCAGAAGGCGTAGATGGCTCCATATCTAATATTTATTAAATTTATATCTCTTCCCACAAAAATGGATTCAGCAATGAACCATGCAATGGATGGGATTATTAACTGCATGAATTTTCTTTTGATAATTGATGATGGTTTTCTCTTGAGAGAAAAATAGAAAAGATAGCCGCTAAGCAGCATAAAAAATGGCATGTGGAAGCTGTAAATGGTAATAAATAATGGGTTGTCAAAAAAATTTAAACTATCTTTTTTTACAAACTGAATTGAATGGCCCCACACGACAAAAATTATAGCTAATCCTTTCATTGAGTCTATAATGGAATTTCGAGTGCTGGGTGTCTCTGTTATAATAAGATGTGGTTCGTTTTTCATTTAATTTGTCAACTTTAGATTGAGTGGTATAAGAATTGCAACTAAACACTCGTGAGCTAATATTTACATATATTATCAATGATCATTAATTCAATCAATTAGGAATTGCTTTATTGTATGTAACAGATTCTCATTTTGGGGTAGATGCTACTATTGCTGTCATCACACCATAAATTAAGTCCATTCATATTAGATATCTTGGGTTGTTCCGGGAAGTACACGGCCACTATCAGTAAATGTGTGGTAAGAGCTTCACCAGTCGAACGTTTTTGAAAATACAGAGATAATGGCCAACAGGCATCATCCCCGGTTTTTATTTAGGGGGATGCTCATGCTTATTGGCTATGTACGTGTATCAACAAATGACCAGAACACTGATTTGCAACGCAATGCGCTGAACTGCGCGGGATGTGCGCGGATTTTTGAGGATAAAATCAGTGGCACTAAGTCCGACAGGCCGGGACTGGCTGCAGCTCGCGCCAAAGGCAGAGTAGGTGGACGCCGTCCTAAGTTGACCACCGAACAGTGGGCACAGATTGGACGTTTACTCGAGGCCGGAGAATCAAGACAGCGTATTGCACTGATTTTTGATGTGGGTGTTTCCACCATTTATAGAAAATTTCCGGCAAATAAGAGCAATTAATCTCCCTGAATCAGCATTATTTTGATTATCCCTGCAAGCAGACAAATACCGTCATTTTGTGTGAATAACGGTACAACTGCGCTTAGCTGTTTGTCAGGCACAATCACTTCAACATAGGGCGAAGCCTAATCCAATCAGGAGGTTCGCCGCTATGGCTCAGGATTACCACCACGGAGTGCGCGTTGTTGAAGTCAACGAAGGCACCCGATCCATTACCACGGTGAGCACCGCCATCGTGGGTATGGTCTGCACGGGCGATGATGCCGATGCAAAAATGTTTCCTCTTAATAAACCCGTGCTGATCACTGATGTGCTGACTGCCAGCGGTAAAGCGGGTGAGTCCGGCACGCTGGCTCGTTCGCTGGATGCCATCGCTGACCAGGCAAAACCCGTGACCGTTGTTGTGCGTGTGCCCCAGGGGGAAACGGAAGAAGAAACCACAACCAATATCATCGGCGCAGTGACCGCCGAGGGTAAAAAAACAGGCATGAAAGCCCTGTTATCTGCTCAGTCACAGCTCGGCGTTAAACCGCGCATTCTCGGCGTGCCAGGTCAAGATAACAAAGCCGTTGCGACTGAGCTGCTGAGTGTGGCGCAAAGCCTGCGTGGGTTTGCCTACCTGTCAGCATATGGCTGCAAGACGGTGCAGGAGGCGATCACTTACCGTGAAAACTTCAGCCAGCGTGAAGGGATGCTGATCTGGCCGGATTTTATCAGCTGGGACACGGTGCTGAATGCCGAAGCAACGGCATACGCCACCGCGCGTGCGCTTGGCCTGCGCGCCAAAATTGACGAGCAGACCGGATGGCACAAAAGCCTGTCCAACGTGGGCGTGAACGGTGTCACCGGAATTTCTGCTGATGTGTTCTGGGATCTGCAGGACCCGGCAACCGATGCAGGTCTGCTTAACCAGAACGACGTCACCACCCTTATCCGCAAGGACGGTTTCCGCTTCTGGGGTTCCCGCTGTCTGAGTGATGATCCGCTCTTTGCCTTCGAAAACTACACCCGCACGGCGCAGGTGCTGATGGACACAATGGCAGAAGCGCACATGTGGGCGGTGGATAAACCGCTGAATCCGTCACTGGCCCGCGACATTATCGAGGGTATCCGTGCCAAAATGCGCAGCCTGGTCAGTCAGGGCTATCTCATTGGTGGTGATTGCTGGCTGGACGAGTCGGTGAACGATAAAGACACGCTGAAAGCCGGGAAGCTCACCATCGACTACGACTACACGCCAGTGCCGCCACTTGAAAATCTGATGCTGCGCCAGCGCATCACCGATCAGTACCTGGTGAATTTCGCCAGCCAGGTCAGCGCGTAAGGGGACAACATGGCTTTACCACGCAAATTAAAACACCTGAACCTGTTTAACGACGGGAACAACTGGCAGGGGATCGTTGAGTCGCTGACGCTGCCGAAATTCACCCGCAAATATGAGAAGTATCGCGGCGGCGGAATGCCGGGTGCAGTGGATGTGGATCTGGGACTGGATGACAGTGCGCTGGACACAGAATTTTCCATTGGTGGTACTGAACTGCTGCTGTTTAAACAGATGGGCAAAGCCACGGTGGATGGCATCCAGCTGCGCTTTACCGGCTCTATCCAGCGTGACGATACCGGGGAAGTGCAGGCCGTAGAGCTTGTGGTGCGCGGACGTCACAAAGAAGTGGATTCCGGTGAGTGGAAGACGGGCGAAAGCAACACCACCAAAGTGACCAGTACCAACAGCTACGCGAAGCTGACTATCAATGGTGAGGTGCTCTATGAAGTGGACCTTATCAACATGGTGGAAATTGTGGACGGTGTGGACCTGATGGAAGCGCACCGCAACGCCCTTGGCCTCTGATGTATCTGAACGGCGCGGAATGCCGCGCCAGAACCCAATTTACAGGACAGCAAAATGAGCGATAAGCAGACTGAAAAGACCATTCAACTGGACACCCCCATCATGCGCGGTAAAACAGAAATTACCGAAATTGTGCTGCGTAAACCGCAGTCCGGTGCGCTGCGCGGTACACGCCTGCAGGCCATTATGGATATGGATGTGAACGCGATGATGACCGTGATCCCCCGCATTTCCAGTCCGGCACTGACTGCACAGGAAATTGCAGAGATGGACCCGGCAGACCTCACTGCTATGTCGGTTGAGGTTGTCACTTTTTTGTTGAAGAAGTCGGTGCTTGCCGGTTTACCGACAGCCTGACGGTTGACGATCTGGTGGCAGATATCGCCACCATTTTCCACTGGCCGCCATCCGTTACTGACGTTATGCCGCTGACCGAAGTGCTGGAATGGCGGTATAAAGCGATTCAGAGAAGCGGGGCCAACGATGAGTAATAATAACCTGCGCCTGCAGGTCATTCTTAATGCGGTTGACAAACTCACCCGCCCATTCCGTGCTGCACAGGCCAGTTCGAAAGAGCTGGCTTGCGCAATCAGAAACTCCCGTGACGCATTAAAGCAACTCAATCAGGCGGGTAACAGCCTGGAAAAATTTCGCAAGCTGCAGGCCGATAACAAGAAGTTAGGCGACAGGCTGAACTATGCCAGACAGAAGGCTAATTTGCTTAGCTCTGAGCTGGAGGCGATGGAACAACCATCACAACGGCACCTTGTGGCTTTAGGTCGGCAAACGCTGGCAGTCCAACGCCTGGAAGAACAACAAAAATATTTGCAGAAGCAAACGGCGCTTGTGCGTGCAGAACTGTACCGGGCGGGAATTTCTGCGAAAGATGATGCGGGAGCAACTGCCCGTTTAGCCCGTGAAACATCACGTTATAACCAGGAATTGTCGAAACAGGAGGCGCGCCTGAAGCGACTGGGGGAAGCTCAGCGCAGGATGAATGCGGCGCGTGCCAGTTATGCCCGTTCGCTGGAGGTGCGTGATCGTATTGCAGGTGCCGGAGCCACCACCACGGCTGCAGGGCTGGCAATGGGCGCACCAGTGATGGCGGCAGTAAAAAGCTATACCAGTATGGAAGATGCCATGAAAGGTGTGGCAAAGCAGGTCAATGGTCTGCGTGACGATAATGGCAATCGCACTGCGCGTTTTTATGAAATGCAGGATGCCATCAAGGCTGCCAGCGAACAGTTACCGATGGAAAATGGTGCGGTGGACTTCGCCGCACTGGTTGAAGGTGGTGCGCGCATGAACGTCGCAAACCCTGACGACAGCTGGGAAGACCAGAAACGTGACCTTTTGGCCTTTGCCAGCACGGCAGCAAAGGCGGCAACAGCTTTTGAGCTGCCAGCGGATGAACTGTCAGAAAGTCTGGGGAAAATCGCCCAGCTCTACAAAATCCCTACCCGCAATATTGAACAGCTCGGTGATGCGCTGAACTATCTGGATGATAACGCCATGTCGAAAGGGGCAGACATCATTGATGTCATGCAACGCCTGGGCGGTGTGGCTGATCGTCTGGATTATCGTAAAGCGGCGGCGCTGGGTTCCACCTTTCTGACACTGGGCGCTGCGCCAGAGGTTGCAGCCAGTGCAGCAAACGCGATGGTGCGTGAATTGTCCATTGCCACCATGCAAAGCAAGAGTTTCTTTGAAGGGATGAATCTGCTGAAACTCAATCCTGAAGTGATTGAAAAGCAGATGACGAAGGATGCGATGGGAACTATCCAGCGCGTACTGGAGAAGGTGAACGCACTACCGCAGGATAAACGTCTGTCTGCCATGACCATGTTGTTTGGTAAAGAGTTTGGCGATGACGCGGCGAAACTGGCAAACAACCTGCCGGAACTGCAGCGCCAGCTAAAACTGACAGCGGGCAATGATGCGCTCGGTTCCATGCAGAAAGAATCCGACATCAACAAAGACTCACTTTCTGCTCAGTGGTTGCTGGTCAAAACCGGAGCGCAGAACACCTTCAGCAGCCTGGGCGAAACGCTGCGCCAGCCGCTGATGGATATTCTGTACACGGTGAAAAGCATCACGGGGGCGTTGCGCCGCTGGGTGGAAGCTAACCCGGAACTGACAGGCACACTGATGAAAGTAGCGGCTGTTGTGGCTGCGGTTACCGTAGGCCTCGGCACCTTGGCTGTGGCGCTGGCTGCAGTGCTGGGGCCGCTGGCAGTCATCCGTCTGGGATTCTCTGTGCTGGGCATCAAAACGTTACCTTCCGTTACGGCAGCAGTAACACGAACCAGCAGCGCGTTGTCCTGGTTAGCTGGCGCTCCACTGGCACTGCTGCGACGCGGGCTTGCTTCATCGGGTAACGCAGCGGGTTTACTTACTGCGCCGTTGTCGTCTTTGCGCCGTACGGCATCACTGACGGGAAATGTCCTGAAAACTGTAGCAGGTGCGCCGGTTGCACTTTTGCGGTCTGGATTATCCGGTTTACGTGCGGTTGCTGTGATGTTTATGAATCCTCTGGCGGTACTGCGCGGTGGACTGGTCGCCGCAGGCACGGTGCTGCGAGTACTGGCATCTGGTCCACTGGCGATGCTGCGCGTTGCCCTGTATGCCATATCTGGTCTGTTAGGTGCTCTGCTCAGTCCGATAGGTCTAGTGGTTACTGCACTGGCAGGCGTGGCGCTGGTTGTCTGGAAATACTGGCAACCCATCACCGCATTTCTCGGTGGCGTGGTGGAGGGATTCAAAGCGGCGGCAGGTCCCATCAGTGCTGCATTCGAACCACTTAAGCCTGTGTTTCAGTGGATTGGCGACAGAGTACAGGCGCTGTGGGGCTGGTTTACTGATCTGCTGACGCCTGTTAAGTCGACCTCTGCCGAACTGCAGAGCGCAGCGGCAATGGGGCGACGATTCGGGGAGGCACTGGCGGAAGGGCTGAATATGGTTATGCATCCGCTGGACTCCCTCAAATCCGGCGTATCCTGGTTGCTGGAAAAACTCGGCATTGTCAGTAAAGAGGCCGCAAAGGCAAAACTGCCGGAAAGCGTGACGCATCAGCAACCTGCGACGGTGAATGCAGACGGTAAAGTGATGATGACATCGGGTGGTTTTCCGTCATGGGGATATGGCTTTGCGGGGATGTATGACAGCGGCGGGTATATCCCGCGCGGGCAGTTCGGCATTGTCGGTGAAAACGGGCCTGAAATTGTCAACGGCCCGGCAAACGTGACCAGCCGGAGAAATACAGCTGCACTGGCTGCGGTTGTCGCCGGAATGATGGGCGTTGCTGCCGCGCCTGCAGAGCTTCCACCGTTGCATCCTTTGGCACTTCCCGCGAAAGGCGGCGGAGCGATGGTGAGTCGTGCAGCCACTGTGCCGCCCGTTCAACGGATTGAGGCACCGACGCAGATCATCATTCAGACGCAGCCAGGACAAAGTGCGCAGGATATTGCGCGGGAGGTGGCACGCCAGCTTGATGAACGTGAACGCAGGCTGAAGGCAAAAGCCAGGAGTAACTACAGCGATCAAGGGGGATACGACGCATGATGATGGTGCTTGGATTGTACGTGTTTATGCTGCGCACCGTGCCGTATCAGGAACTGCAGTATCAACGCAGCTGGCGACATGCGGCTAACAGCCGGGTAAATCGTCGTCCGTCCACGCAGTTTCTGGGACCGGACAACGACATGCTGACGCTTTCTGGTGTTCTTATGCCGGAGATAACAGGCGGCAGGCTGTCGTTGCTGGCACTGGAGCAGATGGCAGAACAGGGGAAAGCATGGCCCCTGATTGAAGGCAGCGGCACGATTTACGGCATGTATGTGATTGAGGGACTGAATCAGACTAAAACGGAGTTTTTCCGCGACGGTATGCCGCGCCGGATTGAGTTCACCCTGTCGCTCAAACGGGTGGATGAATCCCTGTCCGATATGTTCGGTGATCTTAGTGCGCAACTGAATAATCTGCAGGACATGGCAACGTCTGCCTTAAGCGATATCAGTAAAACGGTGGGAGGGCTGCTGTCGTGAATTTCAGCTCTGAACTGCTTAACAAAGGTAACAAAACTCCCGCATTCAGCATCAGTATTGAGGGCAGGGATATCACCACAGTGCTGGATAACCGCCTGATGAGTCTGGCGCTGACGGACAATCGGGGCTTTGAAGCAGACCAGCTTGATCTGGAGCTGGACGACGCTGACGGAAAAATCGTGCTGCCGCGCCGTGGTGCGGTCATTACGCTGGCGCTGGGCTGGAAGGGGCAGCCGCTTTTCCCGAAAGGGGCATTCACGGTGGACGAGATTGAACACACTGGCGCACCGGACCGCCTGACTATCCGGGCGCGAAGTGCTGATTTTCGTGAAACCCTGAATACCCGCCGTGAAAAATCGTGGCACAAGACCACCGTTGGGGAAGTGGTGAAGGAAATAGCTGCGCGGCACAAACTGAAGATGGCATTGGGTGAAGACCTGTCGGATAAACCCGTGGAGCATATAGACCAGACCAATGAGAGTGACGGCAGTTTTCTGATGCGGCTGGCGCGCCAGTACGGTGCTATTGCGTCGGTGAAAAATGGCAATCTGTTATTCATCCGGCAGGGACAGGGTAAAAGCGCCAGCGGTAAACCACTGCCGGTGATCACTATCACACGGAAGGACGGCGACAGTCACCGCTTTACCCTGGCAGATCGCGGAGCCTACACGGGCGTAATTGCCAGCTGGTTGCATACCCGCGAACCTGCGAAGAAAGAAAGCACCACGGTGAAGCGTAAGCGCAGGACTAAGAAGCAGAAGAAAGAGCCGGAAGCGAAGCAGGGCGATTACCTGGTGGGTACGGATGAAAACGTGCTGGTACTTAATCGCACTTATGCCAACCGGAGCAACGCTGAACGGGCAGCGAAAATGCAGTGGGAACGCCTGCAACGCGGCGTTGCGTCATTCTCGCTACAACTGGCGGAAGGGCGGGCAGATCTCTACACGGAAATGCCAGTGAAAGTCAGTGGCTTTAAACAGCCGATAGATGATGCGGAATGGACCATTACGACTCTGACGCATACCGTCAGCCCGGATAACGGTTTTACGACCAGTCTGGAGCTTGAAGTGAAGATTGATGATTTCGAAATGGAGTGATTCTTCGCAATGGAGAACTTTTAAGTTTTCAAAATGGAATAATGCGGTATCATTATTGTGAATTTAGCAAAAATGGGGAGAGCTCGAAAAATGATGATTTGCCCACTGTGTGGAAGTGCCGCCCATACTCGCAGCAGTTTTCAGGTATCTTCATTGACCAAAGAGCGTTACAACCAGTGCCAGAACATTAACTGCAGCCATACTTTTGTTACCCATGAAACTTTTGTTCGTTCGATTGCAACGCCAAAAGAGTCAAATCCGGTTCAGCCGCATCCAATGAAATCAGGACAGATGGCGCTCTCTCTTTGACGCTGCCGCCATTTTGTCGCCATCGTTAAAAAACAGTGCTTCTAACATCATGATTTTAAACGGCATAAATTTCAGGCAACAAAAAACCCATCAACCTTGAACCAAAATGGCGGGGTTGATGGGCTCCACAAAATGGGGACATCAAAGAAAAGCAGTGGCACTAATTAAGACTGATGCCCCAAAGAAAAGTTCGCCGATTGTACAAAAAAATTTCATTTTCAGGGCAACTTCAGTTTTATCCGAGTCCTGGCCATACCATGACAATGATTGTCCCGGCCAGCGTTAGCAGTACGTTAGCTATTGCATAAGTGCCCGCATAACCTAAGGCTGGGATGTTACTGCGTGCGGTGTCGCTGATGATCTCCATTGCCGGAGCACAAGTACGCGCACCCATCATCGCGCCGAACAGGAGTGCGCGGTTCATACGCAGTACATAAGCGCCGAACAGGAAGCAGATAACCACCGGTACCAGACTGACAATCAATCCGGCAATTAACATCTGACCACCGATCGCGCCCAGGCCGTTATTAATACCGCTACCGGCGCTTAAACCAACGCCTGCCATAAACACCATCAAGCCGAACTCTTTCACCATGCTTAACGCCCCCTGCGGAATGTAACCGAAGGTCGGGTGGTTAGCGCGCATAAAGCCCAACATAATGCCGGCGAATAACAAGCCAGCAGCGTTACCCATGCCAAAGCTAAATGTACTGAACTGGAAGGTAATCATCCCGATCATCAGGCCAATAACAAAGAACGCGCAGAATGCCAGCAGGTCTGTGACCTGGCTGTGAATCGAGATAAAGCCGATGCGGTCAGCAATGGTTTTCACGCGACGGGCATCGCCGCTCACCTGTAAAACATCACCTTTATTAAGCACAACGTTGTCATCAATTGGCATCTCAATCTGGCTGCGGATGACGCGGTTAAGGAAGCAACCGTGATCGGTCAACTTTAGTTGTGCCAGACGTTTACCTACCGCGTTATGGTTTTTGACGACGACCTCTTCAGTGACGATACGCATGTCGAGAAGGTCACGATCAAAAACTTCTTTACCGTTACGGAAGCTGGGATCGAGGCGGGCGTGGGCGTCTGGATATCCCACTAACGCTATCTCATCGCCCATTTGCAGTACGGCGTCGCCATCTGGATTTGCCAGAATCCCGTTACGACGAATACGTTCAATGTAGCAACCAGTTTGACGATAAATACCCAATTCACGCAGATTTTTGCCGTCGGTCCAGGCCACCAGCTCCGGGCCGACACGGTAGGCGCGGATCACCGGCAAATAAACTTTGCGGCTGGCATCGGTGTCCAGGCCACGTTCGCGAGCGATTTGTTGGGCGCTGGTCTGTAAATCCTGATGTTGCAACTTCGGTAAATAACGTGCACCGACAATTAAACTCACCAGGCCAATTAAATAGGTTAACGCATACCCAAGGCTTAGATTATCCAGTGCCGTGGTGAGCTGTCCGCTTTCCATACCGGAATGGCGTAATGTGTCGCCAGCACCGACCAGAACCGGTGTCGATGTCATGGAGCCAGCCAACATACCGGCCGTCAGACCGATATCCCAGCCAAACAGCTTACCCAACCCTAAGGCGATCGCCAGCGCACTGCTAACCATCACCAGAGCTAACATTAGGTAATTTTTCCCATCGCGGAAAAAAATGGAAAAAAAGTTGGGTCCGGCTTCGACCCCGACGCAGAAAATAAACAACATAAAGCCAAGATTAAGCGCGTCGGTGTTAATGCTGAAATGTTGTTGCCCTAATAGTAACGATACGACTAAAACGCCAATGGAATTACCCAGTTGGATTGAACCAAGTCGTAATTTTCCTAGACATAGTCCAAGCGCAAGGACTACAAATAATAACAGAATGTAATTCCCATTTAACAATTCGGCGACGTTTATATTCACGGAGACTAACTTCTTGTTTACGAGTAAGCTGTTGAAAGAAATGGTAATTTAAGATAATGTTTTCACCTGAAATCAGGGCGCGGATTCATTCAGCGCACATAAGCAATAGTAAAGAAACAATATATTTTACTAGTGTAATCACATTAAGTACCAACGGCTATAAAAATTGCGTTGGCCTATATTAGCATGGAATGCGAAGCGGCTTTATCTTACTGAACGCCATAGTGGCGAAAATGTGTTCGATAGAGGCAGTGTCAGGAGGAGCGAGTGAAACATAAACAACGTTGGGCGGGGGCAATCTGCTGTTTTGTCCTCTTCATTGTAGTGTGCCTGTTCCTGGCGACGCAAATGAAAGGCGCTTTTCGGGCTGCCGGGCATCCTGAAATCGGCTTGCTGTTTTTCATTCTTCCTGGGGCGGTTGCCAGCTTTTTTTCGCAGCGTAGAGAAGTCCTTAAACCGCTGTTTGGCGCAATGCTGGCGGCACCGTGTTCTATGTTAATTATGCGTCTGTTTTTTTCACCAACACGCTCATTCTGGCAAGAGTTGGCATGGTTATTGAGCGCCGTCTTCTGGTGTGCGTTGGGGGCGTTGTGTTTCTTGTTTATTAGTAGTTTGTTCAAGTCACAGCACAGAAAAAATCAATAAAGCCCTCAAACAGAGAGGGCTTATCCGGCAATCAGGCTTCAAGATTCTCTTTCACCCAGGCAGCAAAATCGGTATAGCCGCCGATGTGTTGCTGATCGACAAAAATCTGCGGTACGGTTTCTACTGGTTTACCCGCTTTCTGTTGTAAATCTTCTTTGCTAATCCCTTCTGCACGAATATCAACATACTGATATTCAAAGTCATCGCGTTCATTACTCAGTTTGTCTGCCAACTCTTTAGCACGCACGCAGTAAGGGCAACCCGGACGACCAAAAATAACGGTTTGCATTGTTTCTCTCCTCATCTGTTTATGTCCGCCATGATTACGCCAAAATTTACTCGCTGAAAGTAGGTTTAACCTGTTGCATTGATTGCTTAAAGCTATAACTGTTAAGCACAACGCAACGAAAGGTTTTAAAATAGCAATTCACTTTGCAGAGGGAAGCTTATGCGCGCGATCGGTAAATTACCTAAAAGCGTGCTGATACTGGAATTCATCGGCATGATGTTACTGGTGACGGCGCTGCTGTCGTTAAGCCATTACCTTTCGCTTCCGGTGCCGTTTTCGACGCCAGAGATACAAATTCTGATGATTTTTCTCGGTGTTTTGCTCATGCTTCCCGCTGCGGTGGTGGTTATTCTTCAGGTGGCAAAACGGCTTGCCCCACAACTGATGAACCGTCCACTGGAATCTTCACGTTCAGAAAGAGAAAAAGATAATGACGCCAACCATTGAACTTATTTGTGGCCATCGCTCCATTCGCCATTTCACTGATGACCCCATTTCTGAGGCGCAGCGTGAGGCGATTATCAACAGCGCCCGAGCGACTTCCAGTTCTAGTTTTTTGCAATGCAGTAGCATTATTCGCATTACCGATAGAACGCTGCGTGAAGAACTGGTAACGCTGACCGGCGGGCAAAAACATGTGGCGCAAGCGGCGGAGTTCTGGGTGTTCTGTGCCGACTTTAACCGTCATTTACAGATCTGTCCGGATGCACAACTTGGCCTGGCGGAACAACTGTTGCTCGGTGTCGTTGATACGGCGATGATGGCGCAAAATGCATTAACTGCAGCGGAATCTCTGGGATTGGGCGGAGTATATATTGGTGGCCTACGCAATAATATCGAAGCGGTGACGGAACTGCTGAAGTTACCGAAGCATGTTTTGCCGCTATTTGGTCTGTGTCTTGGCTGGCCTGCGGATAAACCGGATCTCAAACCGCGTTTACCCGCCTCTATTGTGGTGCATGAAAACAGCTATCAACCGCTGGATAAAGACGCTCTGGCGCAGTATGACGAGCAACTGGCGGAATATTATCTCAGCCGTGGCAGCAATAATCGTCGGGATACCTGGAGCGATCATATTCGTCGGACGATTATCAAAGAAAGCCGTCCTTTTATTCTCGATTATTTGCATAAACAAGGTTGGGCGACGCGCTAAAACCGTAACGCCGATGTATGATACGCGGGCTTTTGACCAGGTCTGACAGAGAGGTGCAGGGTGAAAATTGCCATATTGTCCCGGGATGGAACGCTCTATTCGTGTAAGCGGCTGCGTGAAGCCGCTATACAGCGCGGTCACCTGGTTGAAATTCTCGATCCGCTTTCTTGCTATATGAACATTAATCCTGCGGCGTCTTCTATTCATTATAAAGGCCGCAAGCTACCCCATTTTGACGCGGTGATCCCGCGCATTGGCACCGCCATTACCTTTTATGGGACTGCGGCGTTACGCCAGTTCGAAATGCTGGGGAGCTATCCGTTGAACGAATCGGTTGCGATTGCCCGTGCGCGTGACAAATTGCGTTCCATGCAACTGTTAGCGCGACAGGGCATTGACCTGCCTGTAACAGGCATGGCGCATTCGCCGGATGATACCAGCGACTTAATCGAGATGGTCGGTGGTGCACCGCTGGTGGTCAAGTTGGTCGAAGGCACGCAGGGGATTGGAGTGGTGCTGGCGGAGACGCGTCAGGCAGCAGAAAGCGTAATTGACGCTTTTCGCGGTCTTAATGCGCATATTCTGGTGCAGGAATATATAAAAGAAGCAAAAGGCCGTGATATTCGTTGTCTGGTCGTTGGCGATGAAGTGGTCGCGGCAATTGAACGGCAGGCGAAGGAGGGCGATTTTCGTTCCAATTTGCATCGTGGCGGCGCGGCAAGCATTGCCAGTATTACCCCGCAGGAGCGTGAAATCGCCATAAAAGCCGCACGAACGATGGCACTGGATGTTGCTGGTGTGGATATTCTGCGTGCAAATCGCGGACCGTTAGTGATGGAGGTGAATGCGTCGCCCGGTCTGGAAGGAATAGAGAAAACCACCGGTATCGACATCGCGGGTAAAATGATCCGCTGGATTGAGCGTCACGCCACGGCAGAATATTGCTTAAAAACCGGTGGTTAGTCGCAATAACGTGACTGATCATGGTTTTGCCTGCGCTTTTTGCGTAAGCTGTGCCAGTCTTTTTATCGGAAGAGGTTGTACAAAATTATGACATCGCTGGTCGTTCCTGGTCTGGATACGTTGCGTCAATGGCTCGATGACCTGGGGATGAGTTTTTTTGAATGTGATAACTGTCAGGCGCTACATCTGCCGCATATGCAGAATTTTGACGGTGTCTTTGATGCCAAAATCGACCTGATTGATAACACGATCCTGTTTTCTGCCATGGCGGAAGTCAGACCTTCAGCCGTGTTGCCGCTGGCGGCGGATTTGTCGGCCATCAATGCTAGTTCGCTGACTGTGAAAGCATTTCTTGATATGCAGGATGATAATCTGCCAAAGCTGGTGGTTTGCCAGTCTTTATCCGTTATGCAGGGCGTAACCTATGAACAATTTGCATGGTTCGTACGCCAGAGTGAAGAGCAGATTTCGATGGTCATCCTTGAAGCCAATGCCCATCAACTGCTGTTGCCGACTGACGATGAAGGGCAAAATAACGTTACCGAAAACTATTTCCTTCACTGATAACTCTTTTTGAGCACGCAGTCGCTGCCACAGTGACTGCGCATTATAATATTTCCTGCTAAATTTAACCTTCCATTAAAGATTTTTTCACTTGTCTTATGCCGAATTTGCTTTATCACATAGAGCAAATGCGCATAAAAATTTGTTAAATACTGTTTTTTAATTACAGCTATAGTTTCAAACCCTGGCTAAAGTTATTCTTGCGAGGCTTTTATATAGCGAGCAATGCTGGCCGGGAGAGAGTTCTCTTTTCTTGCGCCGCGCCGATAAAAAATATGCACGTTTATTGCATATCTTTCAGTGTGACAACTTTTGTTCGTTTGTTAACGAACTTTCAGAAGGAAAGAGATATGACCGCCTTAAAAAAACAATGGCTATCGGGTCTGGTTGCAGGTGCTCTGATGGCCGTCTCTGTCGGCACTCTCGCGGCTGAACAAAAAACACTCCACATCTATAACTGGTCTGATTATATCGCCCCGGATACAGTGGCAAATTTTGAAAAAGAGACGGGTATAAAAGTCGTCTACGATGTTTTCGATTCCAACGAAGTATTGGAAGGCAAGTTAATGGCGGGGAGCACCGGCTTTGATCTTGTCGTTCCATCAGCCAGTTTTCTTGAACGCCAGCTGACTGCTGGTGTATTCCAGCCGTTGGATAAAAGCAAATTGCCAGAATGGAAGAATCTCGATCCAGAACTGCTGAAGCTGGTGGCAAAACACGATCCCGACAATAAATTTGCCATGCCGTATATGTGGGCGACCACCGGAATTGGCTACAACGTCGATAAAGTCAAAGCGGTACTGGGCGAAAACGCGCCCGTCGATAGCTGGGACTTGATCCTCAAACCTGAAAATCTGGAAAAACTGAAAAGCTGCGGTGTCTCTTTCCTTGATGCGCCGGAAGAAGTTTTTGCTACCGTGCTGAATTATCTTGGCAAAGATCCCAACAGCACCAAAGCGGATGATTACACTGGCCCGGCAACCGATCTGCTGTTAAAGCTGCGTCCAAATATTCGTTATTTCCATTCATCTCAATACATTAACGATCTGGCAAACGGCGATATTTGCGTCGCTATTGGCTGGGCGGGCGATGTGTGGCAGGCGTCTAACCGCGCGAAAGAAGCGAAAAACGGTGTGAATGTCTCTTTCTCGATTCCGAAAGAAGGGGCGATGGCATTCTTTGATGTATTCGCCATGCCTGCGGATGCCAAAAATAAAGACGAAGCTTATCAGTTCCTGAATTACCTGCTGCGTCCGGATGTGGTCGCGCATATCTCCGACCATGTGTTCTATGCTAACGCCAATAAAGCAGCCACGCCGCTGGTGAGTGCGGAAGTCCGTGATAACCCAGGAATTTACCCGCCTGCGGACGTTCGCGCCAAAATGTTCACACTACAAGTGCAGGATCCAAAAATCGATCGGGTGCGCACACGCGCCTGGACCAAAGTGAAGAGCGGAAAATAATCTGCTGTTGTAGATGCCGGACGGGTGCACCACACCCACCGGCAATTCGCACCATCATGGTGCGCTTGCACACATTCAATGCCGGAGAGCAGCCGTGAATGACGCTATCCCTCGCCCGCAGGCGAAAAGTCGTAAGTCGCTGACACCACTATTAGAAATCCGTAATTTGACCAAATCCTACGATGGTCAACATGCGGTCGATGATGTCAGTCTGACCATTTATAAAGGCGAAATCTTTGCACTGCTGGGCGCATCCGGCTGTGGCAAGTCCACACTGCTACGTATGCTGGCAGGTTTTGAACAACCTTCTGCCGGGCAGATTATGCTTGATGGCGTCGACCTGTCACGGGTTCCTCCTTATCTACGCCCCATCAATATGATGTTTCAGTCTTACGCGTTGTTTCCCCATATGACCGTGGAACAGAACATCGCCTTTGGCCTGAAGCAGGACAAATTGCCAAAAGCGGAAATTGCCAGCCGGGTCAACGAGATGCTCGGACTGGTACATATGCAGGAGTTCGCCAAACGCAAACCGCACCAGCTTTCCGGTGGCCAACGCCAGCGTGTGGCCCTGGCCCGAAGCCTTGCCAAGCGCCCGAAACTATTACTGCTCGATGAGCCGATGGGCGCGCTGGATAAAAAATTGCGTGACCGGATGCAGCTTGAAGTGGTGGATATTCTGGAGCGTGTCGGCGTGACCTGCGTAATGGTTACTCACGATCAGGAAGAGGCGATGACCATGGCGGGGCGTATCGCCATTATGAATCGCGGGAAATTTGTTCAGATTGGCGAGCCGGAAGAGATTTACGAGCATCCGACTACCCGCTACAGCGCTGAGTTTATTGGTTCAGTCAACGTCTTTGAAGGGCTACTAAAAGAGCGCCAGGAAGACGGCCTGTTGCTCGATTCACCGGGGCTGGTCCATCCGCTGAAAGTCGATCCGCTGGCGTCAGTGGTCGATAATGTGCCGGTACATGTGGCGCTGCGACCGGAAAAAATCATGCTTTGCGAGGAGCCGCCCGCCAATGGTTGTAACTTCGCGGTGGGGGAGGTGATACACATTGCCTATCTCGGCGATCTTTCGGTGTATCACGTTCGACTGAAAAGCGGGCAGATGATTAGCGCCCAGCTACAAAACGCGCATCGTCACCGCAAAGGGCTACCGACCTGGGGTGATGAAGTTCGTTTATGTTGGGAAGTGGACAGTTGTGTGGTGCTGACGGTTTAAGGAGCAAAGATGAGTACACTTGAACCTCCTGTCCAGCCGGGCGGGTTAAAACAGTGGCTTACGCAGTGGCAGATGAAGCACGGGCGCAAACTGGTGATTGCCCTGCCGTATATCTGGTTAATTTTGCTATTCCTGCTGCCATTTCTGATTGTCTTTAAAATAAGTCTTGCAGAGATGGCGCGAGCTATTCCGCCTTATACCGAACTGATGGAGTGGGCCGACGGGCAACTGTCAATCACCCTCAATCTTGGTAATTTCCTGCAACTTACCGACGATCCGCTCTATTTCGATGCTTATCTCCAGTCGTTACAGGTGGCAGCGATTTCGACCATCTGCTGCTTATTGCTTGGCTACCCGCTGGCGTGGGCGGTGGCGCACAGTAAACCCTCGACCCGCAATATCTTATTGCTGCTGGTGATCCTGCCGTCGTGGACCTCGTTTCTGATCCGCGTTTATGCCTGGATGGGAATATTAAAAAACAATGGCGTGCTGAATAACTTCCTGCTGTGGCTGGGCGTTATCGATCAACCACTGACCATTCTGCATACCAACCTGGCGGTCTATATTGGCATTGTTTACGCCTATGTGCCGTTTATGGTGCTGCCAATCTACACCGCGTTGATGCGTATTGATTATTCGCTGGTGGAAGCGGCACTGGATCTCGGTGCACGACCGCTGAAAACGTTCTTTACCGTGATCGTGCCACTCACCAAAGGCGGAATTATTGCCGGATCGATGTTGGTCTTTATTCCTGCGGTTGGCGAGTTTGTGATCCCGGAACTGCTCGGCGGTCCGGATAGCATCATGATTGGCCGCGTGCTGTGGCAGGAGTTCTTCAATAACCGTGACTGGCCTGTCGCCTCGGCAGTGGCGATTATCATGTTGTTGCTGCTAATCGTGCCTATTATGTGGTTCCACAAGTATCAGCAAAAAAGTGTGGGAGAACACGGATGAATAATTTACCGGTCGTTCGTTCGCCCTGGCGGATTGTGATTTTGCTGCTGGGCTTCACCTTTCTTTATGCGCCAATGCTGATGCTGGTTATCTATTCATTTAACAGCTCGAAGCTGGTGACGGTGTGGGCGGGCTGGTCAACGCGTTGGTACGGTGAGTTATTGCGCGATGACGCAATGATGAGTGCGGTTGGTTTAAGCCTGACAATTGCGGCCTGTGCGGCGACGGCGGCGGCGATCCTCGGGACAATTGCGGCGGTGGTGCTGGTGCGCTTTGGCAGGTTTCGCGGATCAAATGGTTTTGCCTTTATGATCACCGCGCCGCTGGTGATGCCAGATGTCATCACGGGCTTGTCGCTGTTGTTGTTATTCGTCGCGCTTGCACATGCCATTGGCTGGCCTGCGGACCGCGGTATGCTCACCATCTGGCTGGCGCATGTCACTTTCTGTATGGCTTATGTGGCAGTCGTTATTTCGTCGCGTCTGCGGGAACTGGATCGATCGATAGAAGAAGCGGCGATGGATCTCGGTGCGATGCCGCTGAAAGTGTTTTTCGTCATTACACTACCGATGATCATGCCCGCGATCATTTCTGGCTGGTTACTGGCTTTTACTTTGTCGCTTGATGATCTGGTGATTGCCAGCTTTGTTTCCGGGCCGGGAGCCACGACGTTACCGATGCTGGTCTTCTCCAGCGTGCGGATGGGGGTTAATCCAGAAATTAACGCACTTGCAACGTTAATTCTCGGTGCGGTCGGAATTGTCGGATTTATCGCCTGGTATCTGATGGCTCGCGCAGAAAAGCAGCGGATACGCGATATCCAGCGTGCAAGACGTGGCTGAAGACACTAAAATTTGCCAACCTGGCTACATAATGCCGCGCATGTCGCGGCATTGTTTTCATGGAAGACGAACCGTTGGGATTTTTTAAGAAAACATCTTCATCACATGCTCGCCTGAATGTGCCTGCGCTGGTGCAGGTGGCGGCGCTCGCCATTATTATGATCCGTGGCCTCGACGTGTTGATGATTTTCAATACATTAGGCGTGCGCGGTATTGGCGAGTTCATTCATCGCAGCGTACAAACCTGGAGTTTAACGCTGGTCTTTTTAAGCAGTCTGGCGCTGGTTTTTATTGAGATCTGGTGTGCGTTTTCGCTGGTGAAAGGGCGTCGCTGGGCGCGCTGGCTGTATCTGCTGACACAAATCACGGCCGCCAGTTATTTGTGGGCTGCTTCGCTGGGTTATGGTTATCCGGAGTTGTTCAGCATTCCCGGTGAATCAAAACGTGAAATCTTCCATAGCCTGATGCTGCAGAAGCTGCCGGATATGCTCATCCTGATGCTGCTGTTCGTTCCCTCGACCAGTCGGCGGTTCTTCCAGTTGCAATAATGTGTATAATCGTCGCCCCTGATGATGTGAAGGTCAATGTATGCAGTGCGCACTTTACGACGCGGGTCGCTGTCGTTCCTGTCAGTGGATAACGCAGCCGATACCACAGCAACTCTCCGCTAAAACCGCCGATCTTAAGAATCTGCTGGCCGATTTTCCGGTTGAGGAATGGTGCGCGCCGGTGTCTGGCCCGGAACAAGGGTTTCGTAATAAAGCCAAAATGGTGGTGAGTGGCAGTGTTGAAAAACCACTGCTCGGAATGCTGCATCGCGACGGCACGCCGGAAGATCTTTGCGATTGCCCGCTTTATCCTGCCTCTTTTGCGCCCGTTTTTGCGGCGCTAAAACCGTTTATCGCCCGTGCGGGGTTAACGCCTTACAACGTGGCGCGTAAGCGTGGCGAACTGAAATACATTCTGCTGACTGAAAGCCAGAGTGATGGCGGCATGATGCTGCGCTTTGTACTGCGTTCTGAAACCAAACTGGCACAACTGCGTAAGGCATTGCCGTGGTTACAGGCACAATTGCCGCAGCTGAAAGTCATTACCGTCAACATTCAGCCGGTACATATGGCGATTATGGAAGGGGAGACGGAGATCTACCTGACGGAACAACAGTCGCTGGCAGAGCGTTTTAACGATGTGCCGCTGTGGATCCGCCCGCAAAGTTTCTTCCAGACTAATCCGGCGGTCGCCAGCCAGCTGTATGCCACCGCGCGCGACTGGGTACGGCAGCTGCCGGTTAAACATATGTGGGATCTGTTCTGCGGCGTGGGGGGGTTTGGTTTACACTGCGCGACGGCTGACATGCAGTTAACCGGGATCGAAATTGCGCCAGAAGCCATTGCCTGTGCGAAGCAATCAGCCGCTGAACTGGGCTTAACGCGTCTGCAATTTCAGGCGCTGGATTCCACTCAGTTTGCCACCGCTCAGGGAGATGTGCCGGAGCTGGTGCTGGTTAACCCGCCGCGCCGCGGCATTGGTAAACCGCTGTGTGATTATCTCGCAACGATGGCACCACGTTTTATCATTTACTCCAGCTGTAACGCTCAAACGATGGCCAAAGATATTCGCGAACTGCCTGGTTATCGCATTGAGCGGGTACAGCTTTTTGATATGTTCCCGCACACCGCGCACTATGAAGTGCTGACGCTGCTGGTGAAGCAATAAAAAAGCCGCAGGTGCGGCTTCAGATTGCTGATCAGGTGCGATTTGTTCATGCCGGATGCGGCGTGAACGCCTTATCCGGCCTACAAAATCATGCTAAATCAATACATTGCAGAGTTGATGCGGGCCTGATAAGCGTAGTGCATCAGGCAATCTTACTTTTGTCATCAGTCTCAATTACTGCGGGAACCACTGGTCATTGATTTTCTGATATGTGCCGTCTGCTTTAATCGCTGCCAGCGCGTTATTCAGTTTTTCCAGCAGAGCTTTGTTATCAGGACGTACAGCGATACCCAGGCCGGTGCCGAAGTATTGCGGATCGGTCACTTTCTCAGTCGCAACGCCCAGTTGCGGATTGGTTTTCAGCCATTCGTTCACCACCGCTGTATCACCAAATACCCCATCAATACGGCCATTTTTCAGATCGATAAAGGCATTCTGATAACTGTCATAGGAGACAGTTTTCACTTCCGGGTGCTGATCCTGAATATATTTCTGGTGCGTGGTGCCGTTTTCCATCCCAATACGTTTACCTTTCAGATCGGCAAACGTTTTGTAGGTATCTTTTTTGGCAATTACGACGGCTGAGTTTTCATAGTAGGGCGTGGTAAACGATACCTGCTTGCTACGCTCCGGCGTGATATCCATACCGGAGATAACGGCGTCATATTTCCTGAATTTCAGTGACGGGATCAGGCTGTCGAACGCGTGATTAGTAAAAGTACATTCTGCCTGCATCTGTTTGCACAAGGCTTTTGCCAGGTCGATATCAAAGCCGACAATCTGGTTATTGGCATCCATCGACTCGAACGGAGGATAGGTCGCTGATACGCCAAAATTGATTTTCTCCGCGGCAGAAGCGCCGAACGCACAGGATGCAAGTAATGCGGCAAGAACTAACTTTTTCATGATGGAACTCCCGTCTGTCAATCTTATGATTTTGGGCCGTGTCTGTGGCATGGGATAACAATGCCATTAAGTGAATTTATATGCAATAAATATGATTAAATAATTTAAATGGAATAAAAAAAGACGGACAACTTAGTGGGTTGCCCGTCTTCATTATAAGAATTTATGCAGTATGTGGGGTATGTGCTGGTGTTTGATGCGACGCTGACGCGTCTTATCAGACCTACAAATCATCCAGCTAATGTACGCCGCATCCGGCATCAGCACGCAGCCATATTAATTCCGTCGCTCAAACGCCAGCGCTTTACGCTCGATCAGGCGCATCATCAGCGTCAGCAGGCCGTTAACGATCAGGTAAATAATCCCCGCCGCGCCAAATACCATCACATCGTAGGTGCGCCCGTACAACAACTGGCTGTAACCCATCACTTCCATCAGCGTAATGGTGTAAGCCAGAGAGGTACTTTTGAACACCAGCACCACTTCGTTGGAATAAGAAGAGAGCGAGCGTTTAAAGGCATACGGCAGCAGGATCGCCAGCGTGTCTTTTTTGCTCATTCCCAGGGCGCTACAGGATTGCCATTGACCTTCCGGGATCGCGCGGATCGCGCCGTAAAACAGTTGCGTGGTATACGCCGCACTGTTCAGCGACAACGCAATCAGTGCACACAGCCACGGTTCTGACAGTAAATGCCACAGTGCCGGATACTCCTGCAACGTCGGGAACTGGCCCGGCCCGTAATAAATCAGGAAGATCTGCACCAACAGCGGCGTACCGGTAAACAGCGTGATATAACCCCGCACCAGCCACACCAGCACCGGCGTTTTCAGCGTCAGGACGATGGTAAAAAGCAACGCCAGAATCAGCGCCACAATCAGCGAGGCAACGGTTAGCGTCAGGCTGGTATGCAGCCCTTTCATCAGTTCAGGTAAATACTCAAACATTAGCTGGGCCTCCGCTCAAAACGTGTCGCGCGCAGGTCAATGCGTTTGAGAATGTACTGGCTGAGCAGGGTAATCACCAGGTAAATCGCCGCCGCCACAATGTACCAGGTAAATGGTTCCTGGGTACGGGTAGCGATGCTTTTGGTTTGTAGCATTAAATCATTCACACTAATCAAACTGACCAGCGCGGTATCTTTCAGCAGCACCAGCCACTGGTTACCGAGGCCAGGCAACGCATGACGCCACATCTGTGGCATCACCAGACGAAAGAAAATAGCCGATTTCGACAGCCCCAGCGCCTGACCGGATTCCCACTGGCCAACTGGCACCGCTTTTAATGCACCGCGCAGCGTTTGCGAGGCATAGGCGGCATACAGCAGCGACAGAGCGATGACACCACAAAGGAACGGGCTCACGTCGAAGTTCTCAATGTCCATCTGCACCGGGATCTGCACGATCCCAAGATTGATGGTGAAGCCATCCGAAAGCGTCAGCAGCAGCTGTGAGGAGCCAAAATAGATAAACAGCACCACCAGAATTTCTGGCAGGCCACGCAGAATGGTTACCAGCGCCGAACCTGCCCACGCGACAGGACGCCATTTTGCCGACTCCCATACCGCAAAGAACATCGCCAGCGCCAGTCCGACAATCAATGCACAAACGGCAAGGCCGACGGTCATCCCGGCGGCGCTTGCTAAAGGAAAAAATTCATTCATCAGGAATTACTTCTGGAACCATTTGTTGTAGATGGTTTCGTAAGTGCCATCTTTCTTCACTTTTTCCAGCGCAGTGTTGAGTTTCTGCTGCAGTTCAGTGTTGCCCTGACGTACCGCAATGCCGAGGCCAGTACCGAAGTAATCTTTGTCGGTCACTTTGTCGCCCACTGCCGCCAGTTTCGGGTTATCTTTCAGCCATTCGGTGACTACAGCGGTGTCACCGAATACGCCGTCGATACGACCGTTTTGCAGATCCAGTTTTGCGTTCTGGTAGCTGTCATACGGCACGGTGGTGATTTCCGGATGCTTATCCATAATGAACTTCTGGTGCGTCGTCCCGTTCTGCACGCCGACTTTTTTGCCTTTCAGCTGATCAACGCTGGTGTATTTACCCTGCTGACCAACAAACAGTGCGGAGTTGTCATAGTACGGGGTGGTAAACAGTACCTGCTTTTCACGTTCCGGGGTGATATCCATCCCGGCCATCACCGCTTCTACGCGGCGGAATTTCAGGCTCGGGATCAGGCTGTCAAACGCCTGGTTAGAGAAAGTGCAGGTCGCATCAATTTCTTTACACAGCGCCTGCGCCAGGTCGACGTCAAAACCGACGATCTGGTTATTCGCATCCATCGATTCAAACGGAGGATAAGAGGCTTCGGTAGCAAAACGAATGGTTTCGGCAGCTGTGGCGGAAAGACTAAAACCTGCAATTAGCGCGGCAATCAGAACTTTTTTCATTGTTGTTATCCCGAATCTTAGTGAGAGAGATAGTTTTTAAATGCTTCGGTTTGCGGCTCGGTAAAGCAGCTCGCGTCGCCTTGTTCTACGATGTGACCGTTTTCCATATACACCACACGGCTGGCGGTTTTACGCGCCACTTCAACTTCGTGGGTGACGATCACCTGGGTAATATTCGTTTCCGCCAGCTCACGAATAATGCTGACGATTTGTGCGGTAATTTCCGGATCCAGCGCGGCGGTCGGTTCATCAAACAGCAGTACCTGCGGTTCCATCATCAGCGCGCGGGCGATAGCGACACGTTGTTGCTGACCACCAGACAGGTGCAGCGGGTAACGATCGCTATAAGGTTTGAGACGCAGACGTTCCAGCAGTTTTTCTGCACGGGCCAGTGCCTGATCTTTACTCAACCCCAGCACGCGGCAGGGCGCTTCAATCAGGTTTTGCTGTACCGTCAGATGCGGCCATAGGTTGTATTGCTGAAACACCATCCCGACGTTACGACGCAGCTCGCGGATCGCTTTGTCAGATGGCGTTTTAGTGAAATCGAAATGGTTGCCTGCGATGTTGAGCGTACCGGAGCGCGGCATCTCTAGCAGATTGAGTACACGCAGCAGCGAGCTTTTCCCCGCGCCGCTGGGGCCAAGTAACACCAGCGTTTCGCCTTGCGGGCAATCCAGCGTGATATCGAACAGCGCCTGATGTGCGCCGTAGAAGCAATTAATGCCGTTTAATTGAATACTCATTGACACTCGTATACTGGCAGTCGGATAGCTATTGAAGTCGAAGATAGTACCTTTGACAGAATAATTATGCAATATTTCTGCTTTAAAAGTTAAAAGCAAAGCACATTATTCAATAAACATAGCACAAAATAACGGCGGCGAAGGGCGGCGAGCATAAATGTCGGCATTCTTCACAGAATGCCAGACAATTTATGGGGGTTATCGTTTAATCAAGGTTTTAGCGGTTCTCAACGGACTGGCGCAGAGTGCCGGCAGGTGCGTGTACGCTGCCACCTAAATAGCGCACATCGTCGATCACCCAACACTGTCCTTCCTGAATCATCAGCACTTCATCCTGCCAGCTCTGGTCGCCTTGTTTCAGATTCACCCGCAGCGGAATATTGCGCGCATCGCGATTTGGGATGGTCGAGGCGCTGGCAACTTGTGCGCTGTCAGGCAAAGTGGTGCGACTGGAGAACGGATCGCTGCTTAATAATTCACGATGGCTGTTATCGCGGCTGGCATTACTCAGCAAAGTTGCCAGTTTGTCACTTAAATATGGACGCAGAGCGGTAATGTCGTTACTGCGGTGCGAAATGCGGTAGTCATAAAACTGCTGGGCCACGCTGTCAGGTCCGCCCTGAACGCAAGATCCCGTACGGGGGCCATTATCTTTATAGGCAGGCGTGACGGTGGTACAAGCACTGAGTAACAGTGCGCAAGGGATAAGCATAGTCAATTTGCTGTAGCGCATAATGATTTCCTTATAAGCGAACACCTTGAAAGCGTTCTACGATAATAATGATATCCTTTCAATAATAGCGTATCAGTCCGATAATGCTTTGAAGATCGAAGGCTTAGCAAACAAGGAGATCGATCATGCAATTTTCCACAACCCCAACACTTGAAGGTCAGACCATCGTTGAATATTGCGGTGTGGTGACCGGCGAAGCGATTTTAGGCGCTAACATTTTTCGCGATTTCTTTGCGGGGATCCGCGATATCGTTGGCGGACGTTCCGGTGCGTATGAAAAAGAACTGCGTAAAGCGCGGGAGATAGCCTTTGAGGAACTTGGTGAGCAGGCGCGAGCGCTGGGGGCTGACGCCGTGGTCGGCATTGATATCGACTACGAAACGGTCGGGCAAAACGGCAGTATGCTGATGGTTAGCGTCAGCGGAACGGCGGTGAAAACGCGTCGATGAGCAGAGTCTTCTGGCTGGTTGCCGCCGCTTTGTTTCTGGCTGGGTGTGCAGGCGAAAAAGGCATTGTCGAGAAAGAGGGATACCAGCTTGATACCCGACACCAGGCGCAGGCGGCGTATCCGCGCATTAAAGTGCTGGTGATCCACTACACCGCAGAGGACTTTGATACGTCACTGGCGACACTGACCGATAAGCACGTAAGTTCGCATTACCTGGTTCCTGCCGAGCCACCACTTTACAACGGCAAGCCGCGTATCTGGCAACTGGTACCGGAACAGGAACTGGCCTGGCATGCGGGGATTAGCGCCTGGCGCGGGGCAACGCGCCTTAACGACACCTCTATAGGTATTGAGCTGGAAAATCGCGGCTGGAAAACATCAGCGGGGGTGAAATATTTTGCGCCATTTGAACCGACACAAATTCAGGCGCTCATTCCACTGGCGAAGGATATTATCGCCCGCTATCACATCAAACCGGAAAACGTAGTAGCTCATGCAGATATTGCGCCGCAGCGCAAAGATGATCCCGGTCCATTATTTCCCTGGCAGCAACTGGCACAAGAGGGGATTGGTGCCTGGCCTGATGCGCAGCGGGTGAACTTTTATCTTGCCGGGCGCGCGCCGCACACACCGGTAGATACCGCCTCATTGCTGGAACTGTTGGCCCGTTACGGCTATGACGTGAAACCAGAAATGACTCCTGGCGAACAGCAACGAGTGATTATGGCGTTCCAGATGCACTTCCGCCCGACGTTATATAACGGCGAAGCGGATGCAGAAACTCTGGCAATTGCACAAGCGTTGCTGGAGAAATACGGTCAGGATTAGCGCGGCAGTTTTCCGTGGTCGCGCAACCAGGCGGCAGTTTTCTCGATCCCTTCATCCAGCGTGATGACAGGCTGATAACCTAACTCTTCCTGTGCACGCGTAATATCCAGCGTAAAGTCAAAATTCAACTTGGAGACGCCGTAGTGAGTTAGCGGCGGCTCTTTCGCTGACTTGCGGCCTAAACGCTCCATGCTGCGGGCGATCATATCCAGCATCGGGTAGGGAATTGAACGAATACGGCAATCAATATTCAGTTCGTCGATGAGCTTCTGCACGATGCTGCGCAGTGTACGATGCTCACCATTGGTAATGTTGTATGCCCTGCCGGAAGGCAGTTTGTCGCAGTTTTCCTGGCTCGCCAGCCACATGGCATGCACGGCATTTTCGTAGTAGGTCATATCGACCAGCGCACTGCCGCCATGCGGTAACAGAATGCTGCCGTAGTGGTGCATCATATGCGCCAGGCGGGGGATGAACACTTTATCGTGCGGTCCGAACAGACTTTGTGGGCGCAGAATAGTAAAGCGCGTTTGTGGATTCGCCTGCGAAAGCATATTAATCACTTCTTCGCTGGCAGCTTTGCTGCGGGCAAACTCGTTAGCGAAGCGGTGAGGGCGAAAATCTTCTTTGATATCCCGGTGGTGATGATAGTCGAAGTACAGTGAAGGCGAAGAAATATGAATAAAGTTACGCACTCCCCAGGCAACAGCCCATTCGCCCAGGCGACGCGTAGCGCGAACGTTGGCCAGATCGAAAGCCTGCTGCGTTCCCCACGGCGAAGTAAAGCTGGAGCAGTGCCACAGCGTATCAATGCCTGCGAGCATCACTTTAGCCTGCGATGAGACAAGTTCGGTCAGATCCGCCCGGACAAACTCTGCGCCCAGTTTTTCCAGCAATTTGCCCATCGCTTCGTTGCGACCGGTCGCTCTCACGCTGATGCCTTTCTGGCATAAAAATTCAACCGCGTTTCGACCTAAGCCGCTGGTAGCGCCGGTAACCAGTACCTTCATATCATTCCACTGTTGTTGATAAGACGACGTGCGCATTCTTTCGTGATTTCCCCCTTGATGCAATGGGAAACATGAAAGAATCACGCAGGTTTTTTTCGATTAATCTGTGATTTGTTCTGCAAGTCTGGCGATTCGTTTTGCCATACCGCGAAAAATAAACAGATGCGCAGGGATCATGAAAAGCCAGTAAAACAGGCCTGGCATGCCGTGCGGATGCCAGAAAGCGCGAACGTCTATGGTGCGGTAGTTGCCTTTATCTTCCAGCGTAAAACAAAGCCGCCCCAGTCCCGGTGCTTTCATACCAAATAACAACGTAAGTTGTTTTTCCGCTTCAACGACAATCACTTTCCAGCTATCTACCGCATCTCCCGTCTGCAAATATTCCCGCTCAGGGCGACCTTTCGCCAGTTTATGACCGATCGCGCGGTCCATTAGCGCCCGGGTCTGCCACAAAATATTGCCAAAGAAATAACGTTCTTTACCGCCGATTTGATTGACTACCCGCCATAGCGCGTGAAGGCTGGCGGACGTTTTAACCGTAAAACCGGCTTGTTTGGCGAAGTAACCGTATTCTGGTCGCCAGCGAGCAAAAGCCTGCGCGTCATATCCCCAGTCGCTGGAGTTGACCAGTTTTTCTTCCTCTTTCAATGTGCGACGTACCGCATCATCGAAAGCGATCAGCGGTTGTGGAATGAGTACACGTAACGCGGTGTCATCTGCCAGCAGATCGTGTTTCAGCCCCTGAATCAACGCTTTGGCGGTGGTGGGCGGTACGGAAGTAATCACATTGAGAAACCACACCGAAATCCAGCGGGTGGGAAAGGGGATGGGGATCAACCAGCGGCGCTTACCACTCACGGTCATAAAATGTTCAAATTGTTGTTGATAACTGAGCACCTCTGGCCCAGCGGCTTCGAAGACCCGATGTTCGCAGGCCGGATGATCTAACAGTGCCACCAGATAGTGCAGCAGGTTTTCCAGCGCGATGGGCGTGGTGCGTGAACGTACCCAGCGTGGCGGCGTTAATACCGGCAGGTTGTAGACCATATCGCGCATCACTTCAAACGCCGCTGAACCTGCGCCAACGATAATTCCGGCGCGCAATTCAGTAATCGGCACACCGGCTTCACGCAAAATATCCGCCGTGGCCTGACGGGCGCGCAGATGATCCGACTGCTCATGTGGCGGAGCCTGCAACGAGCTGAGAAAGATTAATTGCTTAACTGGCACTTCGCGCAGCGCATCACGGACGTTGAGAGCCACCTGACGCTCCTGAGCGATAAAATCGCCGCCTTCGCCCATGCTGTGCACCAGAAAATAGACGGTATCGATATCCTGCAACAGGGCCGGAAGGTTATCCGGCCAGCTGAGATCGACTTTATGGCAACTGACGTTTGCCAGTTGCAGCTTTGCAAGCCTGTCGACATGACGTGCCGCCGCCAGGATCTGATGCCCTTGCTGGCTGAGTGTACGCACCAGATGCTGACCAATGTAGCCACTGGCACCGAGAACTAAAATGCGTTGCGGCACGTCTCTCTCCTTAACGCGCCAGGAATGCGCGCCAATGGGCGGCGACTTCAGCCAGTTGCTCGCGTGAGACGTCGAGATGGGTCACCAGGCGGACGATCGGCGAGGCGTTAATCAGTACGTTTCTCGCTTTCATGTATTCGCCTAACGCGGCAGCATTTTCTTCCCCGACACGAACAAACAGCATATTGGTGTCCTGACGCATCACATCTGCGCCTGCTTCACGCAACTGCTCCGCCATCCAGGCGGCGTTATCGTGGTCTTCCTGCAGCCTCGCGACGTTATTTTTCAGCGCATACATCCCGGCGGCTGCCAGGATCCCGGACTGGCGCATCCCGCCGCCGGTCATTTTCCGCCAGCGGATGGCACGTTTAATGTAGTCACGGTTACCGACCAGTAACGAACCGACTGGCGTACCAAGACCTTTCGACAGACAAATGGTGAACGAATCACAATATTGCGTGATCTCTTTTAGTTCGCAGCCATAAGCCACGATGGCGTTAAAGATGCGCGCACCGTCAACATGCAGCGCCAGATTGCGCTCACGGGTAAATTCCCATGCTTCTTTCAGGTATTCACGCGGCAGCACTTTGCCGTTGTGGGTGTTTTCGAGACTGAGCAATTTGGTGCGGGCGAAGTGAATATCGTCGGGTTTGATTTTCATCGCCACTTTATCCAGCGGTAACGTGCCGTTGGCGTCAGCATCGATGGGTTGCGGTTGAATACTGCCCAGCACTGCTGCGCCACCGGCTTCAAACAGATAGTTATGCGCCGCCTGACCGACAATATACTCTTCGCCGCGTTCGCAGTGACTGAGCAGAGCGACCAGGTTGGCCTGAGTGCCGGTAGGCAGAAAAATGGCGGCTTCTTTACCGGAAAGCTCTGCCGCATACTCCTGCAGAGCATTAACGGTAGGGTCGTCTCCGTAAACGTCGTCCCCAACCGGGGCGGCCATCATCGCGTCGAGCATGGCGCGGCTCGGTCGGGTAACGGTATCACTGCGTAAATCAATCATGGCATGTCCTTATTATGACGGGAAATGCCACCCTTTTTACCTTAGCCAGTTCGTTTTCGCCAGTTCGATTACTTCATCGCCGCGTCCACTGATGATTGCGCGCAGCATATACAGACTAAAACCTTTTGCCTGTTCGAGTTTGATCTGCGGTGGAATGGCTAATTCTTCTTTGGCAACCACCACATCCACCAGCACCGGACCGTCGATGGAGAAAGCGCGTTGCAGGGCTTCATCGACTTCAGAGGCTTTTTCCACGCGAATACCCGTAATGCCGCACGCTTCGGCAATGCGGGCAAAGTTGGTGTCGTGTAGTTCGGTGCCGTCAGTCAAATAACCACCAGCTTTCATCTCCATCGCCACAAAGCCCAGTACGCTGTTGTTAAAGACGATAATTTTCACTGGCAGCTTCATCTGCACTACCGAGAGGAAATCGCCCATCAACATGCTAAAACCGCCATCGCCGCACATGGCGACCACCTGGCGTTCTGGCTCGCTTGCCTGCGCGCCCAGCGCCTGCGGCATGGCGTTAGCCATCGAACCGTGGTTAAACGAACCTAACAAGCGACGCTTGCCGTTCATTTTCAGATAACGTGCCGCCCATACCGTAGGTGTGCCAACGTCACAGGTAAAGATGGCGTCATCGGCGGCAAAATGACTAATTTGCTGCGCCAGATATTGCGGGTGAATGGCTTTCTCGCTCGGTTTAGCTAAATCGTCCAGCCCTTTACGGGCATCGCGGTAATCTTCCAGCGCTTTATCCAGAAACTTGCGATCGGTTTTTTCTTCCACCAGTGGCAGCAATGCGCGCAGGGTTGATTTGATATCGCCGACCAGCGCCATATCTACCTTGCTATGCGCGCCGATGCTGGCTGGGTTGATATCAATCTGAATAATTTTGGCATCGGTCGGGTAGAAGGCGCGGTAGGGAAATTGTGTGCCGAGCAGCACTAAGGTGTCGGCATTCATCATAGTGTGAAAACCTGACGAGAAGCCGATTAATCCCGTCATTCCGACATCATACGGATTATCGTATTCGACATGTTCTTTACCGCGCAGGGCATGAATAATAGGCGCTTTAATTTTCCCGGCAAACTCAACTAACTCTTTATGCGCCCCCACGCAGCCGCTGCCACACATCAGGGCGATATTGCTGGAATAACGCAGCAGTTGCGCCAGTTTGCGTAACTCTTCTTCTTCCGGTGTTATGACTGGCTGTGGCGCATGATACCAGTGCGTGGTCGCCCCTTCTGGTGCAGGTTTTAGCGCCACGTCGCCCGGTAACACGACAACGGAAACGCCACGGTTAAGCACCGCTTTGCGCATGGCAATCGCCAGCACTTGTGGGATCTGCTCCGGGCTGGAAACCAGCTCGCAATAGTGACTACATTCGCGGAATAACTCTTGCGGGTGGGTTTCCTGGAAATAGCCGCTGCCAATTTCGCTGGAAGGGATATGGGCGGCAATCGCCAGTACCGGAACGTGATTACGGTGGCAATCGAACAGGCCGTTGATTAAGTGCAGGTTACCGGGGCCGCACGATCCGGCACAGACCGCCAGTTCTCCTGAAAGTTGTGCTTCAGCGCCAGCGGCAAAGGCCGCCACTTCTTCATGGCGGGTAGGCATCCAGTTGATGGTGCCCATGCGATTAAGACTGTCACTAAGACCGTTCAGAGAGTCGCCCGTGACTCCCCAGATGCGTTTTACGCCTGCTGATTCGAGTGTTTTGGCGATATAAGCTGCAACCGTTTGTTTCATGGTTTTCCGTCTCCTGAATGTGATAACGGTAACAAGTTTAGTTCATCTGACGGAGGGGGAAGGGATGGGAGAAAAAGGAGGCACTAACGGTTAAACAGCCCGATGACAGGAATATCATCGGGCATAAGGCGATTACGCGAGCACCATATCTCCCTGCGGATGGCAGGAGCAGGCCAGTACGTAACCTTCAGCGATTTCGGCGTCGGTCAGCGTCATTGTGCTGCTCACCGTATATTCACCGGAAACCACTTTCGTCTTACAGCAGCCGCAAACACCCGCACGACAGGCGGCGACAACCGGAACTTTATTGCTTTCCAGTGCTTCCAGCAGCGTGGTGCCAACCGGAGCGTAAAATTCTTGCGCCGGTTGCAGTTTGGTGAATTTCAGACCGCTGGTCGCCGCTTCCGCCACTGGCGTAAAGAATTTCTCTTTAAAGAAACGCGTCACGCCGAGCGCCTTCACTTCCTGTTCCACCCAATCCATATACGGTGCCGGACCACAAGTCATCACGGTACGTGAGGCTAAATCAGGAACGCTTGCCTGCAGTTCACGAGTCAGGCGTCCGGCAACGAACCCCTCGGTAACGTCATTTTCCGCCACCAGTGTTACCGGATAATGACGCCACTCATCGGCGAAAATTACATCCTGCGGTGTGCGCACGTTGTAGATCACCTGTACATCGGCCTGCGGACGGTTTTTCGCCAGCCAGCGACGCATCGACATAATTGGCGTAACGCCGCAGCCTGCCGCCAGTAACAGGAATTTATCTTCTGCTTTATCGTCGCAGGTAAATTCCCCCATCGCGTCCGAAAGCCAGAGATAATCACCGCGTTTTACATCGCGGGTCAGCCACTGGGAGCCGACACCGTCATCAATCCGCCGCACGGTCAGGGTGATGTATTCACTCACGCCAGGCGTGGAGGAAATGGTGTAAGCACGCAGCGTTTCCGCTGAGTTTCGCACGCTGACCAGCGCATATTGCCCGGCGCGATATGGGTAGTAATCGTGGCAAATCAGGGAAATCGTCCACACATCCGGCGTTTCTTGCGTAATGTGATGAACCTGCATCCGCCACGGGCATTGATTCGTTGGCATCGTCATCGACAAACTCCTTACGCGCTCAACAGTTGCTTCATGTCTTCTTCAACAGTGGTGATAGAACGCAGGCCGAATTTCTCGTTCAGCACCGCCAGCAGATCTGGTGTCAGGAAACCAGGTGCCGTCGGGCCGGTGACGATATTTTTCACGCCCAGAGAAAGCAGTGTCAGCAGAATGACAATCGCTTTCTGTTCAAACCAGGAGAGCACCAGCGACAGCGGCAGATCGTTCACCCCACAGCCCAGTTTTTCTGCCAGAGTGACAGCCAGAATAATCGCTGAGTAAGCATCGTTACACTGACCAGCATCCACCAGACGCGGCAGACCTTCGATATCGCCAAACTCGAGTTTGTTAAAGCGATATTTACCACAGGCGAGGGTCAGGATCAGGCAGTCATCCGGCACGCTGGTGGCGAAATCGGTGAAGTAGTGACGCTCGCCGCGTGCGCCGTCACAGCCACCAAGCAGGAAGATATGACGCAGTTTTTCACGGCTCACCAGATCAATCAGCGTATCTGCTGCGCCAAGCAGCGTCTGGCGACCAAAGCCCACGGTGATCAGGTGCGGAATTTCGCTGTACGGGAAGCCCGCCATTTGTTGCGCCTGGGCAATGACCGCAGAGAAATCTTCGCCATCCAGATGACGCACGCCCGGCCAGCCAACGATGCTGCGGGTCCAGATACGATCGTCATAAGCCCCTACGGTTGGATCGATGATGCAGTTCGAAGTCATCACGATAGGGCCAGGGAAGCGAGCGAACTCCACTTGCTGATTCTGCCAGCCGCTGCCGTAGTTACCGACCAGATGCTTGAATTTACGCAGCTCTGGGTAGCCGTGAGCAGGCAGCATTTCGCCGTGGGTGTAGACATTAACGCCCGTACCTTCGGTCTGTTCCAGCAGGTTGTAGAGATCTTTGAGATCGTGACCGGAAATCAGGATACATTTGCCCGCCGTCGCTTTGACGTTGACCTGGGTTGGCGTCGGGTGACCGTATTTACCGGTTTCGCCTGCATCCAGAATGCTCATCACTTTGAAGTTCATCTGGCCGATTTCCATTGAACACTCAAGAAGCGCGTTCATATCGGCGGGCCAGGTCCCCAGCCACGCCATGATTTTATGGTACTGGGCGTAAATATCGTTGTCGTATTGACCGAGAACGTGGGCGTGTTCCATATAGGCCGCTGCACCTTTCAGGCCATACAGGCACAGCAGACGCAGGCCGAGAATGTTTTCGCCAATCGCGGCTTTATCTTTATTTGGCGTAAATTCAGCTGCCTGACGTTGCAGTTCGCCGAGATCATCGCTCACCAGTTGCAGGTCAGCCATCGGGTTATCGACGCAGGCGTTGGCATCTACAGCCAGGCATTGTGCTTTCAGCGCCTCGCGCAGGGCAATCGCTTCACGAGCGTAGCCGACAATACGCGGAGAATCGAAGTTAACGTTGGTCAGGGTTGAGAAAAATGCGCGCGGCGCGAAGCTGTCTACATCGTGGTTGATAATGCCGTATTCACGCGCTTTTAAAGCCCAGGCAGAAAGCCCCTGCAGCGCCGCGATGAGTAAATCCTGAAGGTCAGAGGTTTCCGCCGTTTTACCACACATCCCCTGCGCGTATGAGCAGCCGTTTCCTGCCGGAGTACGGATAGTTTGTTCACATTGCACACAAAACATGATCACACCTTTTAAAGTTATATTTAATATACATGTTTAAGGTTAAGTCGCTTAACGCGGGGATAAAAGGGATTTTTCATGCAACTTTAAGGGAGATTGATTTAGCGCAATTTTGGCGGCAGGGATCTACCGCCAGAGAGGTATTATGCGGAGAAAAAGGCGATGAGGATCGGCACTAACAGGCTGAGAATAAAACCGTGAACAATCGCTGCCGGGACCATATCCAGCCCACCTGTACGCTGAAGAACGGGCAGGGTGAAATCCATTGATGTGGCACCGCATAAGCCCAGTGCAGTAGAGCGGCTACGGCGAATCAGGCCAGGGATCAACATAATGGCGATCAACTCACGCGCTAAATCATTGAAGAACGCCGCGCTCCCGATTACCGGACCAAAAGATTCGGTCAACAAAATACCGGAAAGAGAATACCAGCCGAAACCGGAGGCCATTGCCAGCGCGGTATTGATGGGGAGATCAAGAATAAAGGCGTTAATTAAACCGCCAATTAATGAACTGGCAACCACCACCACGGCGACAATCATTCCCCGGCGATTAAGGACAATCTGCTTTAAGGTCATGCCATTGTTACGCAGCTGAATACCGACGAGGAAAAGTAACAGAATTAACGTGTATTCGCTGGCTTCGGTAGCGTGCTGTAAAAAACCTAATCCGCTAAGGCCAATAGCAAAACCAATCACCACGACGCCACACAGTTTCAGCGATTCCAGTGCCATCGCAATACGCGACGGCAATTTCTCTTGCTGGTGGCTATTGCGCCACGGCAAACCGCGTTCCAGCCACAGCAAGGCGACAATATTGCACAGTAAAATAATGGTAATACTGACAGCGGAATAATGCAGAATCGCCAACAGGTTACTGGCGAGATTATCGAGAAACGCCAGACTGATACCCATAAAAAAGAGAATGAGATAAACCATCCAGCTTAATAGCTGATTAATGCGTTTTAACGCAGCTTTTTGGCGAAGCGGAATGAGGTAACCCACAATCAGGGGAACCAGAATGATTAACAGCCCAGAAAACATGAAAACCCAGTCCTTGCAAAGAAGAAGTCGAAATGCGCGATGACACACTACTGAAAGCGGAAGGACGAGTAAAGTTGCAATTAAAAGGAAATGTTATGCATCAGAGGGGGATTTTTAATTCTCTATGAGTGTTTAGCATTGTTGCGCTCCTTTCATGTGCAATGCCATATAAAGCCACTGGCGCAGGGAGCACGCAGGGGGCGGCCAATCGCCGCCGCCCCTGCACCCCCGGGCTCTGGCGAACAAAATCGCCGCTGCGCGGTACCTTCAGCTTATCCCCTTCGGCTACCGGGTCGGGCGCGAGGTAACGTCCCTGTAAGACGCGCCCTCAGCCCACATCCATGTGGGCTGCCCCGGCCTTCGGGGAACGCTTCAGCGATTTTGACGCCACCAACACCCGTGCGGTTTGTAACGTCGATGATAAAACAATCAGGGCAGATAAAATGCCAATGCTAATTAATCGCGTTTTTCCAGCAGGGTCCGGTAAATCAGACCACCAATAATACCGCCGACAATTGGCACTACCCAGAAGAACCACAGCTGTTCTAACGCCCAGCCGCCCTGGAAGATGGCAACTGCGGTGCTGCGCGCCGGGTTAACGGAAGTGTTAGTCACCGGAATACTGATTAAGTGAATCAAGGTTAACGCCAGACCAATCGCGATCGGCGCAAAGCCTGCCGGCGCGTATTTGTCGGTTGCACCGTGGATCACCAGCAAGAAACCGGCACTCAATACCAGTTCAACCACCAGTGCAGAAAGCATGGAATAGCCGCCTGGTGAATGCTCACCATAACCGTTAGAAGCAAAGCCGCTGGCCGCTGCGTCAAACCCAGCTTTACCGCTGGCGATTAAATACAGCAGTGCCGCCGCAACAATACCGCCGATAACCTGGGCTACCACGTAACCAACGACTTCTTTTGCCGGGAAACGGCCACCAGCCCATAAACCAATAGTGACCGCCGGGTTAAAATGACCACCAGAAATATGACCGACAGCGAAGGCCATGGTCAGCACGGTCAGACCAAACGCCAGTGCAACACCGGCAAAGCCAATACCTAATTCCGGGAATGCTGCTGCAAGCACTGCGCTACCGCAGCCACCAAATACAAGCCAGAAAGTGCCAAAACATTCTGCTGCTAATTTTCTGAACATATCCACCTCAATTAAAAATTGACCCTGTGAAAAATATGGTCGTTTTATCGGGTCGTCGTAAAAAAGTGACGACAGAAATAATGCGTGGGTATTTTAAAAACGAAGACGAGCTATTCGCCAGATAAATAAATCCAGTAATTTTGATTTAGGGCAATAGTCAGTTCCCTCATATAGTCATTTGCCTGATTGACAGTGTAGTGCAAACCACGAAATTAAACCTTTGGGGGTAATAAAAATAATCCACAAGGTTAATTATTTGATTTCATTGTTTTTTCGGGAGAAATCAGCGAGAAGGCATCTGACACAATTATTCGCTCATTTTTCAGACATTTGCCATGCTTAATTGTGATGTCATCACGTATTGCTACTGCCTTTCTCGTTATACTGCTGGGGTAAAGGATAAGTTACATATTTCTGGAGGGGATATGATTCTTGAGCGCGTTGAAATTGTGGGCTTTCGCGGCATTAATCGATTGTCATTGATGCTGGAACAAAACAACGTCCTGATTGGGGAGAACGCGTGGGGTAAATCCAGTTTACTGGACGCCTTAACCCTGCTGTTATCGCCAGAGTCAGATCTCTACCATTTTGAGCGCGACGATTTTTGGTTTCCGCCGGGGGATATCAACGGGCGAGAACATCATTTGCATATCATTCTGACCTTTCGTGAGTTGCAGCCAGGACGGCATCGGGTGCGCCGTTATCGTCCGCTGGAAGCGTGCTGGACGCCATGCACCGATGGTTATCACCGCATTTTTTATCGCCTGGAAGGGGAAAGTGCGGAAGACGGTAGCGTGATGACGTTACGCAGCTTTCTTGATAAAGACGGTCATCCGATTGATGTCGAAGATATTAACGATCAGGCGCGTCATGTGGTGCGTTTAATGCCGGTTCTGCGTTTGCGCGACGCCCGTTTTATGCGCCGCATTCGCAATGGAACTGTACCAAATGTACCCAATGTGGAAGTCACCGCGCGCCAGTTGGATTTTCTCGCCCGCGAGTTATCCTCACACCCGCAAAATCTCTCCGATGGGCAGATTCGCCAGGGGCTTTCGGCAATGGTGCAACTGCTTGAGCATTATTTCTCGGAGCAAGGGGCCGGGCAGGCGAGATATCGCTTAATGCGTCGGCGAGCCAGCAATGAGCAACGGAGCTGGCGTTACCTCGATATCATCAACCGGATGATTGACAGACCAGGGGGGCGTTCGTATCGGGTCATTTTACTCGGTCTGTTTGCCACTTTATTGCAGGCAAAAGGGTCATTGCGACTGGATAAAGACGCGCGTCCGTTATTGCTAATTGAAGATCCAGAAACCCGCCTGCATCCGATTATGCTTTCCGTTGCCTGGCATCTGTTGAATCTTTTGCCTTTACAACGTATTGCTACCACCAACTCTGGCGAGCTGCTTTCGTTAACTCCAGTGGAACATGTTTGCCGCCTGGTGCGTGAATCTTCTCGTGTTGCCGCCTGGCGTCTGGGGCCAAGTGGCTTGAGCACCGAAGACAGCCGCCGCATCTCTTTTCACATTCGTTTTAATCGTCCGTCATCGCTGTTTGCTCGCTGCTGGTTGCTGGTGGAAGGGGAAACAGAAACCTGGGTTATCAACGAACTGGCGCGCCAGTGTGGACACCATTTCGATGCCGAAGGGATTAAGGTCATTGAGTTTGCTCAGTCCGGGCTAAAACCACTGGTGAAATTTGCCCGGCGGATGGGGATTGAGTGGCATGTGCTGGTCGATGGCGATGAAGCCGGGAAGAAATATGCCGCAACGGTGCGCAGCCTGCTGAATAACGATCGCGAAGCTGAACGTGAACATTTGACAACGTTACCGGCGCTGGATATGGAACATTTTATGTATCGCCAGGGGTTTTCCGACGTGTTCCATCGCGTGGCGCAGATCCCGGAAAACGTGCCGATGAATTTGCGCAAAATTATTTCAAAAGCGATCCATCGCTCTTCCAAGCCCGACCTTGCCATTGAAGTGGCAATGGAGGCCGGACGTCGTGGTGTGGACTCCGTACCGACGCTGCTGAAAAAAATGTTCTCACGCGTGCTGTGGCTGGCGCGCGGTCGGGCTGATTAACCGCAAAACATCCTTGCCATCTGCGGCTGAATAGCGTCAAGCATCTCGTAGCGTCGACGGTATTCAGCCCGTTTTTTACTGGCGATATCCACAATCTCTTTTCGTGCTATCTGACCTGGAAGGCGGTAATGGCGTTCAGCGTCGCATTCGCCACCGACCGATTCCCAGAACGCGTTATAGTCAGCATGGATTTTTCCTTCCTTATCGCGATAACGCAGGCTGCGGTAAATATGTGTTTCATTGCTGACAGCAATAATTTGTTCGACCTGTAAGCGTTGGGCGAAGAGGCAGACCGCTTCCATCACGAGTCGTTTGGGAAATAGCCCGTGGCAGGCTTTCGTCGCATTCTGGATCTGTTGGTGTGGAATTTCCCATTTCGCACCTTGCAGCCCGCCTATAAATAACGTCCTTTTCCCCTGATACTCACACAGTGTAAATGTGATCTCCGCCAGAGGAATACCTTCGCTGTTGCGGAACAGAATTGTGCTGTCACCTTCCTTATCCATTGAGATCATCATGGTCAGTTCAAGCGTGAACTGCTCGCCGTTTTTTCCTTCCAGCTTCGCAAGTTGCAGTCCCGGGGTGTTCAAATATAAGCTGAACTCTTCCGCCGACATGCACGCGCGCAGCAACGCATAATGGTAACGTAACGCCTCCAGCAATTGCTTACGGGTCATATTCACGGCAAGGTAAGGGCGATGCAGGCGAACCGGCAGGCGCGGCTGACGCGTTAACAGCGTTCTGAGATTAGGCCAGTGGGAGAGTTCGTTCATCCACTCAACGCTTAAACGCGGCATAATCAAAGAGCGCAGCAAAAATTTCTGGCGAAACCGACGGCGATGCCAGAATTTACCCGGCCGCCACTGACCCCCTGCCAGATTAAGGAAAAGAGACATGCTGCTAAGAGATTCAGATGGTGTAAATGCTCGTTCAGTGATCTGAGACATATTCATAAAATCAATGATTATACGTAACACCGATTTCACCATCGGGCATCTTAACCAAACATCAATCGTATAATTACTAACGTAAATTTTAGATTTTTGTTGATGTTTCGTTGAAGTTGGCAGCCCCGTGCGCGCATATGGAGCATTCAGAGTATTTATGAAAAAGCGAAAAAACCTTAAGAAGCGTTACGCTATTGCGCTGGTGATAGTCATCGCTGCGCTGATTGCGTTGTGGAGAACACTCAACGCGCCCGTGCCGACTTATCAGACATTGATTGTCCGCCCCGGTGATTTGCAGCAAAGCGTGCTGGCGACCGGAAAGCTGGACGCGCTGCGTAAGGTTGACGTGGGCGCGCAGGTCAGCGGTCAGTTGAAAACGCTGTCGGTGGCGATTGGCGATAAAGTAAAAAAAGACCAGCTTTTAGGGGTTATTGATCCTGAACAGGCTGAAAACCAGATCAAGGAAGTGGAAGCGACACTGATGGAGCTGCGTGCGCAAAGGCAACAGGCAGAAGCAGAACTGAAACTGGCACGGGTGACATACTCACGCCAGCAACGACTGGCGCAAACGCAGGCGGTTTCGCAACAGGATCTCGACACCGCAGCGACGGAGATGGCAGTTAAACAGGCGCAAATAGGTACTATCGATGCGCAAATCAAACGGAATCAGGCGTCACTCGACACGGCGAAAACGAATCTCGATTACACCCGCATCGTTGCCCCGATGGCAGGTGAAGTTACGCAAATCACCACTCTGCAAGGGCAGACGGTAATTGCCGCACAACAAGCGCCAAACATTCTGACGCTGGCAGATATGAGTACCATGCTGGTGAAAGCGCAGGTGTCGGAAGCAGATGTCATTCACCTGAAACCCGGTCAAAAAGCCTGGTTCACCGTGCTTGGCGATCCGCTGACGCGCTACGAGGGGCAGATTAAAGATGTGCTGCCGACGCCAGAAAAGGTCAACGACGCCATTTTCTACTACGCCCGTTTTGAAGTGCCAAACCCCAATGGTTTACTGCGCCTGGATATGACTGCGCAAGTCCACATTCAACTCACTGATGTGAAAAACGTACTCACCATTCCGTTGTCGGCACTGGGGGATTCGGTTGGTGATAACCGTTATAAAATCAAACTGCTGCGTAATGGCGAAATACGCGAGCGCGAAGTGACGATTGGCGCGCGCAATGACACCGATGTTGAGATTGTCAAAGGACTGGAAGCGGGCGATGAAGTGGTGATTGGTGAGGCCAAACCAGGAGCTGAACAATGACGCCCTTGCTCGAACTAAAGGATATTCGCCGTAGCTATCCTGCTGGAGACGAGCAGGTTGAGGTGCTAAAGGGCATCAGCCTGGATATTTATGCAGGTGAGATGGTGGCAATTGTCGGTGCTTCGGGCTCCGGTAAATCGACCCTGATGAATATTCTCGGCTGCCTGGATAAAGCGACCAGTGGAACCTATCGCGTTGCCGGCCAGGATGTTGCCACGCTGGACGCCGATGCGCTGGCGCAGCTTCGTCGCGAGCATTTCGGCTTTATTTTCCAGCGTTACCATTTGCTTTCGCACTTAACCGCCGAGCAGAACGTTGAAGTACCCGCCGTTTATGCCGGACTTGAGCGTAAACAGCGATTGCTGCGCGCTCAGGAGTTGCTGCAACGACTGGGGCTGGAAGACCGTACAGAGTATTATCCAGCCCAGCTTTCCGGTGGCCAGCAGCAGCGTGTCAGTATTGCTCGTGCGTTAATGAACGGTGGGCAGGTGATCCTCGCCGATGAACCTACCGGCGCACTGGACAGCCATTCTGGCGAAGAGGTGATGGCGATATTGCATCAGCTGCGCGATCGCGGGCACACGGTGATTATCGTTACCCACGATCCACAGGTTGCGGCTCAGGCGGAGCGGGTAATCGAAATTCGTGACGGCGAAATTGTGCGTAATCCTCCCGCCATTGAAAAGGTGAATGCCGCCACGGGGACGGAATCGATAGTCAAAACGGCGTCTGGCTGGCGGCAATTCGTCAGTGGTTTTAATGAGGCGCTGACGATGGCGTGGCGGGCGCTGGCAGCGAATAAAATGCGCACCTTACTGACCATGCTGGGGATTATTATTGGTATTGCGTCGGTGGTTTCTATCGTCGTGGTGGGCGATGCCGCCAAACAAATGGTGCTGGCGGATATTCGTTCTATTGGTACGAATACTATTGATGTCTATCCCGGGAAAGATTTTGGCGATGACGATCCGCAATATCAGCAGGCGCTAAAGTACGACGACTTAATCGCCATCCAAAAACAACCGTGGGTCGCCTCTGCCACGCCCGCCGTCTCGCAAAACCTGCGCCTGCGTTATAACAATGTTGATGTTGCCGCCAGCGCCAACGGTGTGAGCGGCGATTATTTCAATGTCTACGGCATGACCTTCAGCGAAGGGAACACCTTTAACCAGGAGCAACTGAACGGCCGCGCACAGGTGGTGGTTCTCGACAGTAACACCCGCCGCCAGCTTTTCCCGCATAAGGCCGATGTGATTGGTGAGGTCATTCTGGTTGGTAATATGCCTGCGAGAGTCATCGGCGTGGCGGAAGAAAAACAGTCGATGTTTGGTAGCAGTAAAGTGCTGCGCGTCTGGTTACCTTACAGCACCATGTCCGGGCGGGTTATGGGCCAGTCGTGGCTGAACTCCATCACTGTAAGAGTAAAAGAAGGCTATGACAGCACCGAAGCGGAACAACAACTCACCCGTTTGTTGTCGCTGCGCCATGGCAAAAAAGACTTCTTTACCTGGAACATGGACGGCGTCTTGAAAACAGTCGAAAAAACCACACGTACTTTACAACTGTTTCTGACTCTGGTGGCGGTGATTTCGCTGGTGGTAGGCGGCATTGGCGTTATGAATATTATGCTGGTGTCAGTAACGGAGCGGACGCGGGAAATTGGTATTCGTATGGCTGTTGGCGCGCGTGCCAGCGATGTTCTGCAACAATTTCTGATTGAAGCCGTGCTGGTTTGCCTGGTGGGCGGCGCGATGGGGATAATGCTGTCGCTGTTAATTGCCTTCACCCTACAGCTTTTTTTACCCGGCTGGGAGATAGGCTTTTCTCCACTGGCGTTGCTGCTGGCGTTTTTATGCTCAACCGTTACGGGCATTTTATTTGGCTGGCTACCTGCACGAAATGCGGCACGGCTGGATCCAGTGGATGCTTTGGCGCGAGAGTGATTTTTGAGATAAAAATGCCAGCCGATCGAGCTGGCATTTTGCCTTTAGGATGTACACAATGAGACAGAAGAGCTATGCGACTGCTACTTCTACTTCGACGGGCACAATAACACTGGCGTGATTGCCTTTTGGCCCTTGGTGGACATCAAACTGAACGGGTTGTCCAGCTTTTAGCGTTCTGTAACCATCCATCTGGATGGTGGAATAATGAGCGAAAATATCTTCGCCACCGCCTTCAGGGCAGATGAAACCGAACCCTTTGGCATTGTTGAACCACTTAACAGTACCCTTTTCCATGCTTCGACATCCTTCGCAAATCTTATATAAGTAAGATGGAATAAACCGGGGTCAGAGAGGGGGCAGTTCAAAACCTCGCCAACTCTTGAAATACAATTTAGAGAAATGGGGCGAGTCGTCAAGCGTTTGACAGGGGCCAGGGGGTAGGTATGCATCAAAAATTTGAAGCAGTTAACGCTATTGACAGTAATGTCACTGATGTCGCTTATACCAACGATAGATGATAATTATCTATCATGTGGAGTAGATTGGTCAGGCAAATACGCTCTTGTCAGCGGCAGAGCGTTCTGCCGGTAACCGTAACCGAAGATGATAACTGACAATGGGTAAAACGAACGACTGGCTGGACTTTGATCAACTGGCGGAAGAAAAAGTTCGCGACGCGCTAAAACCGCCATCTATGTATAAAGTGATATTAGTCAATGATGATTACACTCCAATGGAGTTTGTTATTGACGTGTTACAAAAATTCTTTTCTTATGATGTAGAACGTGCAACGCAATTGATGCTTGCTGTTCACTACCAGGGGAAGGCCATTTGCGGAGTCTTTACCGCTGAGGTTGCAGAAACCAAAGTGGCGATGGTGAACAAGTACGCAAGGGAGAACGAGCATCCATTGCTGTGTACGCTGGAAAAAGCCTGAATGCAGGTATAAAAATTGGGGGAGGTGCCTATGCTCAATCAAGAACTGGAACTCAGTTTAAATATGGCTTTCGCCAGAGCGCGCGAGCACCGTCATGAGTTTATGACCGTCGAGCACTTGTTACTGGCATTGCTCAGTAACCCATCGGCCCGGGAGGCGCTGGAAGCGTGTTCCGTGGACCTGGTTGCGCTCCGTCAGGAACTGGAAGCCTTTATTGAACAAACCACACCTGTTCTGCCCGCCAGTGAAGAGGAGCGCGACACGCAGCCGACCTTGAGTTTTCAGCGTGTATTGCAGCGTGCGGTCTTCCATGTTCAGTCCTCCGGTCGCAGTGAGGTTACCGGTGCGAATGTTCTGGTCGCTATCTTTAGTGAACAGGAGTCGCAGGCGGCGTATCTGTTGCGCAAACATGAAGTCAGCCGTCTTGATGTGGTGAACTTTATTTCTCATGGCACGCGTAAAGACGAGCCATCTCAGTCTTCTGAACCAGGAAACCAGCCGAGCAGTGAAGAACAAGCTGGTGGGGAGGACCGTATGGAGAATTTCACGACTAATCTGAACCAGCTTGCACGCGTGGGCGGAATTGACCCGCTGATTGGTCGTGAGAAGGAACTGGAGCGCGCCATTCAGGTTCTCTGCCGCCGCCGTAAAAACAACCCGCTGCTGGTTGGGGAGTCTGGCGTCGGTAAAACTGCGATTGCTGAAGGTCTTGCCTGGCGAATTGTTCAGGGCGATGTGCCGGAAATCATGGCTGACTGTACGATTTACTCTCTCGATATCGGCTCCCTGTTAGCAGGCACCAAATATCGCGGCGATTTTGAAAAACGTTTTAAAGCGTTGCTCAAACAGCTGGAACAGGATACTAACAGCATCCTGTTTATCGATGAGATCCATACCATCATTGGAGCGGGCGCAGCGTCTGGCGGGCAGGTAGATGCAGCCAACCTGATCAAACCGTTGCTCTCCAGCGGTAAAATTCGCGTGATTGGATCGACGACCTATCAGGAGTTCAGCAACATTTTCGAGAAAGACCGTGCTCTGGCGCGTCGCTTCCAGAAAATCGACATTACTGAACCGTCGATCGAAGAAACTGTGCAAATCATCAATGGCCTGAAACCGAAGTACGAAGCGCACCACGATGTGCGTTATACCGCGAAAGCGGTGCGTGCGGCGGTGGAGCTGGCGGTGAAATACATTAACGATCGTCATCTGCCGGACAAAGCGATTGACGTTATCGATGAAGCGGGCGCTCGCGCACGTTTGATGCCGGTAAGCAAGCGCAAGAAAACGGTGAATGTGGCGGATATCGAGTCCGTGGTAGCCCGTATTGCACGTATCCCTGAGAAGAGCGTTTCTCAGAGTGACCGCGATACGCTGAAAAATCTTGGCGATCGCCTGAAAATGCTGGTCTTCGGTCAGGATAAAGCCATTGAAGCGCTTACCGAGGCCATCAAGATGGCGCGTGCGGGTTTAGGTCACGAACATAAACCTGTTGGTTCATTCCTGTTTGCTGGTCCAACCGGGGTCGGGAAAACCGAGGTGACGGTACAGCTTTCCAAAGCACTGGGTATTGAGCTTCTGCGCTTTGATATGTCCGAATATATGGAACGTCATACTGTCAGCCGCCTGATTGGTGCGCCTCCAGGATACGTTGGTTTTGATCAGGGCGGTCTGTTGACCGATGCGGTCATCAAGCATCCGCACGCGGTGCTGCTGCTGGACGAAATCGAGAAAGCGCATCCGGACGTATTCAATATTCTGTTGCAGGTGATGGACAACGGCACGCTGACCGATAACAACGGGCGCAAGGCCGATTTCCGTAACGTGGTACTGGTGATGACCACCAATGCCGGGGTACGTGAAACCGAGCGTAAATCCATTGGTCTTATCCAGCAGGATAACAGCACCGATGCGATGGAAGAGATCAAGAAGATCTTTACGCCGGAGTTCCGTAACCGTCTCGACAACATTATTTGGTTCGATCATCTCTCTACAGACGTGATCCACCAGGTGGTTGATAAGTTTATCGTCGAGTTGCAGGTTCAGTTGGATCAGAAAGGTGTTTCTCTGGAAGTGAGCCAGGAAGCGCGTAACTGGCTGGCTGAGAAAGGTTACGACCGGGCGATGGGCGCGCGTCCGATGGCACGTGTGATTCAGGATAACCTGAAAAAACCGCTCGCTAACGAACTGCTGTTTGGCTCGCTGGTGGATGGTGGCCAGGTGACAGTCGCGCTGGATAAAGATAAAAATGAGCTGACCTACGGGTTCCAGAGTGCACAAAAGCATAAACCGGAAGCCGCGCATTAATCAGATTGTTAAGTAGGTTGGTGAAGTCCGTAATCTCGTCAGAGGTTACGGACTTTTTGTTTATGGGGTGGGGGAAGTTCGGACCCTTTTTTTGATGATGATGGTAAGTTGTTGATAATTAGTGCTGCTGGAAGGTAAGGATAAAAAAGGGTGGCAGCAGGAAAATGAGATGGTTTTGCTTTATTAACAACGGGCTAAACGTGTAGTATTTGAGTTCACTGCCGTACAGGCAGCTTAGAAAGTCGCAATAATTGATATTGTTATTTTTCCAATGTTCACTGCCGTACAGGCAGCTTAGAAAGGCAGTTCGGGAACAACTGGCGGCGGGAGTGCGTTCACTGCCGTACAGGCAGCTTAGAAAATTTTGAATTATTCCTCTCAATGCCGTTTTAAGTTCACTGCCGTACAGGCAGCTTAGAAAGAGCAGGCGCTCAAATAGCGCGACACCACCCAGTTCACTGCCGTACAGGCAGCTTAGAAAACGAGGAAACGAATATGAACGGCGCTTTTACTGTTCACTGCCGTACAGGCAGCTTAGAAATGTTCCAGCGTGTTAATTCCGTTTTCGTGAAAGTTCACTGCCGTACAGGCAGCTTAGAAACGTTAAATCGGAACTATTAGCAGAATTACAGCGTTCACTGCCGTACAGGCAGCTTAGAAAGCTGCTGTATTGTTAATGACAATATTTACAGGGTTCACTGCCGTACAGGCAGCTTAGAAAGACTGAATCCGCGTCGGTTGCCTCAGCGATCACGTTCACTGCCGTACAGGCAGCTTAGAAATGGCGGCGACGGACTACAACCGCCGCAACTCTGTTCACTGCCGTACAGGCAGCTTAGAAAGAATAAACTTCTTCCAGTTTGGCCTGGTCAGTGTTCACTGCCGTACAGGCAGCTTAGAAAGCGTAGCCCGTGGCTTTTTTCATATGTGCGCCGTTCACTGCCGTACAGGCAGCTTAGAAAAGTTTATTGGCCTCGTCCCGCGCCTCCTGAGAGTTCACTGCCGTACAGGCAGCTTAGAAAAGAATGGCAAGGATGCTATCGATAAATTTAGCGTTCACTGCCGTACAGGCAGCTTAGAAAACAAGCCGGGCATTTAAGGGCGTTGTCGCTAAGTTCACTGCCGTACAGGCAGCTTAGAAACCCCTGTGTGCCCATGAACACCCACACGACACGTTCACTGCCGTACAGGCAGCTTAGAAAGGATCAATCCAGATGTCGTCAGGGAACTCAGCGTTCACTGCCGTACAGGCAGCTTAGAAAACCTGGCTTGCTGCGCGTAATTCAGTACAAACGTTCACTGCCGTACAGGCAGCTTAGAAAGCGCGGCTTCACGAGATATCGACGCGCAATCAGTTCACTGCCGTACAGGCAGCTTAGAAAATCATAATAGACGGTAAAATTAATGCGTTATTGTTCACTGCCGTACAGGCAGCTTAGAAAGGTAGTTTCTGTCCCGGAGCTGGCTGCTGCCGGTTCACTGCCGCACAGGCAGCTTAGAAATGTTGAGCAATGTAATCGGGGTCAGATACATCGTTCACTGCCCTACAGGCAGTTTCACAAATACGATGATGGCAGAAATTTAGCTGCGTTATGGCGCTCTCAACTCCGAACCATTAGCCGCAACGTGCAATAACAATTGTGATAATTGCGATAGAAATCAATTTCTCGCACAGAAATCAATGCTGTACTAATCCTAACTCCTTCAAATAAAAATAATCACAGGATGTGTTTATGTCTTCCAATTACCTTACTCCATCTGACCTCAAGACCATTCTCCACTCTAAACGCGCCAATATTTATTATCTGGAAAAATGTCGGGTGCAGGTGAATGGTGGGCGAGTGGAATATATTACCAGTGAAGGTAAGGAGTCGTACTACTGGAATATCCCCATTGCGAATACCACGGCATTGATGTTGGGGATGGGAACATCCGTAACTCAGGCGGCGATGCGTGAATTTGCCCATGCCGGGGTGATGGTGGGCTTTTGTGGTACGGATGGCACGCCGCTGTATTCGGCAAATGAAGTTGATGTTGATGTCTCCTGGCTCAGTCCGCAAAGCGAATATCGTCCTACTGAATATCTTCAGCAGTGGGTTTCTTTTTGGTTTGCTGAAGATAAACGACTTGCCGCCGCGAAACGTTTTCAGTTACTCCGCCTGACACATATCGATAAGCACTGGACCAGCGCGAAAATGCAGCGTGAACACGCCTTTCAGCCTGATGCTAATGCACTGCAGACCCTACTAAATCGTACTCGTGAAGAAATAGACGCGGCAGAAAACCATACGCAGCTTATGCTCGTAGAGGCCAAATTGACCAAAGCACTCTACAAAATGGTGAGCCAAACCGTGGGCTATGGCGACTTTACTCGCGCAAAACGGGGCGGTGGGATTGATATGGCTAACCGCTTCCTCGATCAGGGTAATTATCTGGCTTATGGGCTGGCAGCAGTGGCAGCGTGGGTAACCGGAATCCCGCATGGTTTAGCAGTAATGCACGGTAAAACACGTCGCGGTGGCCTCGTTTTTGACCTTGCCGATCTGATTAAAGATGCCCTGGTTATGCCACAAGCATTTATTGCCGCAATGGCGGGAGAAGATGCTCAGGAGTTTCGTCAACGCTGCATCAATATCTTTCAACAAGCGGATGCGCTGGATGTCATGATCACCTCTTTGCAAGATACGGCCCAGGCACTGGCTAAGGCTGATCAATGAATGTTCTGATTATCTCGCGCTGTACAAAAAACGCCCGCGTGGAAAGCTGCCGTATTATTGATCAGTTTGCTGAACGCACCGGTGATGCCGCATGGCAAACAGTGATTACTCTGGAAGGCGTTAATACACTCCGCCGTTTACTGCGCAAAACTGCCAGGCGAAATACCGCAGTGGCATGTCACTGGCTGAAAAAGAACGGGCAAATGGAGTTGATGTGGATTGTGGGTAATATTCGTCGTTTTAATGCACAGGGACGCGTTCCCACGAATCGAACAACCCAAACCAGCCTGGTGAACAAAGAAGAAAATCGCTGGCAATGCGCGGAGAGCATTGCGCTGCTGGCGGCTATCGCCGGGTTGTTTCATGATTTTGGTAAAGCAGGACGCAGCTTTCAGCAAAGCCTGACCCATGAGAGCGCACGCAGTTATCAACCTTATCGGCATGAATGGATCTCACTGCGGCTCTTTCAGGCGTTTGTTGGTGAACAGCCAGACGATGTGTGGCTGGAGAAACTCGGGGAATTAACGGCAGATGATGAAGTTGCGATTCTTGAACGTCTGCAAAAAGACACGCCTCATTTTTCAAATAGTCCATTCAGTTCGCTGCAACTGCTAGCCAGGACGGTAGGTTGGCTGATCCTTTCCCATCATCGAATGCCGGAGAATCTTTCTCCACAGCCGGAACAATCATGCAAAGGGTGTGAAAGTTGGCTGGAGAAGCAACTGAATGCTGACTGGAATGCCGTTAACCACCGCAAAAATGACTGGACGCAACAGGATTTTGAGCAAGTCTGGCAGTTTCCGTCAGGAACGCCGCTTCAAAGCGCGAGCTGGCGGGAAAAAGCGCGTCAGATTTCTCGCCGGGCAAGCAACGCGCTCGGTTTAAAGACATACGGGCAGATGGAACAGTTGTTCCCCTTACATATGGCGCGTTTTTGCCTGATGCTTGCCGATCACTACTATTCATCTAATAACGCGCAGCAAAAATGGCAGGACCCGGAATATATCGTCTGGGCAAATAGCGATCGCCAAAGCGGCACGCTCAAACAACGGGTAGACGAACATCTTGTGGGCGTCGCGCATCATGCGTATCTGCTTGGGCGGCAACTGATGCACACACGGGCATCGCTTCCGGCAATTGCCCGACATAAAGGTTTTAGCCAGCGGGCCACAGATGTGAAATATCGCTGGCAAGATAAAGCCTGGGATGTGGCGCGAGCGCTACGTGAACGAAGTCGTGAAGAGGGATTTTTCGGCGTCAATATGGCCTCGACGGGTTGTGGTAAAACCTTTGCGAACGCCCGCATTATGTATGCACTTGCCGACGAGCGAGAAGGGTGCCGATTTACCGTTGCGCTGGGATTGCGCACGCTGACTTTGCAAACCGGCGATGCTCTGCGCAGTCGGCTTGGACTAGGTGAGGATGAGCTGGCGGTACTGATTGGTTCGGCGGCAGTTAAGCAACTGTGGCAGCAGGAAAAAATAGACAATGATTACGGAAGTGCTTCGCAAGAGTCGCCAATAGAGGAGCTACAGTTCGTTAAGTACGAAGGCAGCCTGCATACCGGGGCGCTGGAAAAATGGTTGAAGGATGACAGCAAACTTAAGGAGTTAGTGACCGCGCCGATTCTGGTCTCGACGATTGATCATCTTATTTCTGCGACTGAGGGTGTGCGTGGCGGGAAACAGCTTCCGGCAATGTTGCGCCTGTTAACCAGCGATTTAGTGCTCGACGAACCTGATGACTTTGATATTGCCGATCTTCATGCGGTATGTCGTTTGATGAACTGGGCCGGGATGCTAGGAACGCGGGTACTACTCTCCTCGGCGACGCTACCTCCAGGGCTGATTCAGGCGTTGTTCGCGGCTTATCTCGCTGGGCGTAAAATGTGGCAGACGTCTTGTGGTACCAACGGCAGGCCCGTCAATATCTGCTGTGCCTGGTTTGATGAAAAAGATGCTGATGCAACGCAAATTTTCGACGGGCCTGGGTTTCGTGATGCACATGCCAAATTTGTTGCACGGCGAGCGGTGATGCTGGCTGAAAAAGAGCGACTGCATTTCGGGCGTGTAGCTTCAATTTCATCTGCATCAAGCGCGATACAAGACGTTACCGAAAGTGTGGCCCAGACGGTGCATACGCAAATGCTGAAGTTGCATCAGGCGCATCGCCAGCGACACGAAAGCGGTAAAACCGTTTCGCTTGGCCTGGTGCGTTTCGCGAATATCAACCCACTGGTTGCGGTGACCAAAGCCCTGATTGCCATTCCTTCACCAGAAGATGTCTGCATTCATTACTGTGTTTACCACTCCCGACACCCGCTGGCGGTGCGTTCAGATATTGAGAAGCGGCTGGATCGCGCTTTTACTCGTCATAACGAACTCGATTTCTGGAGCAACGAAGATATCGCAGATGCTTTACATAACAGTCCGGAATCGCACCATCTTTTTGTGGTGTTGGGGACATCGGTTATAGAAGTGGGGCGTGACTGGGATGCGGACTGGGGAATTATTGAACCAAGCTCCATGCGTTCGATTATTCAATTTGCCGGACGTATTCAGCGCCACCGTAGAAATGTGCCGACCAGTGAGAATCTGGTTATTTTGCGTAGCAATATCAAATCATTGCAGAAAAAAGCCCCCGCATTTTGTAAGCCTGGTTTCGAAACAAAAGAACACTTGCTGAATAGCCACGATATTTGCGAACTGATTCCGATCGCGGACTACCGGACGATTAACGCCTTGCCGCGGATCCTGTCTGCCAATAATGACAACAAACTGGCGGAGCTTGAACATAGTCGTTTATCCGCCGAATTGATGAGCAGTAAAAGCAAGCATGTGGTGGCGGCGCAATGGTGGCGTGCACCGCTAAGCTGGAACGGCTGGATGCAGCGCCAGACGCCATTTCGTTATTCCCCTTTGCCGGAGGCGGTGTTTTTTCTGCATATGGAAGATGAAGAAAGCGAAGCGCGTTTCTATTCCCGTACGGGCGACAACGAGCGTAAAGCGCAAGGGAATTTCAGGCGAGAAGAGGTGAGATGCGCCAGCGGCGTCGCTTGCTGGGGCGTGATGGATTACCGACACGTTTTGTTGAATTTAGCTGATAAGCAAGGTTGTGAAATACAGCGTGTTGGAGAAATGTTTGCTGAAGTGAGAGTACCGGCCAGTGAAGAAGATGCAGTCGATGACTGGCGTTATCACCCGTGGTTAGGGGTGTTTCGCAACCTGTGATGGGGCGCTAGCTGCCTGTACGGCAGTTTACAAGTCCGTATCCGGAGATACCTCTATTTCTTAGCTGCCGATGGCAGTGCGTGAATGTTAGCCATTAAATTATTGCGTGGCAAATAGTGAATTATGTTAATATAACACCAGGTGATTACATGTGGCGTAGTTAAATTGAACCGAAGATAACTCTAGGATGATAATTCATGTTAATCACTACGGGCGTTGCCCCTTTTGCTGTATGCGTCGTTGTACTGAAGCCATGTTGGGCTACGGAGATTTTTCAGTGAAGTCAGGGAGCAACTTCAATTTGATGGATTAACGAAAGGAGCCGAGATGGAAAAAACGGCGCTAATACAATTTATAACTGACTACATCGCTTCGCGAAGGCAACCCAAAATCGAAGCCTTTGAAAAAGAAGCAGCAAAGCGACTGGAGCAGGGCGAGGACGCCAGCGTTATCGCTCTGGAGCGACAGGAACTCGAAGCACGCTACCTGCCACGTAACTGGTTAACGGATGCGGCAAAGCGTGCCGGGCAAATCAAATTAGTCACTCATGGCGCTAAATTCAGTCATGGTGATTCTAAAGCCAGTAGCTTTTATCTGGAAACCTCCGCTAACGAAAGCTATTTAAACACGGCATCGTTGGCGAATGTCGCTACTGACGCGATTGGTAACGCCGCCGCACTTGACGTCGCAAAGTTGCTACAAACCGATGTGAACGGAGATTCACTGCTTGCCAGCCTGAAGCGTGGTGATTATCAGGCATTAAGTACGTTTGCAGAGGATAAAGCGCAACTGGAACAGTGGGTAACAGGGTTTAGCCAGGCATGGACAATTGGACGGCCTGTCAGCCATAAACTGGCAAAACAAATCTATTTCCCTGTTGCAGATAGTTATCACCTGTTATGCCCGCTGTTTTCCAGTTCACTGGCGCAGGCGATGTATGAAAAGCTAACGGCTGTTCGCTTTAGTGAGGAATCGAAAGCCATTCGCGATGCCCGCAAAGCAGGAAAATGGCACTCCCAGCCAGATATCCGGTTTCCTAATCTTGCCGAAATGCATTTTGGTGGCACAAAACCGCAGAATATTTCTCTGCTCAATAGTGTGCGTGGTGGTCGTGTCTGGCTGTTGCCATCAATGCCACCTACCTGGGAGACGCTGGATCGCGCACCACAAAACATGCGCAGTATTTTTTCCCTACGCGGCGATTTCAATCGGGCGGCTTCAGGCATCATAGCCCGGATGACTTACCTGCTGAAGGTTGACATAAACAATGTTCATATCCGAACTGCGCGGGCGAAATATATTGATGAGTTGATTGATCTGCTGTTCATGCAGGCGTCTTCATTTCAGCAAGAAAAATGGCAGGGATGGTCCGCGCAATCACCAGACTTACCTCGCCACCAACAACTTTGGCTGGACCCGTGGCGAAGCCTCTCAGATGAGACTTTCAAACAGGAGCGTGAGAAAAACGACTGGCAAGAGACGGTAGCCGATGATTTCGCGCGCTGGCTGAACTATCGCCTGAAAAAAGCCCGTTTCGATGTCGGTGCTGTCGAGCAAAGAGAGTGGCGCAGTCAGTCCCTGTTTACTCAACGGATGCGTGAAATGGAAGCTGTTCTGCAGGAGGCGCTGAAATGAGTTATCTGCTCTTGTTACCCCATGTACGCATCGAAAACGCTAACGCCGTCTCCGGGTTGACCTGGGGATTCCCGTCGATGACCCATTTTCTCGGTTATGTCCATGCGCTTTCTCGAAAGGTCGTGGATGAATTTGGCGTAAGTTTTGACGGTTGTGCGGTAGTAAGCCATGAACAGCATATTCAGGCGTACAGCTCCGGGCGCGATTTTCAATTCGCTCTCACCCGTAACCCATTAACCAGAGAAGGTAAAACCGCCTCGTTCAATGAAGAGGGCCGTATGCACCTGACGGTTTCTCTGCTGATTGAATGTAATGGCGAAATTACCAATGGTGAATATGGCAGAAAAGCTCTTTGCGACCATCTGAAAATGCTCTGCCAGAGCCACAAACTGGCGGGCGGCAGCATTGTTGACATGCGCGAACCACAGCTTTTTCATGCCCCTGAAGATGAAAAGCAACTGCGTAAAATCGTCTGGCGGTTAATGCCGGGTTATGCGCTTTACGATCGCAGTGAATGGCTGGCTGAACATCACCAACAACATCCCGATATATCGTTGCTTGATGCCTGGCTTGATTTTGCTGCCGTTAAATATCAGGCCGAATCTCCGGCAGAAGACAACAGCGCACAATGGGTATACCAGCCGAAGCCAATGCCTGGTTTCCTGGTACCGTTAATGTGTGGCTACCAACGCATTTCTCCTGTTTACGCACCCGGTGAAGTTGAAAATGCGCGCGATACCTCAACACCATTTGCCTTTGCCGAAGCAGTTTATGGCATTGGCGAATGGCGCGGATTACATCGTATTACTGGCTTGCAACCGCTGATGTGGCGTTACCGTACAACGGACACTGGCTACTATTGCTCGGCAATACCAGTCGTTGACGACCCTATTACTAATGAAGATGACGATACAGAATAAGGACATAATTATGGCAAAGGCTCCTGTAACAATAAAAACGGCGTCGGTACTGGCATTTGAGCGCAAACTGGCAACCTCTGACGCGGTGATGTACGCAGGTAACTGGCAAGGAAATGAATGGCAACCTATTGAGATTCAGGAGAAAGCCGTTCGCGGAACCATCTCCAATCGCCTGAAAGATGCAATTTCCAGTAATGCGTTAAAGCTGAATGCAGAAATCCAAAAAGCCAACTTGCAGCGGGTAGATGTAGCCTCGCTTCCGGTAGATGCGGATACGCTAAAAGTGGTGTTTACGCTGCGCGTGCTGGGTAATTTATCCTCACCTTCAGTATGTAATGATATGGCCTATCAGGAGGCGCTTTCCGGCGTTATTGAAGGTTATATCAGTGAACATGGCTTTATAGAGTTGGCGCTTCGCTATGCCCTGAATCTGGCAAATGGTCGTTTTCTGTGGCGTAACCGTATCGGTGCCGAACAAATTCAGGTGAAAGTCACCGCTAACGACAAATCATGGACTTTTAACAGCCATGACTTCTCTTTACGTCAATTTGAACAGGGCCAGAGTAGCGTCACGAAACTGGCGGCAACGATTGAACAAGGATTAAGCGGAAAAGAGTGGGTGATGCTTACCGTTGAAGCGCAGGTTCGTCTTGGCGCCGGGCAAGAAGTTTTCCCGTCGCAGGAGCTGGTACTCGACAGCAACAGTAGCAAAAGTCGCGTGTTATACCAGGTGGCTGGCATTGCCGGTATCCACTCTCAGAAGATTGGCAATGCTTTACGTACCATCGATACCTGGCATCCAAAAGTGGATGAATTAGGTGCTATCGCCGTGGAACCATACGGTTCTGTAACCAGTCGCGGTGTGGCCTGCCGCCAACCGAAAGAAAAACTCGACTTTTATACCTTACTCGACAATTGGGTGACTAAAGGGATGAAACCAGACGTTGAGCAGCAGCACTACGTGATGGCTGTGCTGATCCGCGGCGGTGTCTTTGGTGAGAAATCGGAATAAGGAGCTGCCAATGGATCACTACCTTGAGATCCTCGTTCTACCAGATCCTGAATTTTCGAGCGAAATGTTGATGGCGGCGTTATTTGCCAAACTGCATCGGGCATTAGGTGCAAGAGGGCAAGGCGATATCGGCGTAAGTTTCCCGGACGTAAATGTTATGCCAGGAGCGCGTTTACGCTTGCATGGTAGCGCCCAGACATTACAGGCGCTTGAAGCCTCAGCGTGGCGTAAAGGACTAACGGACTATTGCCAATGTTCACCTGTCACTCCCGTTCCAGAAATAAAGGGCTGGCGAGTAGTAAGCCGTGTGCAGGTTAAAAGTAACCCCCAGCGTCTGTTAAGGCGTTCAGTGAAAAAAGGTTGGCTTACTGAAGAACAGGCGATTGAGCGACTGGCGACGCAAGCTGAACAGCGGACCGACTTACCTTTTCTTAATATGAAGAGTTTATCGAGTCAGCAACAGTTCAAATTGTTTATCCGACACGGGGATTTGCGTACAGAACCGGTTAAAGGGGTATTCAGTAGTTATGGATTAAGCGCAACCGCTACTATTCCCTGGTTTTGATTGGTTAGTTGGAATGTATAAAAGACCTGGCCTTACTGTCAGGTCTTTTTGTCTATTGAAAAGCCGATTTCTGGCTGGAAATAGAATAAGGAATTCAATGCCCTACACTTTCATAAGTATATGGATATTTATTTAAAACAAGCAATCCTCAATTAATAATACGTATTAATCTACCTTGTAATGACATCAAATAATGACGAATAGTAAACAATGAAAATATTTTTATGGGTATTTTTTGCTGGTTATGTATTTTTTATAATTTGATTTAAATCACGAAAACAACTTGTTTACATTGCGATAGCAAATGTAATTTGCGAAATTCATTTCCGAGAGGACAAAGACTCTTAATCACCTGGAATAAATTAGTTAAGGAATAGACTATGAAACGTTCAATTATTGCAGTTGCAGTATTATCTTCTCTTTTTATGAGTGCAGGGGCTTTTGCAGAGGAGGGGAGTGAACAGGGTGAGTTAGTTATTACCGGTAATATAGTTGGAACTACATGCCAATTTATCGGAAATAGCCAGGCTACTATTGCTATGAACGATATTGGTGAAGATCAATTTAAAGATCAAAGTGCCGGATTTATCTACAATGGTTATTCAAATAAGACAACTGTACCGCTGACGGTTAAATGTTCAGAAGGCAAGACTCCCAGAATTACGTTTTCCAGAAGTCAGTTTGATGCAAATCGTAGCGATATCACCATTAATACTGCGGCAAACCCAAATGGTGCTGGTTTTGCTGTCTACTATGAGAGTGCTGATGGGCAATCTCAAAAGATTGAAGGTGATAAAAGTATTGAGTTAGGACTAGATGAGTCTAATGAATATACATTAAATTTCAGTGCGAAATACGCGCAATCAGGTGATACGGTGACTTCTGGCCCGGTTAACTCTGCACTGACAATGACTGTCGTGACAGATTGATACCGTGTTTATCGGCGGCTTCGGTCGCCGATTTTCAATAACAAGGATTGTTGTCATGAAAAAATTTATAGCCTTCTTGCTGGCCGGTATGGTCACGCCTGTGTGGGGTGGTGTCTATATCTACGGCACTCGTGTTATTTATCCAGAACAGAAAAAAGAGATTACCGTTCAGTTAATGAATGAAGGTAATCGTAGCGCCCTGGTTCAGTCATGGATTGATGATGGCGATACCAGCCAGCCTCCAGAAAAAATTCATGTTCCGTTTGTGTTGACGCCACCGGTAACTCACATAAAAGGTGGCGAGGGACAACAACTCAAGATCAAAAAATTGGCGAATACCCTACCTAAAGATCGCGAAAGCTTGTTCTTTCTCAATGTCCTGGACATTCCACCTAATAGTGAGAAAAATGAAGGTAAAAACCAGATTAAATTCGCGATGCAAAACCGCATCAAATTTATTTATCGTCCGGAGGGTATAGCTGGTGTCGATAAAGGAAGTTTTTCTCGACTGAATATCAGAACAGTCAGTAATGGTATTAATATAAAAAATAATTCAGCGAACTGGATAACTATTCCTGAACTGAAAGGCAATGCCAAATTAAATAAAGAAACTCTGGTACTAGCACCCTGGTCAGAACAGACCGTCACCACATCTTCCGTTGTTAGCCAGTACAATGTTACGCTGATTGATGATCATGGAAACTATTTGAGTGAAAAAGTAAAAACCGTCAAATAGATCAGGGATTGATTATGTCTAAACTTAATTCTATTACGCTGGCTATCCTGTCGGTGTTGGCAACTTCGTCTGCATGGGCGGAAGATGAAACATTTGACACCCATTTTATGATTGGCGGATTAAATGGGGAAAAAATTTCTGACTATCATATTGATAGTGATAAGCCGATGCCTGGTATCTATGATATGGATGTTTACCTGAATAATCAGTGGCGCGGACACTATAATGTCGATATTAAAGACGATCCGGATGCAACATGTTTATCCTGGGAGCAGTTAAAGCAAATAGGTATCCTCACAGAAGGCATTAATATCGATAAAAGCGTAGAATGTGTACCACTTCGGGAAGCGGTACAGGGCGGCAGCGTTGACTATGATATTGGGCATTTTAACCTGAAGTTAAGTGTACCCCAGGCCTATGTCGTTGAGTATGAACGCGGATATGTCCCGCCTGAGGCATGGGATCGCGGGATTAACGCATTATATACGTCTTATTATGCCAGTCAGTATTACAGTAATTATAAGCATGGTGGAGATAATAAAAATAGCTATTTAAACCTGAATAGTGGTTTGAATCTTCTGGGCTGGCAGTTGCATTCAAATGCCAATTATACGAAAAGTGACGAGAGCAGCGGTAAATGGAAGAGTAACACGTTATATCTGGAGCGCGGAATTCCACAAATTCTTGGCACATTGCGTGCTGGTGAAATGTATACCGGTTCTGATGTTTTTGATTCCGTGCGTTTTCGCGGTGTACGCCTGTGGCGCGATATGCAGATGTTGCCGAACTCTAAACAGAACTTTACTCCAGTGGTGCGTGGTGTTGCCCAAAGTAACGCACTTGTCACTATCGAACAAAATGGCTTTGTGGTTTACCAGAAAGAGGTTCCGCCAGGTCCATTCGCCATTGATGATTTGCAACTTGCTGGTGGTGGTGCAGATCTGGAAGTAACCGTTAAAGAAGCTGACGGTTCGGTGTCGCGTTATCGTGTACCTTATTCATCTGTACCAAATATGTTGCAACCGGGCGTTTCGAAATATGAATTTGCTGCCGGACGTAGTCGTATTGAGGGAGCCAGCGATCAGTCAGATTTTATTCAGGGAAGCTATCAGTATGGCCTTAATAATTTGCTGACACTCTATGCTGGCACGCAGTTGTCTGATAATTACTCATCGTTTGTTCTCGGCACGGGATGGAATACACCGATTGGTGCTGTATCGGTTGATTTTACCCATTCCCACAGTGAACAAGATAACGGTGATGTGTTTAATGGTCAAAGTTATCAGATTGCCTGGAACAAATATCTCTCTCAAAGTGGAACGCAATTTTCGCTGGCGGCCTGGCGTTATTCTTCTCGAGATTATCGTACTTTTAACGATCACGTCTGGGCAAATAACAGGAAAAGCTATAATCGAGAAGATGACTCAGTTTATGATATCGCCGACTATTATCAGTACGATTTTGGTCGTAAGAACAGCTTTTCTGTAAATATAAACCAGTCATTACCGGAAAATTGGGGATATCTGTCGGTCAGCGGTCAATGGCGGGATTATTGGGAACGCAGCGGGACAGGGAAAGATTATCAACTCAGCTATTCGAACTCCTGGGAACGCCTTAGTTATACCTTGTCTGTTAGCCAGACCTACGATGAAGATAACCGCGAAGATAGACGCATTAACTTATATTTCTCAATTCCCTTCTCGTGGGGCGATGGAATCACTGAAAAACGACGAGATTTATTTGTTTCTAACTCGACCACTTTTGATAAAGACGGCTATCGGTCGAATAATACCAGCCTCAGCGGTGTAGCGGGGAGTCGCGATCAGTTCAGCTACGGGGCTAACTTAAGCCATCAACACCAGGGCAGCGAAACAACAGCAGGTGGAAACCTGACCTGGCGTGCGCCATTGGCGACTATTGGTGGCAGCTATAGCCAGTCGAAAAGATATCAACAAGTTAGCGGTAATATTCAAGGCGGTTTAGTCGCGTGGTCGGACGGGGTGGCACTGGCTCCCAGACTTTCCGATACGTTCGCCATCGTCAAAGCGCCGGGACTGGAGGGAGCGGCGGTGCAGGGATATCGTTACCTGACCACGGATAGCAGAGGCTACGCTATTTATGACAACCTGACGCCGTATCGTGAAAATACGTTGATGTTGGATATTGCCGACAGTAAAAGCGATGTGGCGCTACTGGGTAACCGTAAAAACACCGTTCCTTATCGTGGGGCGGTAGTGATGACGCAGTTTGAGACTGATAAACGCAAGCCCTGGTATTTCATCTCCCAACGCCCTGATGGCTCTCCGTTGCCGTTTGGTTATGAGGTTGAAGATGAAAGCGGCAACAATGTGGGCTTAGTAGGACAGGGAAGCCGGATATTTATTCGCACCAATGATGTTCCCGCGTCGATTCGCGTCTCGGTTAATAAACAGCAGGAACAATTCTGCACTATTACCTTTGATAACGTTATTGATGAGAATAAAGTTTATATTTGTCGTTAAAGGATTTGTTTATGAAGAAATATTGGTTTTTGTTTTTACTGGCTTTGCCTTTTTTGGGGCAGGCTAAATGTACTATTAACGGAAATTCTACTGCAATACAGGGAGTTAATTTAGACTTAACTGCGGGAAATGCAACGGTTACATTTTCTCCTAATCTGACGGGAGAATTTACATGTAATTCGACTCAAGATAAGTTAAATGTACTTAAAACATTAGACAATTATGTTGTAGAAATGAAAGAAAATCAAAATAGCAACCAATCAATTTATGTTAAGTTTAATCTTGATGTTGAAGATGGGTTTCCTGTTGACACGGGAGATAGGAAAACTTATTCAGTTAACGATACTATCAATAATAAAAGTATAGCATTAACAGCTTCATATATAAAATCGCCTGAAAGCAATGCGAATGTTCAAACAGTATATTCTAATTCATTCATTTTGAATGCTCCTGCGGTTGTCTTTCCATTTGAAAATGGTTCAGCAACTAATTTTTGCTATCAAAACATTCTCTTTTATTTTATATGTTATGTGAGCAATAGGTTACCAACAGATGCTGCTTATCAACAGAATTTAAATGTTAATATAACAAAACACAAACCTACAACCTGTAGTTTCTCGCAACCGACTTACGAAATAAGAATGCCAGAAACAACGATAAGTGAGATGCAATCTGCCAATAACACAAAATCAGGAACTATAGATCTGGTTTTAAATTGTGACAGTGTTTATAACGTCACGACTAATCCTGTGACTTTTAAAGTTGCGCGCGGTGAATGGGATGATAGTGGAACCATTCTGAAAAACACATCGCTTAATGGTGCTAAGGGGGTTGGGTTCCAGATTTATAATGGTAACGCAACGACACCGCTAAAGCTGGGTGATACTCTGATGAACAAACTAACTAAAATGGCGGCCATTGAGAATCAGTACACCTTCCCGATTACCGCGAAATATGTCCGCGTGAATGAGGAAGCACTACAGCCAGGAGAAGTCCAAAGCAAAGCCATATTTGCCGTATCCTACGACTAGTGGGTATAGTAATCAGCCACTGATTTTCACGTACTTTCGAAGAGGAAGTACGTGTTTTTTTATTTAAGGCACATCAATGCGAAAAAAAAGCCCGTACTTTCATACGAGCTCTTCTTAAAATATGGCGGTGAGGCGGGGATTGACTCGCTTCGCTCGCCCTGCGGGCAGCCCGTTCACTGCGTTCGCGGTCTGTCCAACTGGCTGCCGCCAGTTGTCGAACCCGGGTCCGGGCTTCTCACCCCGCTAGGACGGGTCACATGCGAAAAAAAAGCCCGTACTTTCGTACGAGCTCTTCTCAGAATATGGCGGTGAGGCGGGGATTCGAACCCCGGATACGTTGCCGTATACACACTTTCCAGGCGTGCTCCTTCAGCCACTCGGACACCTCACCAAATTGTTTTGCTGCCTGACCTCATGGGTGGCAACGGGGCGCTACTATAGGGAGTTGGAGTAAAACGGTCAAGAAGAATTTATATGGATTGATTCGTTTGGTTACGCAATGAACATACTGTTCGCGCCCGGAGATTTTGACCGTATGTGTTCTGGTCAATTGTTTATCAAAATCTATGCATAAAATATGAGATTGAAGAAGTACCAAATAGACCCTTTTTTTAGGTTGAAATGTAACTCATTGATTTTGTTTATTGCTTTTTTGATGTCTGGAAAAAGGGTTTAAATCTGCGACTTTGTAAGTTTTAACAGTAAATCAATCGGATAGTCTGCTATTATTCCAGGTTCACTGCCGTACAGGCAGCTTAGAAAGTGTATCCGTCGGGAATACCGCGCGTTTTCGCGTTCACTGCCGTACAGGCAGCTTAGAAAGATAAGTTGTGCCGGCCTTAAACACGTCTTTGGTTCACTGCCGTACAGGCAGCTTAGAAATGAATTTAAGCAGACTCGCCAAAATTATCTGGGTTCACTGCCGTACAGGCAGCTTAGAAACCGGCGAGCAAAAGATCGCCGTATTAGTCAAAGTTCACTGCCGTACAGGCAGCTTAGAAACGAATCCAACGGACGGCCTGACCAGTTCCGCAGTTCACTGCCGTACAGGCAGCTTAGAAAAACGCGACAAACAAAAATTTCACCCTGGCTACGTTCACTGCCGTACAGGCAGCTTAGAAAGCAGCGCGTCGATATATTCCTCGCTAATCAGTGTTCACTGCCGTACAGGCAGCTTAGAAACAGTTCCGACCCGCACGATCACGTAACGGCATGTTCACTGCCGTACAGGCAGCTTAGAAAAGAAAAAACGGTAGCGGAGCTGGTGGACACTAGTTCACTGCCGTACAGGCAGCTTAGAAATCGTTGCGTGTGTACTCACGGTGATGGCAATGGTTCACTGCCGTACAGGCAGCTTAGAAACGCCCGCCCCATTTTGCAGCGCCCTTTATTTTGTTCACTGCCGTACAGGCAGCTTAGAAAGCAGCGAGGAAAAATCGGAATGAGCACAACAATGTTCACTGCCGTACAGGCAGCTTAGAAATGTACTGTGTTTGTCTCTTCAATCGCGAGAGCGTTCACTGCCGTACAGGCAGCTTAGAAATGGCCGATTAATCGCAATTTCTGTTAATCCTGGTTCACTGCCGTACAGGCAGCTTAGAAAGCAGCGGCGGCCATCACGTCATCAACCACGCTGTTCACTGCCGTACAGGCAGCTTAGAAACACAATATTAAAATAATCCACATAAGGAATATGTTCACTGCCGTACAGGCAGCTTAGAAATCGAGCGGTATTTTTGGCAGCAGGCCCCTTGTGTTCACTGCCGTACAGGCAGCTTAGAAAAGCAGGGCCAGTTCCTCGTCGGACACGGTAGTGTTCACTGCCGTACAGGCAGCTTAGAAAGAGATATGCACCTCTGGCAGCAACGACGTAAAGTTCACTGCCGTACAGGCAGCTTAGAAAAAAAGGTGCAGGCGCTCGCCGCGCGGCGCATGGTTCACTGCCGTACAGGCAGCTTAGAAAAGGATAACTGGATTCGGTGCCGGTATTCGTCGTGTTCACTGCCGTACAGGCAGCTTAGAAAGTATGGACTACGGGACGGCTACGGGCGCTAACGTTCACTGCCGTACAGGCAGCTTAGAAAGTTTTCGGCGTCATTGCAATCTGGCCCACGGTGTTCACTGCCGTACAGGCAGCTTAGAAACCGTCCTGGGTGCACATCAGGCGCACCTCGTTGTTCACTGCCGTACAGGCAGCTTAGAAAGACGAACGCGGCACACCAGGGTGTCTCGTCGTGTTCACTGCCGTACAGGCAGCTTAGAAAAGAAAGCGGCTGCTGGTATTGCTGGAGCAATGGTTCACTGCCGTACAGGCAGCTTAGAAAATGCCGCCCAGTTCGGCTCCCGAGGTCGTACAGTTCACTGCCGTACAGGCAGCTTAGAAATGTCACGATTAAAGTTAAAAACGTACAGTATAGTTCACTGCCGTACAGGCAGCTTAGAAACAATAGCTAACAACGCAAACACAACCGCTATAGTTCACTGCCGTACAGGCAGCTTAGAAAGATACGCTCAAGGTCAATGCGCGGGCGGCGGAGTTCACTGCCGTACAGGCAGCTTAGAAAGCAGTCGGGGCGTATTTCCGCGTTAGCGGGTCGTTCACTGCCGTACAGGCAGTTTTCAAACACAACACTCCATCCTCCAATATTTATTCCCCGTAACTCCAAACGCAAAAAAGGCCGGTTAAACCGACCTTTTACTCGTTCTTTCTCTTCGCCCATCAGGCGGTAAAACAATCAGCGACTACGGAAGACAATGCGGCCTTTGCTCAGGTCGTACGGGGTCAGTTCAACAGTCACTTTGTCGCCCGTCAGGATGCGGATGTAGTTTTTGCGCATTTTACCGGAGATGTGTGCAGTAACCACGTGACCGTTTTCTAACTCTACGCGGAACATGGTATTAGGCAACGTTTCAAGAACGGTACCTTGCATTTCAATATTGTCTTCTTTGGCCATCTAATCCTCTGGGGTATCACTACCGTAATTTGAACCGGCAAGATAATGCCGAAGTTCTGTAAATAAGTAAAGATTTGTGCGCTAATTCGCAACAAACAGGTTTGGCACATAACTCCGAAAACACACGGCTAAGCCGCACTATAAGCGCAACGTATAAGGGAGCGGTGAGATAAACGGTGGGCGTTACCTGACGCGAAAAATTCCTTATCGGCAGCGGAGTAATGAGCATAACCAACTCTGCGACCGCAATTATAACACTCTGGGGAGAAATGTGCCGAAAACATTCATTCTTGTGGTGAAAACAATCGCCGTGGTACCCAGAAATTATTTGGTAACCGTTCGGGGCGCAGTTGATTGAGATAATTGAGGTAATCCCGGCGAGGAATTTCGCAGGCACCAAGCGAGGCCGTATGGTCATTTAATACCTGGCAGTCGATAAGCTTGCCGCCGTGGCGGATAAATTCGTCACAAAAAACCAGGAGCGCTGTTTTCGAGGCATTCTCCATGCGGCTGAACATCGACTCGCCACAAAACAGTGTTCCCTGCGCTACGCCGTACATGCCGCCGACAATTTCGCCTTCACGCCACACTTCTATGGAATGGGCATGGCCCAACTCGTGAAGACGATGGTAGGCTTCGACGACGTCACGCGTTATCCAGGTCCCTTCTTCGCGATCGCTGGCGCAGCCTTCAATGACCTGACCAAACGCGTAATTCAGCGTGACGCGATAGGGAGAGCGCTTATGAAAACGTTTCATGCTGCGGCTGATATGCAGTGATTCTGGCCATAAAACCGCACGTGGATCAGGCGACCACCAGAGAATAGGATCGCCCGGAGAAAACCACGGGAAAATACCGCGCTGATAAGCCATGAGCAGCCGCGCAGGGCTAAGATCGCCTCCCAGCGCCAGCAGACCGTTAGGCTCACGTAATGCGCCTTCCGGGGAAGGGAAGACTATTGAATGGCGAGAAAGCTGAACCAGGCGCATGACTGCAAAACTCCACTACGCAAGTCGGATCGTTCAATAATAGCTTACAAACCCTGCTTAAACTGGTAATAACGCCCCTGTCTGGCAAGCAGTTCTGCATGAGTACCTTGTTCAATAATTTGCCCGTTGTCCATCACTATTATTTGCTGAAAATGTGAAAGCCCACGCAGCCGATGTGTAACCATTAATAGCGTTTTCTCACGCATCATTTCAGTCAGTAATTCGAGGATCTGACTTTCAGTCGTGGCATCTAAGCCTTCGGTTGGTTCATCCAGTAATACTAACGGCGCATCGTGCAATAGCGCACGGGCGATAGCCAGACGACGCAGCTCGCCGCCGGAAAGCTGACGTCCGCCTTCTCCCAACCAACTGTTGAGCCCTGTGTCTTCGAGTAGTTTCTCCAGACCGACGCGACGGAGAATTTCAGCAAGAGTCTCATCAGTAGCGCCAGGTGCGGCGAGTAACAGATTATCGCGCAGTGTGGCGCTAAACAGATGCACTCGCTGCGGCACAACGCTGATGGTCTGGCGCAATGTCGATTCATTCAGGTCAGAGATCGGGCTGCCGTTGAGCAAAATCTCACCCTGTTGCGGATCCCATGCACGGGTTAGAAGTTGTAACAACGTTGATTTTCCGCATCCGGTTCGCCCGAGAATCGCAATATGTTCTCCGGCGTTTGCCTGAAGAGAAATCCCTTTAAGTGCTTGTTGGGATTGTTCCGGATAAGTGAACACAACATCCCCTAACGTCAGGGAAACCTGCTCAGGAACGGCGGACTGAGTATCCGGAAAGGTCACTTCTGGTTTTTGGTCAGTTAAGTCAGTGATACGCACGGCAGAAGCAATAACTTGCCCCAGATGCTGAAATGCACCTGTCACCGGAGCCAGGGCCTCGAATGCAGCCAATGCACAGAAGACAAACAGCGCAATTAACGCACCCGGCTGGCTATTACCGCCAACGCCGCCGGAGGCCATCCATAGCATCAGAATCACCGCCAGCGCGCCAATCAACAGCATAATTGCCTGTGAGAGCGCAGTCAGTTCGGACTGACGACGTTGCGCTTCCAGCCACTGAATTTCGGTGTTCTCTAACTGCGTACGATAACGATCGCTGGCACCAAAAATGGTCAGTTCAGCTTGCCCTTGCAGCCAGGCGGTTAACTGTTGGCGATACTGACCGCGAAGATGGGTAAGGTTTTGCCCGGTGCTTTTCCCCGCTCGATAAAACAGCGGCGGCATCAGGAAAAGCGTCAGCAACATAATGCCGCCCAGCGTGAAGGCGAGGGTGAAATCAAGAAAACTTAACCCGACAGTCACCACCATAATTACCACAAAAGCCCCTACCAGCGGTGAGATAACGCGCAAGTAAAGATGATCGAGCGTATCAACATCGGCGACGACGCGGTTGAGCAATTCGCCCTGGCGATAGCGGGCCAGCCCGGCAGGGGAGAGAGGCAACAGCTTGCTGAAGGTGTAAATGCGCAAATGCTGCAACACGCGGAAAGTCGCATCGTGACTCACCAGACGTTCAAAATAGCGCCCGGCGGTGCGGGTGATTGCCGCGCCACGTACACCTGCGGCAGGTAGCATGTAGTTAAAGCTGTACAGTCCTGCAACTCCCGCCACTGCCGAAGCGGAGAGGAACCAACCAGAAAGCGTCAACAAGCCGATACTGGCGAGCAGTGTGACAATTGCCAGCACAATACCAAGGCTTAACATCCACTTATGACGCTTATATAGAGCCAGATAAGGAAGTAACGCGCGCATTTAAATCTCCTCCTGACGGTGGGCCAGCAACGTGGCGAATGGACCGTTATCCACGCTTAAATCAGCGTAACAACCTTGCTCGATAATTTGGCCATCCTGCATCACCCAAATGACGTCCCAGTCAGCGAGATCTTCTAATTGGTGGGTGACCATCAGCGTTGTCTGGCGCTGCGAGGCTGCGTTTAGCGCCTGCATCACACGCTGCTCGCTGTGTGCATCGAGGCTGGCTGCAGGTTCATCCAGTAATAACAGTGAGCAGGGATGAAGTAATGCACGCGCTACGGCCACACGTTGTGCCTGACCTACGGAAAGGCGAGCTGCCTGATCGCCCACGGGAGTATCGATACCTTGCGGCAGGAGCGGCAGAAACTCACTGACCCAGGCGTTATCCAGGGCCGTTTGTAACTCTTGCTCGCTGGCATCCGGTCGTGCCAGCAGCACATTGTCTCGTACTGTTGCCGCGGGTAATTGCGGATTCTGGCCAACCCATGAGAGATGTTTTCGCCATGATTCCGGAGATAAATCCCGCAATTCAATGCCGTTGATTTGCAGCGAGCCTTGATAAGAGAGAAAACCGGAAAGCGCATTTAATAGTGAACTTTTCCCGGATCCGCTTCGTCCCACCAGTACCGCACGTTTGCCTGCAGGTAGTATAAAGTTCAGCGGGCCAGCCAGTGTTTTACCTTCAGGCGATGTGATGAACAGATCTTTGGCTTCAATGGTCACTGGTTCGGTAGACGTTAACTCAACGTCACCACGCTGTGGATGGGCGAGCGGTGTTTCCATAAATGTTTTCAGGCTGTCAGCCGCGCCAACAGCCTGGGCTTTGGCATGATAAAACGTGCCGAGATCACGTAACGGCTGGAAAAACTCGGGGGCGAGGATCAACGCAAGGAAGCCCGCAGCCAACGTCACGCCAGTGCTGTAGTGGCCGAAATCCAGCTCACCAAGATAAGAGAAACCAAAGTACACCGCGACCAAGGCAATCGACAGCGAGGTAAAGAATTCAAGAATACCGGAGGATAAAAACGCCAGGCGTAATACTTCCATGGTCCGTTGGCGAAAATCTTCCGAAGCCGAACGGATACTTTCAATTTCAGCCTCGCCACGACCAAAAATACGCAGGGTTTCCATGCCGCGCAGACGATCGAGAAAATGCCCACTTAAGCGAGCAAGCGCGAGAAAGTTGCGTCGGTTAGCATCGGCAGCACCCATCCCAACTAAAGCCATAAACAACGGAATTAACGGTGCAGTGCCGAGTAAAATAAGTGCCGCGGCCCAGTTAGAAGGGAAAATTGCGACGACAATCAGTAGTGGCACTGAGACTGCCAGCGCCATTTGCGGTAGGTAGCGAGCATAGTAATCATGCATATCGTCAATTTGCTCAAGCACCAGCGTCGCCCAGCTCCCCGCAGGTTTGCCCTGAATCCAGGCCGGCCCCGCCTGCTGCAAACGGTCAAGAACCTGGCGGCGGATGGCAAAACGAATATGTTGCCCGGCGTGATAGCCCACCCGTTCGCGTAACCAGACCACCCATGCACGCAGCACAAAGGTCATCACCAGCAAGGTAAAGGGAAGTAGCAAGGCTTCTCGGGGGATGTTCTCCATGATCATATGTTGCAGAATTCGCGCCATAAACCAGGCCTGGGCAATTATTAATATGCCGCTCACAAAGCCCAGCAGACGAGAAATATTCAGCCAACGTCGGGAGATGACGCTTTGCTGTTTTAACCAGCGGGTTAACTCTTTTTGACGGGATTTATTCATTGCACGCTTAGCAGGTGAGTTATCAGAATTATTTGCAGAGCAATGTTACAACGGGGAAAAAATAAAGGCGACCCATAGTCGCATGGTGTCGCCTTCTTTACTTTTGTTACTGATTTGTAAAATTATTTTGCGTCAGCTAAACCGTCGAGGTAGCGTTCCGCATCAAGTGCTGCCATGCAGCCTGTACCGGCAGAAGTAATGGCCTGGCGATAAATATGATCCATCACGTCACCTGCGGCAAAGACGCCCGGAATGCTGGTCTGGGTGGCATTACCATGAATACCCGACTGCACTTTGATGTAGCCGTTTTCCAGTTCCAGTTGTCCTTCAAAAATAGCCGTGTTCGGACTGTGACCGATAGCAACAAACAGACCAGCAACGTCGAGAGACTCGATATTATCGCTGTTTTGCGTATCGCGCAGACGAACGCCAGTGACGCCCATCTGATCGCCGATCACTTCTTCCAGCGTACGGTTGGTGTGCAGAATGATGTTGCCGTTCTCCACTTTGTCCATGAGACGCTTAATGAGGATTTTTTCCGCACGGAAACCATCGCGGCGGTGGATCAAATGTACTTCGGAAGCGATGTTAGACAGATACAGCGCCTCTTCAACTGCGGTATTGCCACCGCCGATGACCGCCACTTTCTGATTGCGATAGAAAAATCCATCGCAGGTTGCACAGGCAGAAACCCCACGGCCTTTAAAGGCTTCTTCAGAGGGCAGGCCGAGATAGCGTGCAGAAGCCCCGGTGGCAATAATCAGCGCATCGCAGGTATATTCGCCGTTATCGCCAGTCAGGCGGAACGGACGATTCTGCAAATCCACTTTATTGATGTGGTCAAAAATAATTTCAGTTTCAAACTTGGTAGCATGTTCATGCATGCGTTCCATGAGCAACGGGCCGGTCAGATCATTTGGATCTCCTGGCCAGTTTTCTACTTCAGTGGTCGTCGTCAGCTGGCCGCCTTTTTCCATGCCGGTAATCAGCACCGGTTGCAGGTTGGCGCGTGCCGCGTAGACAGCAGCGGTATATCCCGCCGGGCCTGAGCCCAGGATAAGCAGTTTACTGTGTTTGGTCGTGCCCATGAGATCCCCATAGTTGTTGGCAGACAATGGGCAGGATTGTAGGGAATTTACAGACGTAAAAAAAGAGTATGACGATTTTGTTAACGATATGTGCAATCGTCAAAAGCGATAATCGTGTCAAATTCTCCTGTCATTCTCCCGTCATTATCACGTCTGCTACTTAATTTTTCCGGTTTATAAGCCGATTAAATGATGATTAAACGTCACTGTTAATGAATAACTGGCATGTTGTACTAAAAAACGATGTTTTGCTTTGACAATCACCTGGTGTTTTGCGAAAACATTCGAGGAAGAAAAAAACAGTATTGTTATGTGCGCATAATCATGCATGTAAATACCATGTTTACCGTGCTAGTGAAATCTACGCATGGCGTGGACAGACGCCATTCGTGATGTCGATAGCTGCCTCAAGGCAACGGTCTTCTCACCGTAGACCCAGGCATTGCGAGCCGTGAATCTTAATGATTTCGGTCTATCGTGACAGGTAGCGACTCTGAACAGTGATGTCTTCAGGGTCAGACAGGAGTAGGGAAGGAATACAGAGAGACAATAATAATGGTAGATAGCAAGAAGCGCCCTGGCAAAGATCTCGACCGTATCGATCGTAACATTCTTAATGAGTTGCAAAAGGATGGGCGTATTTCTAACGTCGAGCTTTCTAAACGTGTGGGACTTTCCCCAACGCCGTGCCTTGAGCGTGTGCGTCGGCTGGAAAGACAAGGGTTTATTCAGGGCTATACGGCGCTGTTGAACCCGCATTATCTGGATGCATCACTTCTGGTATTCGTTGAGATTACTCTGAATCGTGGCGCTCCGGATGTGTTTGAACAATTCAATACTGCTGTGCAAAAACTTGAAGAAATTCAGGAGTGTCATTTAGTATCCGGTGATTTCGACTACCTGTTGAAAACACGCGTGCCGGATATGTCAGCTTATCGTAAGCTGCTAGGGGAAACCCTGCTGCGTCTGCCTGGCGTCAATGACACACGGACATACGTTGTTATGGAAGAAGTCAAGCAGAGTAATCGTCTGGTTATTAAGACGCGCTAACACGGAACAGGTGCAAAATAGGCGTATTTTGATTACACTCCTGTTAATCCATACAGCAACAGTACTGGGGTAACCTGGTGCTGTTGTCCGTTTTAGCATCGGGCAGGAAAAGCCTGTAACCTGGAGAGCCTTTCTTGAGCCAGGAATACACTGAAGACAAAGAAGTCACATTGACAAAGTTAAGCAGCGGGCGCCGACTTCTGGAGGCGTTGCTGATTCTTATTGTCCTGTTTGCCGTCTGGTTGATGGCAGCCTTATTAAGCTTTAACCCTTCGGACCCCAGCTGGTCGCAAACGGCCTGGCATGAACCTATCCATAATTTAGGCGGGACGCCTGGCGCGTGGCTGGCAGATACGCTGTTCTTCATTTTTGGCGTGATGGCTTACACCATCCCGGTCATTATTGTTGGCGGCTGTTGGTTTGCCTGGCGTCATCAGTCCAGCGATGAGTACGTTGACTATTTCGCCGTTTCGCTAAGAATTATTGGCGTGCTGGCGCTTATCCTTACGTCCTGTGGCCTTGCGGCAATCAACGCGGACGACATCTGGTATTTTGCCTCCGGTGGTGTAATCGGTAGTTTATTAAGCACTACGCTGCAGCCGCTGTTGCACAGCAGTGGCGGGACCATTGCGCTGCTCTGTGTTTGGGCGGCTGGCCTGACGCTGTTTACCGGCTGGTCCTGGGTGACCATTGCCGAAAAACTGGGGGGCTGGATTTTAAACATCCTCACTTTCGCCAGTAACCGCACTCGTCGAGATGATACCTGGGTTGATGAAGAAGAGTATGAAGACGACGAAGAGTATGAAGACGAAAAAAACGGCAAACAGCATGAATCGCGCCGTGCTCGTATTCTTCGTGGCGCGTTAGCGCGTCGTAAACGTCTGGCGGAAAAATTCATCAATCCGATGGGGCGGCAAACAGACGCTGCATTGTTCTCCGGTAAGCGGATGGATGATGAAGACGACATTACCTACACTGCGCGCGGCGTAGCCGCTGATCCTGATGATGTCCTCTTTTCGGGCAACTGTGCAACGCAGCCAGAATATGACGAATACGATCCATTATTAAACGGTGCACCAATTACCGAACCTGTTGCTGCGGCAGCTGCTGCTACCACGGTGACGCAAAGCTGGGCAGCTCCGGTTGAACCTGTTACTCAGAAGCCGCCTGTTGCGTCGGTTGATGTTCAACCTGCTCAACCTGCTGTTGCCTGGCAGCCTGCGCCAGGGCCGCAAACGGGCGAGCCAGTCATTGCCCCAGTGCCGGAAGGTTATCCGCAACAACCTGTGCAGTCACAGCAGCCGTATTATGCGCCTGCTGCGGAACAACCTGTTCAACAACCATATTACGCACCAGTGCCTGAACAGCCGGTTCAGCAGCCGTATTATGCGCCTGTTGCGGAACAACCTGTTCAACAACCATATTATGCGCCAGTGCCTGAACAGCCAGTGGCTGATAACGCGTGGCAAGCCGAGGGGACACAATCCACTTTTGCGGCGCAGTCTACATACCAGCCTGAGCAAAATTACCAGCAGCCAGCCGTTCAGGAGACGTTGCGTCAACAGCCGCATCCGGTTGAGCAGCCGCCTGTTGTGGAGCCTGAACCGGTTGCTGAAGAAACAAAACCTGCGCGTCCGCCGCTTTACTATTTTGAAGAAGTTGAAGAGAAGCGTGCGCGCGAACGTGAACAGCTCGCCGCCTGGTATCAGCCTATTCCTGAACCAGTTAAAGAACCTGAGCCTGTTAGACCTTTTCAGTCAGCTAAATCTGTTCAGTCATCGCCGACTGCTGCTGCAGTCCCTCCGGTAGAAGCCGTGGCTGCTGTTTCGCCGCTGGCATCGGGCGTGAAGAAAGCGACTCTGGCGACGGGGGCCGCAGCAACGGTTGCTGCACCTGTTTTTAGCCTGGCAAATAGCGGTGGACCTCGACCACAAGTGAAAGAGGGGATTGGCCCGCAGTTGCCACGACCAAAGCGTATTCGTGTTCCGACTCGTCGTGAACTGGCATCGTATGGCATTAAACTACCTTCACAACGAGCCGCCGAAGAGAAAGCTCGCGAAGCGCAGCGCAATCAATACGATTCTGGCGATCAGTATAACGATGATGAAATCGATGCGATGCAGCAAGATGAGTTGGCACGTCAGTTTGCCCAGGCACAGCAGCAACGCTATGGTGAACAGTATCAACATGATGCGCCAGTTAACCCTGAAGATGAAGATGCAGCGGCAGAGGCTGAACTGGCTCGTCAGTTTGCCCAGACTCAGCAGCAACGTTATTCCGGTGAACAACCTGCGGGAGCAAATCCATTCTCGCTGAATGATTTTGAATTTTCACCGATGAAAGCTTTGGTGGATGATGGCCCACACGAGCCACTGTTTACGCCCATTGTTGAACCGCAGCAACCGGTAGCGCCGCAGCAGCAGTATCAGCAGCCACAGCAACCGGTAGCGCCGCAGCCGCAGTATCAACAGCCGCAACAACCGGTGGCGCCGCAGCCGCAGTATCAACAGCCGCAGCAGCCAGTAGCGCCGCAGCCGCAATATCAGCAGCCGCAGCAACCGGTAGCGCCGCAGCCGCAATATCAGCAGCCGCAGCAGCCAGTAGCGCCGCAGCCGCAATATCAGCAGCCGCAGCAACCGGTAGCACCACAGCCGCAGGATACCCTGCTTCATCCGTTGTTAATGCGCAACGGTGATAGCCGTCCGTTGCATAAACCAACGACGCCACTACCCTCGCTGGATTTGCTGACACCACCGCCAAGCGAAGTTGAGCCAGTAGATACCTTTGCGCTTGAGCAAATGGCGCGTCTGGTAGAAGCACGGCTGGCCGATTTCCGCATTAAAGCTGATGTGGTCAATTATTCACCAGGGCCTGTAATCACCCGTTTTGAGTTGAACCTGGCGCCGGGCGTAAAAGCCGCACGTATTTCTAACCTGTCACGCGACCTTGCCCGTTCATTGTCGACCGTGGCGGTGCGTGTGGTTGAAGTCATTCCTGGTAAACCTTACGTAGGTCTGGAGTTGCCGAACAAAAAACGACAAACCGTTTATCTGCGCGAAGTGCTGGATAACGCGAAGTTCCGTGATAACCCATCGCCGCTGACGATTGTTTTGGGTAAAGATATCGCAGGCGATCCGGTCGTAGCCGATCTGGCTAAAATGCCTCACTTGCTGGTTGCGGGGACCACTGGTTCCGGTAAGTCGGTGGGTGTAAACGCCATGATCCTGAGCATGCTCTATAAAGCGCAGCCGGAAGATGTTCGTTTCATTATGATCGACCCGAAAATGCTGGAGCTTTCGGTTTATGAAGGCATCCCGCATCTGTTAACGGAAGTCGTAACAGACATGAAAGATGCTGCCAACGCTCTGCGCTGGTGCGTAAATGAAATGGAACGCCGTTATAAGCTGATGTCGGCACTGGGAGTGCGTAATCTTGCGGGGTATAACGAAAAAATTGCTGAAGCGGACCGAATGATGCGTCCGATTCCAGACCCGTACTGGAAGCCAGGTGACAGTATGGATGCCCAGCATCCAGTGCTGAAAAAAGAGCCGTACATTGTAGTGCTGGTGGATGAATTTGCCGACCTGATGATGACGGTAGGTAAAAAAGTGGAAGAGTTGATTGCGCGTCTGGCGCAAAAAGCCCGTGCCGCAGGTATTCACCTCGTGCTGGCAACGCAGCGCCCTTCGGTGGATGTTATTACGGGGCTGATTAAAGCGAACATTCCAACCCGTATCGCCTTTACTGTATCCAGCAAGATCGACTCACGTACCATTCTTGATCAGGCTGGCGCGGAATCACTGCTTGGTATGGGGGATATGCTTTACTCCGGGCCGAACTCAACCATGCCGGTACGTGTCCATGGTGCTTTTGTTCGCGATCAGGAAGTTCATGCCGTGGTGCAGGACTGGAAAGCGCGTGGTCGTCCGCAGTATGTAGATGGCATCACCTCCGATAGCGAAAGCGAAGGCGGAGCTGGTGGTTTCGATGGTGCTGAAGAACTGGATCCGCTGTTCGATCAGGCGGTGGCGTTTGTCACTGAAAAACGCAAAGCGTCTATTTCTGGTGTTCAGCGTCAGTTCCGCATAGGTTACAACCGTGCTGCACGCATTGTTGAACAGATGGAAGCGCAAGGGATCGTCAGCGAACAGGGTCACAACGGTAATCGTGAAGTACTGGCTCCGCCACCGTTTGACTAATTAGTGCATCGTAGGCCGGATAAGACGCGATAGTGTCGCATCCGGCACTCTATCAACTGAAAATTCAGTATTTTCTTCTTTCCTCAAGCTGATTATTAGCCTGGAATAGAGAGTAGAGGGAACTCCCGATCGGGAGTGACGTAATTTGAGGAACAATGATGAAAAAAATTGCCATCACCTGTGCATTACTCTCAAGTTTAGTGGCGTCCAGTGTTTGGGCTGATGCCGCAAGCGATCTGAAAAGCCGTCTGGATAAAGTCAGCAGCTTCCACGCCAGCTTCACACAAAAAGTGACTGACGGTAGCGGCGCGGCGGTGCAGGAAGGTCAGGGCGATCTGTGGGTCAAACGCCCTAATTTGTTCAACTGGCATATGACTCAACCTGATGAAAGCATTCTGGTTTCTGATGGTAAAACACTGTGGTTCTATAACCCGTTTGTTGAACAGGCTACGGCGACCTGGCTGAAAGATGCCACCGGGAATACGCCATTTATGCTGATCGCACGTAACCAGTCCAGCGACTGGCAGCAGTACAACATCAAACAGAACGGCGATGATTTTGTCCTGACGCCGAAAGCCAGCAATGGCAATCTGAAGCAGTTCACTATTAACGTGGGCCGTGATGGCACCATCCATCAATTCAGCGCGGTGGAACAGGACGATCAACGCAGCAGTTATCAGCTGAAATCCCAGCAAAACGGTGCTGTGGATGCAGCGAAATTTACCTTCACCCCGCCGCAAGGCGTAACGGTAGATGATCAACGTAAGTAGAGGCACCTGAGTGAGCAATCTGTCGCTCGATTTTTCGGATAATACTTTTCAACCTCTGGCCGCACGTATGCGGCCAGAAAATTTAGCACAGTATATTGGCCAGCAACATTTGCTGGCTGCGGGGAAGCCGTTGCCGCGCGCTATCGAAGCCGGACATCTGCATTCCATGATCCTCTGGGGGCCGCCAGGTACCGGTAAAACTACCCTTGCCGAAGTGATCGCCCGCTATGCAAATGCTGATGTGGAACGTATTTCTGCTGTCACTTCTGGCGTGAAAGAAATTCGCGAAGCGATAGAGCGCGCGCGGCAAAACCGCAATGCCGGTCGCCGTACCATTTTGTTTGTCGATGAAGTGCATCGCTTTAATAAAAGCCAACAGGATGCGTTTCTGCCACACATTGAAGATGGCACCATCACGTTTATTGGTGCAACCACTGAAAACCCGTCGTTTGAGCTTAATTCGGCGCTGCTTTCCCGTGCTCGTGTCTATTTGCTCAAATCCCTGACCACCGAGGATATAGAGCAAGTACTGACTCAGGCGATGGAAGACAAAACCCGCGGCTACGGTGGGCAGGATATTGTTCTGCCAGATGAAACACGCCGCGCGATTGCTGAACTGGTGAATGGCGACGCGCGCCGGGCGTTAAATACGCTGGAAATGATGGCGGATATGGCCGAAGTCGATGACAGCGGCAAACGTGTCCTGAAGCCTGAGTTACTCACCGAAATTGCTGGTGAGCGTAGCGCTCGTTTTGATAACAAAGGTGATCGCTTTTACGATCTGATTTCCGCGCTGCATAAATCGGTACGCGGTAGCGCACCTGATGCGGCGCTGTACTGGTATGCGCGGATTATTACTGCGGGCGGTGATCCGTTATATGTCGCACGTCGCTGCCTGGCGATTGCTTCAGAAGATATCGGTAATGCCGATCCGCGGGCGATGCAGGTGGCGATTGCTGCCTGGGATTGCTTTACCCGCGTAGGTCCGGCAGAAGGTGAACGCGCCATTGCCCAGGCGATTGTTTATCTCGCTTGTGCGCCAAAAAGTAACGCTGTCTACACCGCGTTTAAAGCCGCGTTAGCTGATGCCCGTGAACGTCCGGATTATGACGTGCCGGTACACCTGCGTAATGCGCCAACCAAACTGATGAAGGAAATGGGCTACGGTCAGGAATATCGTTACGCCCACGATGAAGCAAACGCTTATGCTGCCGGTGAGGTTTACTTCCCGCCGGAAATAGCACAAACGCGCTATTATTTCCCGACAAACAGAGGCCTTGAAGGCAAGATTGGCGAAAAGCTCGCCTGGCTGGCTGAACAGGATCAAAATAGCCCCATAAAACGCTACCGTTAATGTTATCGTTGCGGTAATGTTGTTACTGTATCCCTGTGGTCGCAGGCTGTGGCCACATCTCCCATTTAATTCGATAAGCACAGGATAAGCATGCTCGATCCCAATCTGCTGCGTAATGAGCCAGACGCAGTCGCTGAAAAACTGGCACGCCGGGGCTTTAAGCTGGATGTAGATAAGCTGGGCGCTCTTGAAGAGCGTCGTAAAGTATTGCAGGTCAAAACGGAAAACCTGCAAGCAGAGCGTAACTCTCGATCGAAATCCATCGGCCAGGCGAAAGCGCGCGGGGAAGATATCGAGCCTTTACGTCTGGAAGTGAACAAACTGGGCGAAGAGCTGGATGCAGCAAAAGCCGAGCTGGATGCTTTACAGGCTGAAATTCGCGATATCGCGCTGACAATCCCTAACCTGCCTGCAGATGAAGTGCCGGTTGGTAAAGATGAAAATGACAACGTTGAAGTCAGCCGCTGGGGTACCCCGCGTGAATTTGACTTCGAAGTTCGTGACCACGTGACGCTGGGTGAAATGCACTCCGGCCTCGACTTTGCGGCAGCGGTTAAGCTGACAGGTTCGCGCTTTGTGGTGATGAAAGGGCAGATCGCTCGCATGCACCGCGCACTGTCGCAGTTTATGCTGGACCTGCACACCGAGCAGCATGGCTATAGCGAAAACTATGTCCCGTACCTGGTTAACCAGGATACGCTGTACGGTACGGGTCAGTTGCCGAAGTTTGCTGGCGATCTGTTCCATACTCGTCCGCTGGAAGAAGAAGCTGATACCAGTAACTACGCGCTGATCCCAACTGCAGAAGTTCCGCTGACCAACCTGGTTCGCGGTGAAATCATCGATGAAGATGATCTGCCGATCAAAATGACCGCTCATACCCCATGCTTCCGTTCTGAAGCCGGTTCTTATGGTCGTGATACCCGTGGTCTGATTCGTATGCACCAGTTCGACAAAGTTGAAATGGTTCAGATCGTGCGTCCGGAAGATTCAATGGCGGCACTTGAAGAGATGACTGGTCATGCGGAGAAAGTCCTGCAACTGCTGGGCCTGCCGTACCGCAAAATCATCCTTTGCACTGGCGACATGGGCTTTGGCGCTTGCAAAACTTACGACCTGGAAGTATGGATCCCGGCGCAGAATACCTACCGCGAGATCTCTTCCTGCTCCAACGTCTGGGATTTCCAGGCGCGTCGTATGCAGGCACGTTGCCGCAGTAAGTCTGACAAGAAAACCCGTCTGGTTCATACCCTGAACGGTTCTGGTCTGGCTGTTGGTCGTACGCTGGTTGCGGTAATGGAAAACTATCAGCAGGCTGATGGTCGTATTGAAGTACCAGAAGTTCTGCGCCCGTATATGAACGGACTGGAATATATCGGCTAATATCCAACTATTCTGAATCTAAAAAGCGCCTGAGGGCGCTTTTTTTATCTCCCTTTGATACCAAACAATAATTACAGCTGACTTAAGCGCAATACTACTTTCGAGTGAAAATCTACCTATCCCGTTGATTTTCAAATTATTCGATGTATACAAACCTATATAGCGCGCCGCTATGAAAATAATTACACAAGACGGTTTGTTACTGGAATCAATCGTAAGCAAGCTTGAGTGAGCCATTATGAAAACGAAAATTCCTGATGCGGTATTGGCTGCTGAGGTGAGTCGCCGTGGTTTGGTAAAAACGACAGCGATCGGCGGCCTGGCGATGGCCAGCAGCGCGTTAACATTACCCTTTAGCCGGATTGCGCACGCTGCTAATAGTGTCGCTCCGGCAAATTCAGACGAAAAGGTGATATGGAGCGCCTGTACTGTTAACTGTGGCAGCCGCTGTCCACTGCGTATGCATGTAGTGGACGGCGAAATCAAATATGTCGAAACGGATAATACCGGGGATGACAATTACGAAGGACTGCACCAGGTGCGCGCGTGCCTGCGTGGGCGTTCTATGCGTCGCCGCGTTTACAATCCCGACCGCCTGAAATATCCGATGAAACGAGTAGGTGCTCGTGGCGAAGGTAAGTTTGAGCGTATTAGTTGGGAAGAAGCCTACGATATCATCGCCACGAATATGCAGCGCCTGATAAAAGAGTACGGTAACGAATCCATCTATCTGAACTATGGTACCGGTACGCTGGGTGGCACCATGACCCGTTCCTGGCCGCCGGGAAATACTCTGGTAGCGCGTTTGATGAACTGCTGCGGCGGTTATCTGAACCATTATGGTGACTACTCCTCGGCGCAAATAGCCGAAGGTTTGAACTATACCTATGGCGGCTGGGCCGATGGCAACAGTCCGTCAGATATCGAAAATAGTAAACTGGTGGTGCTATTTGGTAACAACCCTGGCGAGACGCGTATGAGCGGCGGCGGGGTGACCTATTACCTGGAGCAGGCGCGGCAAAAATCAAATGCACGTATGATCATTATCGATCCGCGCTATACCGATACGGGCGCCGGACGCGAAGATGAATGGATCCCGATTCGTCCGGGAACAGATGCGGCACTGGTTAACGGTCTGGCGTATGTCATGATCACCGAAAACCTGGTTGATCAGGAATTCCTCGACAAATATTGTGTCGGCTACGACGAAAAAACGTTGCCTGCCAGCGCGCCGAAAAATGGTCACTACAAAGCGTATATTCTGGGTGATGGGCCAGACGGTGTTGCCAAAACACCGGAATGGGCCTCGCAAATTACCGGTATCCCGGCAGATAAAATCATCAAACTTGCTCGTGAAATCGGTAGCACCAAACCGGCATTTATCAGCCAGGGGTGGGGGCCGCAGCGCCATGCCAACGGTGAAATCGCCACGCGTGCCATTTCGATGCTGGCAATCCTCACCGGGAACGTCGGTATTAACGGTGGTAACAGCGGTGCGCGAGAAGGTTCATACAGCTTACCGTTTGTGCGGATGCCTACCCTGGAAAACCCGATTCAGACCAGCATTTCCATGTTTATGTGGACCGATGCCATTGAACGTGGCCCGGAAATGACGGCACTGCGTGACGGTGTGCGCGGGAAAGATAAGCTGGATGTTCCGATCAAGATGATCTGGAACTATGCCGGTAACTGCCTGATTAACCAGCATTCGGAAATCAACCGTACCCATGAAATCCTCCAGGATGATAAGAAGTGTGAGCTGATTGTGGTTATCGACTGCCACATGACCTCATCGGCGAAATATGCTGACATCCTGCTGCCGGACTGCACTGCCTCCGAACAGATGGACTTTGCGCTGGATGCATCCTGCGGGAATATGTCTTACGTCATTTTCAACGACCAGGTCATTAAACCGCGCTTTGAATGTAAGACTATCTATGAGATGACCAGCGAACTGGCAAAACGTCTTGGCGTCGAGCAACAGTTTACTGAAGGTCGTACCCAGGAAGAGTGGATGCGTCACCTGTATGCCCAGTCGCGCGAAGCGATTCCGGAACTGCCAACCTTTGAAGAGTTCCGCAAACAAGGGATCTTTAAAAAGCGCGATCCGCAAGGGCATCACGTTGCTTACAAAGCCTTCCGTGAAGATCCGCAGGCTAATCCATTGACCACGCCATCGGGCAAAATTGAGATCTATTCACAGGCGCTGGCTGACATTGCCGCCACCTGGGAATTGCCGGAAGGCGATGTGATCGATCCGCTGCCGATCTATACACCGGGCTTTGAAAGTTATCAGGATCCGCTCAACAAACAGTATCCGCTGCAGCTTACGGGGTTCCATTACAAATCTCGTGTTCACTCGACTTACGGTAACGTTGACGTGCTGAAAGCAGCTTGCCGTCAGGAAATGTGGATCAACCCACTTGATGCGCAAAAACGTGGTATCAGCAACGGCGATAAGGTGCGGATCTTTAACGATCGTGGTGAAGTCCATATTGAGGCGAAAGTGACGCCACGAATGATGCCGGGCGTGGTCGCATTGGGCGAAGGTGCCTGGTATGACCCGGATGCGAAACGTGTCGATAAGGGCGGTTGTATTAACGTACTGACCACTCAACGTCCGTCTCCTCTTGCCAAGGGGAATCCATCACATACGAACCTTGTTCAGGTTGAAAAGGTGTAAGGAGTAACCGATGACAACCCAGTATGGATTTTTTATTGATTCCAGCCGTTGCACCGGTTGCAAAACCTGCGAGCTGGCCTGTAAAGACTACAAAGATCTGACGCCGGAAGTTAGTTTCCGCCGCATTTATGAATATGCTGGTGGAGACTGGCAGGAAGATAACGGCGTCTGGCATCAAAACGTATTTGCCTACTATTTGTCGATTTCATGCAACCACTGCGAAGATCCGGCTTGTACCAAAGTCTGCCCAAGCGGTGCGATGCATAAACGTGAAGATGGTTTTGTCGTTGTCGATGAAGATGTGTGTATTGGCTGTCGTTACTGCCATATGGCCTGCCCGTATGGCGCACCGCAGTACAACGCAACCAAAGGTCATATGACCAAATGTGATGGTTGCTATGACCGCGTCGCAGAAGGTAAAAAACCGATCTGCGTCGAATCTTGCCCGCTACGGGCGCTGGATTTCGGACCTATCGACGAGCTGCGTAAAAAACACGGCGATCTGGCGGCTGTTGCGCCGTTGCCGCGTGCGCACTTCACCAAACCGAATATTGTGATTAAACCTAACGCCAATAGCCGCCCAACCGGGGATACCACTGGCTATCTGGCAAACCCGAAGGAGGTGTGAGATGGGAAGTGGATGGCATGAATGGCCGCTGATGATCTTCACGGTCTTCGGGCAATGTGTGGTGGGCGGTTTTATCGTTCTGGCTTTGGCACTGCTCAAAGGCGATCTGCGAGCAGAAGCCCAGCAGCGTGTTATCGCCTGCATGTTTGGCTTATGGGTTCTGATGGGCATTGGGTTTATCGCCTCTATGCTCCATCTTGGCTCACCAATGCGCGCCTTTAACTCGCTTAACCGGGTAGGGGCTTCAGCTCTGAGTAACGAAATCGCCAGCGGTTCGATCTTTTTTGCCGTAGGCGGAATTGGCTGGTTGTTGGCGATGCTGAAAAAATTGTCACCGGCATTACGCACGCTTTGGCTGGTGGTGACGATGGTTCTCGGCGTGGTCTTTGTCTGGATGATGGTGCGTGTCTATAACAGCATCGATACCGTACCGACCTGGTACAGCATCTGGACGCCGATGGGCTTCTTCCTGACCATGTTTATGGGCGGCCCGTTGCTGGGTTACCTGTTGCTGAGTCTTGCTGGCGTTGATGGCTGGGCGATGCGTCTGCTGCCTGCAATTTCTGTGTTGGCACTGGTGGTGAGTGGCGTGATGTCAGTAATGCAGGGCGCAGAACTGGCGACCATTCATAGTTCAGTGCAACAGGCTGCCGCACTGGTGCCTGACTACGGTGCGCTGATGTCCTGGCGGATTGTGCTTTTGGCCGTGGCACTGTGCTTGTGGATTGCACCGCAGGTGAAAGGCTTTCAGCCTGCGGTGCCTCTGCTTTCCGTATCATTCATCCTGCTTCTTGCAGGGGAATTAATCGGCCGCGGGGTATTCTACGGTTTGCATATGACCGTTGGCATGGCCGTTGCCAGTTAAGGTGTAATAACCGGGGTTTCGGCCCCGGTTATCTCTTATTTCTGTTTCGTTAACGTGTCATAACTGGTCATCAAATTACGATAATCAGGAATGTGGTTAGAGAACAACGTCGCCAGCCCCTCAATATCGTTACGCCAGTCGCGGTGCAACTCACAAGCCACGCCGAACCATGTCATCAATTGAGCGCCAGCTTGTGACATACGATCCCATGCTGAATGCCGGGTAATCTCGTTAAAGGTTCCAGAAGCGTCGGTTACCACAAAGACATCAAACCCTTCTTCAATAGCCGAAAGCGCCGGGAATGCTACGCAAACCTCGGTTACCACCCCTGCAATAATCAGTTGTTTTTTACCTGTCGCTTTAACTGCTTTGACAAAATCTTCGTTATCCCAGGCGTTAATATTTCCAGGACGCGCAATATAAGGCGCATCCGGAAACTGTGCTTTCAGCTCGGGGACTAATGGGCCGTTAGGGCCGGTTTCAAAACTGGTGGTGAGAATGGTGGGGAGATTGAAATATTTTGCTAAGTCACCCAGCGCCAGCACGTTATTTTTGAATTTGTCGGGGTCAATATCCCGCACAAGGGAAAGCAAACCAGCCTGGTGATCAACTAACAAAACAGCAGCATCATTTTTATCGAGACGAACATACGGTTTGGTCATTCTCTTCTCCTTTCGAGAGTCAGTGATACGCCTGAAAGCGTTCAGGCGCGATGCGTTGCCTTGAAAGCATAGACGGGAAATCTTAGTTTGCTGTGACCATGAAATTTTTCGACTGAACGAAGCGCATGATGTTTGTGTTAGATCAATAAAAACAAGTAGATGAGATTAATTGTCTTTTTATTATTAGTGTTATGAATGAGTAATATCAATCGATAATACAGCCGCTGCGTTATGGGGGTATTTTACCCCATTGACAATGTTTTTAGCGGTGGCATGATGCGCATAAAATTTGAACTTCCTCACGGTTTTTATCCATGTCCACGTATACCCGGCCTGTCATGCTTTTGCTGTCTGGCCTGCTTTTGTTGACCTTAGCGATCGCAGTGTTAAATACACTCGTGCCGCTATGGCTCGCCCAGGAGCACTTGCCCACATGGCAGGTCGGCGTCGTCAGTTCGTCCTATTTTACCGGCAATCTGGTGGGGACTTTACTGACAGGGTATGTCATTAAACGTTTTGGATTTAATCGTAGCTATTACATGGCCTCGTTTATTTTTGCGGCGGGCTGTGCCGGGCTTGGCCTGATGATTGGTTTCTGGAGCTGGCTTGCCTGGCGTTTTGTCGCAGGCGTTGGTTGCGCCATGATTTGGGTTGTGGTCGAAAGTGCGCTGATGTGCAGCGGGACCTCACGTAATCGTGGACGACTACTTGCCGCTTATATGATGGTCTATTACGTGGGGACGTTTCTGGGCCAGTTGCTGGTCAGCAAAGTGTCGACTGAGCTGATGGCCGTGTTACCGTGGGCAACGGGTTTGATACTGGCAGGCATCTTACCGTTGTTGTTTACTCGTATTCTGAATCAGCAAACGGAAAAACATCCGGCTACGCCGATTACATCAATGCTTAAACTCCGCCAGGCACGGCTTGGGGTCAATGGCTGCATTATCTCCGGGATTGTCCTGGGCTCTCTGTATGGTCTGATGCCATTATATCTTAACCATCAGGGGATCAATAACGCCAGCATCGGTTTCTGGATGGCTGTACTGGTCAGCGCAGGAATCCTTGGGCAGTGGCCTATTGGGCGTCTGGCGGATAAATTTGGTCGTCTACTGGTACTGCGCGTTCAGGTTTTTGTTGTCATTCTTGGTAGTATTGCAATGTTAAGCCAGGCTGCGATGGCGCCTTCATTGTTTATTCTCGGTGCTGCGGGGTTTACGCTGTATCCAGTAGCGATGGCCTGGGCTTGTGAGAAGGTTGAACATCATCAACTGGTGGCGATGAATCAGGCTTTACTGTTGAGTTATACAGTCGGTAGTCTGCTTGGTCCGTCTTTTACCGCCATACTGATGCAGAATTTTTCCGATAAACTGTTATTTATTATGATTGCCAGTGTGTCATTTATCTACTTGTTGATGCTGCTGCGTAACGCCGGTCATACACCCAAACCTGTCGCTCATGTGTAAATGAATTAGTGCAGAGTGTGAACATGCTGTATCGCACTCTGTTTTTTTTGTTTCCTCTATACAACTTGCTTTTACCAAATTTCATTTATGGAAAAATAAATTGTGCAGCAGGTTATAATTTTTCATTCCGCTATTTTCGTACTTCTTATTAGCCGCGCATAATCCCTCGTTTTACAGATATCTATTAAAAAAATAGCGAAGGATCGAACTATGGCTGGGAACGTTCAGGAAAAACAGTTGCGCTGGTACAACATTGCACTGATGTCTTTTATTACGGTTTGGGGATTTGGCAATGTTGTTAATAATTATGCCAACCAGGGGTTGGTCGTTGTGTTTTCATGGCTGTTTATATTTGCGCTCTATTTTACACCATATGCATTGATTGTCGGTCAGTTGGGGTCGACTTTTAAAGATGGGAAAGGCGGAGTCAGTACCTGGATTAAGCACACAATGGGCCCCGGATTGGCTTATCTTGCCGCGTGGACCTATTGGGTGGTGCATATACCCTATTTGGCACAAAAACCACAGGCCATTCTGATTGCGCTCGGCTGGGCGATGAAAGGTGACGGTTCGTTAATCAAAGAATATTCAGTCGTAGCGTTACAGGGGTTAACGCTGGTGCTGTTTGTCTTCTTTATGTGGATCGCTTCACGTGGTATGAAATCGCTGAAAATCGTCGGTTCTGTGGCAGGGATTGCGATGTTTATCATGTCGCTCCTGTATGTGGCGATGGCAGTAACCGCGCCTGCGATTACTGAAGTGCATATTGCGACCACGAACATTACCTGGGAAACGTTCATTCCCCATATCGATTTTACCTACATTACCACTATTTCAATGCTGGTTTTCGCGGTTGGTGGTGCAGAGAAGATTTCTCCCTACGTTAATCAGACGCGCAACCCAGGAAAAGAATTTCCAAAAGGGATGCTATGCCTGGCGGTGATGGTTGCAGTTTGTGCCATTCTGGGCTCTCTCGCAATGGGGATGATGTTTGACTCGCGTAATATTCCTGATGACTTAATGACTAACGGTCAGTATTACGCTTTTCAGAAGCTGGGCGAGTATTACAACATGGGGAATACCCTAATGGTGATTTACGCCATTGCAAATACCCTGGGACAGGTCGCTGCTCTGGTGTTCTCCATCGATGCTCCTCTGAAAGTGTTATTAGGTGACGCGGATAGTAAATATATTCCTGCCAGATTGTGCCGGACCAATGATTCAGGTACACCGGTTAATGGTTATCTACTGACCCTGGTGCTGGTGGCGATTCTGATTATGCTGCCAACACTGGGTATTGGTGACATGAATAATCTCTACAAATGGCTGCTCAATTTGAACTCAGTAGTGATGCCACTGCGTTATTTGTGGGTGTTCGTGGCGTTTATTGCAGTAGTTCACCTGGCGCAGAAATATAAGCCGGAATATGTCTTTATTCGTAATAAGTCTCTGGCGATGACTGTCGGGATTTGGTGTTTTGCCTTTACTGCTTTTGCCTGTTTGACGGGGATCTTCCCGAAAATGGAAGCCTTCACTGCAGAGTGGACCTTCCAACTAGCGCTGAATATCGCTACACCATTTGTGCTGGTGGGGTTGGGGTTGATATTCCCGCTATTGGCTCGTAAAGCGAATACGAACTAATCATTGTGGTTAGTTCTGCAGAATGAAGCGCGGAATAACAAAGCGGCAACTCAATAAAGTTGCCGCTTTATGGGGAAATTAGAACATTACTTTATGACCATATTGCTCAAGAATACCTTTCACGCGTTCCATGGTCTCTTTCTTCGGTGGTTTCACACCATCGAGTTTGTACTCTTCACCCATCGCCACCCATTTGTGTTTGCCCAGCTCGTGATAGGGGAGAAGCTCGATTTTCTCAACGTTGCCCATATCACGGGTAAATTCACCGAGGCGATGCGCTGAATCGTCATCGTCAGACCAGCCTGGGACAACAACGTAGCGGATCCAGACTTTCACATTTTTGTTCGCCAGATATTTGGCGAACTCCAGCGTACGATGATTGGAAACGCCGACCAGATTCTGGTGGATCTCGTCGTTCATCTGTTTGAGATCGAGCATTACCAGATCGGTCACTTCCAGCAGTTCATCAATCACTGGATCGTAACGACGAACAAAACCGTTGGTGTCCAGGCAGGTATGAATGCCTTCTTTTTTGCAGGCGCGGAACCAGTCACGAACAAATTCAGCTTGCAGGATTGCTTCACCGCCGGATGCGGTAACGCCACCGCCTGAAGCATTCATAAAGTGGCGATAGGTCACCACCTCTTTCATTAAATCTTCAACGGTAACTTCTTTGCCGCCATGCGTGTCCCAGGTGTCGCGGTTATGGCAATACAGGCAGCGCATCAGGCAGCCCTGGAAAAAGGTGATAAAGCGAATACCCGGGCCGTCTACGGTTCCACAGGATTCAAAGGAGTGAATGCGACCAATAACTGACATTGCGGTGTTTCTCCAGATGTGGCCCATCTGAGGCCGTGTTGGTGCGCAGCTCGAAGGCTACGTCGAGTCTGTTTTGGCAGTTACCTTAAAGTATAGATAGCTGACAAAAAAGGCTCTCTTGCTAAAAAAGGCCCCACTTTCGTGGAGCCTTTATTGTACGCTTTTTACTGTACGATTTCAGTCAAATCTAATTACATAGATTGAGTGAAGGTACGAGTAATAACGTCCTGCTGCTGCTCTTTAGTCAGCGAGTTGAAACGTACTGCGTAGCCAGATACACGGATGGTCAGCTGCGGATATTTTTCCGGGTTTTCCATCGCGTCGAGCAGCATTTCACGGTTCATCACGTTAACGTTCAGGTGCTGACCACCTTCGATGGACGCTTCGTGGTGGAAGTAACCATCCATCAGACCAGCCAGGTTGGTCTTACGAACTTCGTCGTCTTTACCCAGTGCGTTCGGAACGATAGAGAAGGTGTAAGAGATACCATCTTTAGCGTAAGCGAACGGCAGTTTAGCAACGGAAGTCAGGGAAGCTACAGCACCTTTCTGGTCACGGCCGTGCATCGGGTTAGCACCCGGTCCGAACGGCGCGCCAGCACGACGACCGTCTGGGGTGTTACCGGTTTTCTTACCATACACAACGTTAGAAGTGATGGTCAGAACAGACTGAGTCGGGATAGCGTCACGGTAGGTGTGCAGTTTCTGAATTTTCTTCATGAAACGTTCTACCAGGTCAACAGCCAGGTCATCTACACGCGGATCGTTGTTACCAAACTGCGGGTATTCGCCTTCGATTTCGAAGTCGATAGCCAGACCGTCTTCGTCACGAATCGGTTTAACTTTCGCATATTTGATTGCAGACAGGGAGTCAGCAGCAACGGACAGACCAGCGATACCACACGCCATGGTGCGGATAACGTCACGGTCGTGCAGCGCCATCAGAGAGGCTTCGTAGCTGTACTTGTCGTGCATGTAGTGGATGATGTTCAGTGCAGTGATGTACTGTTTAGCCAGCCAGTCCATGAAGTGATCCATGCGCTCCATCACTTCATCGTAGTTCAGGAGGTCGCCTTTGATCGGTTCAGACTTCGGACCAACCTGCATTTTCAGTTTTTCGTCAACGCCGCCGTTGATTGCGTACAGCATGGTTTTCGCCAGGTTTGCACGCGCACCGAAGAACTGCATTTGTTTACCAACGATCATCGGGCTTACGCAGCAAGCGATAGCGTAGTCATCGTTGTTGAAGTCCGGACGCATCAGGTCATCATTCTCGTACTGCAGAGAAGAGGTGTCGATGGACACTTTAGCGGCGAATTTCTTGAAGTTCAGCGGCAGTTTTTCAGACCACAGAATGGTCATGTTCGGTTCCGGAGACGGACCCATGGTGTACAGGGTGTTCAGGAAACGGAAGCTGTTTTTGGTAACCAGGGTACGACCGTCGAGGCCCATACCACCGATAGATTCGGTTGCCCAGATCGGGTCGCCAGAGAACAGTTCATCGTACTCCGGAGTACGCAGGAAGCGAACCATACGCAGTTTCATGACCAGGTGGTCAACCATTTCCTGCGCTTCTTGTTCGGTGATCTTGCCAGCTTTCAGGTCACGTTCGATGTACACATCCAGGAAGGTGGAGGTACGACCGAAGGACATTGCAGCACCGTTCTGAGACTTAACAGCAGCCAGGTAGCCGAAGTAAGTCCACTGGATAGCTTCCTGAGCGTTGGTAGCCGGACCAGAAATGTCGTAGCCGTATTTCGCAGCCATTTCTTTCATCTGACCCAGAGCGCGGTGCTGTTCAGCGATTTCTTCGCGCAGACGGATAGTCTGTTCCAGGTTTACGCCGTTTTCCAGATCAGCCTGCAGAGAGGTGAACTGTGCCAGTTTGTCTTTCATCAGGTAGTCGATACCGTACAGCGCAACGCGACGGTAGTCACCGATGATACGACCACGGCCATATGCATCTGGCAGACCGGTCAGAACACCAGATTTACGGCAACGCAGGATGTCCGGAGTGTAAACGTCGAACACGCCCTGGTTGTGAGTTTTACGGTATTCAGTGAAGATTTTTTTGATCATCGGATCCAGTTCGCGGTTGTACGCTTTGCAGGAACCTTCAATCATTTTGATACCACCGAACGGGATAAGAGCACGTTTCAGCGGAGCTTCAGTCTGCAGACCAACGATTTTCTCAAGCTGCTTGTTGATGTAGCCAGCGTCGTGAGAGGTGATGGTGGAAGCAACAGCGGTGTCAAAGTCAACTGGCGCGTGAGTGCGGTTTTCCAGTTTAACGCCTTCCATTACTTTGTCCCACAGGGTGGTGGTCGCTTCAGTAGCGCCAGCCAGGAAGGACTCGTCACCCTCGTACGGAGTGTAGTTTTTCTGAATGAAGTCACGGACGTTTACTTCATTCTGCCAGTCACCTTTGGTAAAACCTTCCCAGGCTGTGGCTAACTTTTCATTAAGCTCGGACATGTAACACCTACCTTCTTAAGTGGATTTTTTATTTACTACGTACTTCGACAACCATTAATGGTGATCGTTTTCACGCAGGTAAATGACCCAGTATGTCAACCCAACCAACAAACCACCGCCGATAATATTACCGATCGTAACCGGAATCAGGTTATCAGTGATGAAGTTCATCACGGTCAGGTGAGAAAAATTTTCCGGTGCAGAACCGACAGCGGTCCAGAATTCCGGAGATGCGAAGTCGCGGATTACAATACCCATCGGGATCATAAACATGTTTGCGATACTGTGCTCAAAACCGCTGGCAACAAACATCGCGACCGGCAGCACCATGATAAACGCTTTGTCCATCAGGCTGCGGCCAGAATAACTCATCCATACTGCCAGACATACCATCAGGTTTGCCAGGATACCAAGACAGACGGCCTCAATAAAAGTATGGTGCACTTTGTGGTCGGCGGTTTGTAGGACGTTTAGTCCCCATTGACCATTCGCGGTCATATATTCGCCAGAAAGCCACATTAAAAGTACAAACAGCAGTGCGCCGACCAGGTTGCCAAAATAGACATTTAGCCAGTTTTTCGCCAACTGGCCCCAGGTGATGCGCCCACTCGCCTTGGCAACAACAATCAACACTGTGGAAGTAAAGAGATCGGCTCCGCAGACAACACAAAGAATCAGCCCCAGAGAGAAGCAAATGCCGCCAACCAGTTTTGCCATGCCGAAGGGCATTGTGCCTGTGCCAGTGGTTGCTGTGATATAGAAGACGAATGCGATTGAGATGAAAACACCGGCAGTAATCGCCAGATAGAAAGTCTTAAGCGGATGTTTCGTTGCTTTATAGACACCTGCCTCTTCGGCCACTTTGGCCATTGCAGCAGGAAGTAAAAGATCAAAAGGGTTGTCAGCTTTCACACTAACTCTCTCTTTATTAAGTCGGCGACGAGATACTAACAAAGCATTATAGATGAGAAATTGATATAGATCATATCTCGCCTGGCTTATAGGCCCGTAACTCGCATGGTTTTTATGCAAATACGGAGTAACTATTTGATTATCCAAATAAAAATAAATTTTAAAAATTAACAAATGAGTTGAATTTTTTCCGTATCCTCCGCTAAAACAGTTAATTAAAAGGGAGCACCAGGCGAATAAAGTAACAATATCGATCGTATTTATTAAATACAAATTACCGATATTTAACCTTATAATTACAATTATTTTATTAATGCAAATATATGTAAAGCGGGGCATTAAAAAAACGCCCCGTAATATAACTCAGACGAATCATTAAGCCTACATTGCGTAGGCTATTTGATTTTATTTTGCCCAGAATGCTGCTTTGGCGCGCTGCAGCTTTTCGTAGGCCTTCAACAATGACTGATGTGCAGCAAACGCGTGCAGATCGCTATCTACTGGTTGCAAGCCATAAAACGCCGCTTCGCCGCTCATTGCCGCACTGGCGGCTTCTACGGCATCTGCGCCGTACATGCGAACAAACGCATTCAGATATTGCAGTGGCTGGCGATCTTCTTCCTGTGCCAGTAATAACAACGTTTGCAGGCAACGATAATAGTTGGCGCGTTCAGGGCTGAACACCGATGAATTAAATTCCATCGTCCATTCGGTCCAGACCAGAGCCTGTTCCATATCGCCGCCAGCCAGTGCCAGCATGGCTTTCAGCTCACCGATACGCAGGGTATACCAGCCATTATCTGGCCCGGTCGCCAGACCCAGCAGCTCACGCACGCGGGTAAAGTCATCAAAACCTTCTTCATCCAGTTGCTCAATGAGGTTCAGATAATCTTCTTTTTCCCACTCACTACCGGGCAGTGACAGAATTGTTTCCCGTAAATGGCTGCCCATACCGTTATTTGCCAGCCATAAATCTTCAGCCGGATAAATATCGGACATGCCAGGCACGATAATTCGGCAAGCGTAGACACCCAGATGCTCGTAATCGGCAATATAAACTTCTTTATCTTCCTTCTTGAAGATAGCCATCAGCGTGGCGAACTCCTCTTCAGTGGTGCCGGAGAAATTCCAGTCTACAAACGGATAATCGGCATCCTGTTTGAACAGGTCCCAGGAGATTAATCCGCTGGAGTCGATAAAGTGCGTTTCGAGGTTGGTATGCTCAGCGACTTCTTCATCATCGAAGGTTGGTGGAGTAAATACATCCAGGTCTTTCAGACCGCGACCTTGCAGCAGCTCGGTCACGGTACGTTCCAGTGCAACGCCAAAATCAGGATGCGCACCGAATGAGGCAAAGCAGGTGCCGTTAGCAGGATTAAACAGTACCACGCAAATCACCGGATATTGACCGCCAAGCGAACCATCATAAGCAAAGATTGGGAAACCTTCTGCTTCCAGTGTTTCGATGGCTTCAACCACCGCTGGGTAACGCGCCAGCACGTCTGCTGGGATCTCTGGCAGGCTGATGCTTTCAGCAATAATGCGGTTTTTCACGTAGCGTTCGAAAACTTCGGACAACCCCTGAACGCGTGCTTCGTTGCGGGTATTACCTGCGGACATACCGTTAGAGACGTACAGGTTACCAATGATATTCATCGGAATATAAACGGTCTGATTGTCGGACTGACGTGTAAACGGCAGGCCGCAAATACCACGATCTTCGTTACCGGATTGCAGGTCAATCAGCATACTGCCGGTCAGTTCATTTTCCGGATCGTAAAACGCGCGCAGACGATCATCGAGCAGCCCTTCTGGCACATCGTCATTTTCGGTCAGCGGGAACCATTTTTCGTTGGGATAATGCACGAACGGACCGTTGGCAATGGTTTCGCCCAGCCAGAAGTCCGCAAAAAAGTAGTTGGTAGACAGACGCTCGAAATATTCACCGAGGGCAGAAGCCAGCGCCGCTTTTTTGGTTGCGCCTTTGCCGTTGGTAAAACACAGGGCGCACTCTTTGTCGCGAATGTGCACGGACCAGACGTTCGGTACCGGATTCAGCCAGGAGGCCTCTTCAATCTGAAAACCGAGGTCGGAGAGTTTTTGCTGGAAGCGAGCGATGGAATCTTCCAGTGCGGCATCTTTGCCGGGGATAAATGTTTGCGTCATGAAAATCACTTTAGTCGTACGGAAAGCGCGCAATAATACGGGTTTTATCTCAAAGGTGCTATCACCGCCGCCACGCTGATGAACTGTTAGCTATGCTTTTAGCGGATAAACTACGATAAGAGCATAAAAATGAAGGCGTTCGATCTCCACCGTATGGCATTCGATAAAGTGCCTTTTGATTTTCTTGGCGAAGTTGCACTACGTAGTCTCTATACCTTTGTGTTGGTCTTTTTGTTCCTCAAAATGACAGGAAGACGCGGCGTGCGGCAAATGTCGCTATTTGAAGTATTAATCATTCTGACGCTGGGGTCGGCGGCGGGGGATGTGGCGTTTTATGACGATGTGCCGATGGTCCCGGTGCTTATTGTCTTTATTACCCTGGCGTTGTTATACCGCCTGGTGATGTGGTTGATGGCGCACAGTGAAAAACTGGAAGATTTGCTGGAAGGTAAACCGGTTGTCATTATTGAAGATGGTGAGCTGGCCTGGTCGAAACTCAATAACTCCAACATGACGGAATTTGAGTTCTTTATGGAACTACGGTTGCGTGGCGTGGAACAACTGGGGCAGGTACGTTTGGCTATTCTCGAAACCAACGGGCAAATTAGCGTCTATTTCTTTGAAAATGACAAAGTAAAACCAGGCTTACTTATTTTACCCAGTGACTGTACTCAGCGTTACAAAGTGGTGCCGGAGTCGGCGGACTATGCATGCATCCGTTGCAGTGAAATCATTCATATGAACGCGGGGGAAAAACAATTATGTCCGCGCTGTGCAAATCCAGAATGGACGAAGGCAAGTCGGGCAAAACGGGTGACCTGACAGTAAAAACATCGGCTTTTTGCTAATAATCCGAGAGATTCTTTTGTGTGATGCAAGCCACATTTTTGCCCTCAACGGTTTTACTCATTGCGATGTGTGTCACTGAATGATAAAACCGATAGCCACAGGAATAATGTATTACCTGTGGTCGCAATCGATTGACCGCGGGTTAATAGCAACGCAACGTGGTGAGGGGAAATGGCTCAAATCTTCAATTTTAGTTCTGGTCCGGCAATGCTACCGGCAGAGGTGCTTAAACAGGCTCAACAGGAACTGCGCGACTGGAACGGTCTTGGTACGTCGGTGATGGAAGTGAGTCACCGTGGCAAAGAGTTCATTCAGGTTGCAGAGGAAGCCGAGAAGGATTTTCGTGATCTTCTTAATATCCCCTCCAACTACAAAGTATTGTTCTGCCACGGCGGCGGTCGTGGTCAATTTGCTGCTGTACCGCTGAATATTCTTGGTGATAAAACCGCCGCAGATTATGTTGATGCCGGTTACTGGGCGGCAAGTGCCATTAAAGAAGCGAAAAAATACTGCACGCCTAATGTCTTTGACGCCAAAGTGACTGTTGATGGTCTTCGTGCGGTTAAGCCAATGCGTGAATGGCAGCTCTCTGATAATGCTGCTTATATGCATTACTGCCCGAATGAAACCATTGATGGTATCGCCATCGACGAAACGCCAGACTTCGGCAAAGATGTGGTGGTCGCTGCCGACTTCTCTTCAACCATTCTTTCCCGTCCGATTGACGTCAGCCGTTATGGCGTAATTTACGCTGGCGCGCAGAAAAATATCGGCCCGGCTGGCCTGACAATCGTCATCGTTCGTGAAGATTTGCTGGGCAAAGCGAATATCGCTTGTCCGTCGATTCTGGATTATTCCATCCTCAACGATAACGACTCCATGTTTAACACGCCGCCAACGTTTGCCTGGTATCTGTCTGGTCTGGTCTTCAAATGGCTGAAAGCGAACGGCGGTGTGGTTGCAATGGATAAGATCAATCAGCAAAAAGCAGAACTGCTGTATGGGGTGATTGATAACAGCGATTTCTACCGCAATGATGTGGCGAAAGCTAACCGTTCGCGGATGAACGTGCCGTTCCAGTTGGCGGATAGCGCGCTTGATAAATTGTTCCTCGAAGAGTCTTTCGCTGCGGGCTTACATGCGCTGAAAGGTCACCGTGTGGTCGGCGGAATGCGTGCTTCTATTTATAACGCCATGCCGCTGGAAGGCGTTAAAGCACTGACAGACTTCATGGTTGAGTTCGAACGTCGTCACGGCTAATGCCGACATTTTGCGTAATCCCCACAGCCAGACTGTGGGGGTTTTTATTTCTGTTGTAGAGAGTTGAGTTCATGGAATCCCTGACGTTGCACCCCATCGCCCGTGTCGATGGCACTATTAATCTGCCCGGTTCCAAGAGCGTTTCTAACCGCGCTTTATTGCTGGCGGCATTAGCACACGGCAAAACAGTATTAACTAATCTGCTTGATAGCGATGACGTGCGCCATATGCTGAATGCATTAACGGCGTTAGGGGTAAGTTACACGCTTTCAGCCGATCGTACGCGTTGCGAAATCATCGGTAACGGCGGTCCATTACACGCAGAAAGCGCGCTGGAGTTGTTTCTTGGAAACGCCGGAACGGCTATGCGTCCGCTGGCGGCGGCACTTTGTCTGGGAAACAATGATATTGTCCTGACTGGTGAGCCGCGTATGAAAGAACGCCCGATTGGTCATCTGGTGGATGCGTTGCGCCAGGGCGGAGCGAAAATCACTTACCTGGAACAAGATAATTATCCACCGTTGCGTTTACAGGGCGGTTTTACTGGCGGCAACGTTGACGTTGATGGCTCCGTTTCCAGCCAGTTCCTCACCGCACTGTTAATGACTGCGCCTCTTGCGCCGAAAGATACAGTTATTCGTATTAAAGGTGATCTGGTTTCTAAACCTTATATCGATATCACGCTCAACCTGATGAAAACGTTTGGTGTTGAGATTGAAAATCAGCACTATCAACAATTTGTCGTAAAAGGGGGGCAGTCTTATCAGTCTCCGGGTACTTATTTGGTCGAAGGAGATGCATCTTCAGCTTCTTACTTCCTGGCAGCAGCAGCAATCAAAGGCGGCACGGTAAAAGTGACCGGCATTGGACGCAACAGTATGCAGGGCGATATTCGATTTGCTGATGTACTGGAAAAAATGGGGGCGACCATTAGCTGGGGCGATGATTATATTGCCTGCACGCGTGGCGAACTGAACGCCATCGATATGGATATGAACCATATTCCCGATGCGGCGATGACCATTGCCACCGCGGCGTTATTTGCAAAAGGCACCACCACGCTGCGCAATATCTATAACTGGCGTGTTAAAGAGACTGATCGCCTGTTTGCGATGGCAACAGAACTGCGTAAAGTCGGTGCGGAAGTAGAAGAGGGGCACGATTTCATTCGCATCACTCCACCGGAAAAACTGAACTTTGCCGAGATCGCGACATACAATGATCACCGGATGGCGATGTGTTTCTCGCTGGTGGCATTGTCAGATACGCCAGTGACGATTCTTGACCCCAAATGTACGGCTAAAACCTTCCCGGATTACTTCGAACAACTGGCGCGGATAAGCCAACCAGCTTGAATAACGGGCGATAAATAGACAAATATTTCTTTCTAAAAGCGTCGGCACATTGCCGGCGTTTTTTTTCGGACCTTGTGAGTCATTTTGAACAGTGGTAACGTCGATTATCAATGTAACTTATTGATACATAATATTTATATATGATTAATCAACGGATGATTCACATGAAGAATACTAAATTACTGCTGGCGATTGCGACTTCTGCAGCACTACTGACAGGGTGTCAAAATACGCACGGTATTGATACCAATATGGCTATCAGCTCCGGTTTAAATGCCTATAAAGCTGCAACGTTAAGCGACGCCGATGCAAAAGCCATTGCCAATCAGGGCTGTACCGAAATGGACAGCGGCAATCAAGTTGCAAGCAAATCCAGCAAGTACGGTAAACGTCTGGCAAAAATCGCCAAAGCATTGGGTAACAACATTAACGGTACGCCGGTCAACTATAAGGTTTATATGACCAGCGACGTTAACGCATGGGCGATGGCAAACGGCTGTGTCCGTGTCTACAGTGGCCTGATGGACATGATGAACGACAACGAAATTGAAGGCGTTCTGGGTCATGAACTGGGACACGTTGCATTGGGTCACTCACTGGCTGAAATGAAAGCCTCTTATGCGATCGTTGCCGCACGTGATGCAATTTCCGCCACCAGCGGTGTTGCTTCCCAGCTTTCTCGCTCGCAACTGGGCGATATCGCAGAAGGCGCTATCAATGCTAAGTACTCCCGCGATAAAGAGTCTGAAGCAGATGATTTCTCCTTTGATCTGCTGAAGAAACGTGGCATTAACACCCAGGGACTGGTCGGTAGCTTTGAAAAACTGGCCAGCCTGGATGGCGGTCGTACTCAGTCTATGTTTGACTCTCATCCACCATCAGCAGAGCGTGCACAGCACATCCGCGATCGTATCGCCTCCGGTAAGTAAATCATTGTCATCTTTCGGGCTGGTCTTTCGCCAGCCCGCTATAATTGCGCAATAAATCCCCATCTGAATACAGACAAAACTGGTTTTTGCACACAACGTTAACGATTTGTGGCGCCGACGCGTATAATGCGCGCGGTTATGTTAACGGTACGCCTGTTTTAAGGAGATAAAGATGACGGCAATTGCCCCGGTTATTACCATTGATGGCCCAAGCGGTGCAGGGAAAGGCACCTTGTGTAAGGCTATGGCGGAAGCGTTGCAATGGCATCTGCTGGACTCGGGTGCAATTTATCGCGTACTGGCACTGGCGGCATTACATCACCATGTTGATGTTGCGTCGGAAGATGCGCTGGTGCCGCTGGCATCCCATCTGGATGTACGTTTTGTGTCGACCAATGGCAATCTGGAAGTGATCCTCGAAGGGGAAGATGTCAGCGGCGAAATTCGTACTCAGGAAGTGGCGAATGCTGCTTCACAAGTCGCTGCATTCCCACGCGTTCGTGAAGCATTATTGCGTCGCCAACGCGCATTCCGGGAGTTACCCGGTTTGATCGCCGATGGTCGCGATATGGGGACAGTGGTATTCCCTGATGCGCCAGTAAAAATTTTCCTTGACGCCTCCTCGGAAGAACGTGCGCATCGCCGCATGCTACAGTTGCAGGAGAAGGGCTTTAGTGTTAACTTTGAGCGCCTTTTGGCCGAGATCAAAGAACGCGACGACCGCGATCGTAATCGCGCGGTAGCGCCCTTGGTTCCGGCAGCCGATGCTTTAGTTTTGGATTCCACCACCTTAAGCATTGAGCAAGTGATTGAAAAAGCGTTACACTACGCGCGCCAAAAATTGGCTCTCGCATAAGCGACCGAATTTGCAGTACCCCCGTTGCAATGGAATGACAGCGGGTATGTTAAACAACCCCATCCGGCACGGAGCCAGGTGGACGTTAAATATAAACCTGAAGATTAAACATGACTGAATCTTTTGCTCAACTCTTTGAAGAGTCCTTAAAAGAAATCGAAACCCGCCCGGGTTCTATCGTTCGTGGCGTTGTTGTTGCTATCGACAAAGATGTAGTACTGGTTGACGCTGGTCTGAAATCTGAGTCTGCCATCCCGGCTGAGCAGTTCAAAAACGCCCAGGGCGAACTGGAAATCCAGGTAGGTGACGAAGTTGACGTTGCTCTGGACGCAGTAGAAGACGGCTTCGGTGAAACTCTGCTGTCCCGTGAGAAAGCTAAACGTCACGAAGCCTGGATCACGCTGGAAAAAGCTTACGAAGATGCTGAAACTGTTACCGGTGTTATCAACGGCAAAGTTAAGGGCGGCTTCACTGTTGAGCTGAACGGTATTCGTGCGTTCCTGCCAGGTTCTCTGGTAGACGTTCGCCCGGTGCGTGACACTCTGCACCTGGAAGGCAAAGAGCTTGAATTCAAAGTAATCAAGCTGGATCAGAAGCGCAACAACGTTGTTGTTTCTCGTCGTGCCGTTATCGAATCCGAAAACAGCGCAGAGCGCGATCAGCTGCTGGAAAACCTGCAGGAAGGCATGGAAGTTAAAGGTATCGTTAAGAACCTCACTGACTACGGTGCATTCGTTGATCTGGGCGGCGTTGACGGCCTGCTGCACATCACTGACATGGCCTGGAAACGCGTTAAGCATCCGAGCGAAATCGTCAACGTGGGCGACGAAATCACTGTTAAAGTGCTGAAGTTCGACCGCGAACGTACCCGTGTATCCCTGGGCCTGAAACAGCTGGGCGAAGATCCGTGGGTAGCTATCGCTAAACGTTATCCGGAAGGTACCAAACTGACTGGTCGCGTGACCAACCTGACCGACTACGGCTGCTTCGTTGAAATCGAAGAAGGCGTTGAAGGCCTGGTACACGTTTCCGAAATGGATTGGACCAACAAAAACATCCACCCGTCCAAAGTTGTTAACGTTGGCGATGTAGTGGAAGTTATGGTTCTGGATATCGACGAAGAACGTCGTCGTATCTCCCTGGGTCTGAAACAGTGCAAAGCTAACCCGTGGCAGCAGTTCGCGGAAACCCACAACAAGGGCGACCGTGTTGAAGGTAAAATCAAGTCTATCACTGACTTTGGTATCTTCATCGGCCTGGACGGCGGCATCGACGGCCTGGTTCACCTGTCTGACATCTCCTGGAACGTTGCAGGCGAAGAAGCAGTTCGTGAATACAAAAAAGGCGACGAAATCGCTGCAGTTGTTCTGCAGGTTGACGCAGAACGTGAACGTATCTCCCTGGGCGTTAAACAGCTCGCAGAAGATCCGTTCAACAACTGGGTTGCTCTGAACAAGAAAGGCGCTATCGTAACCGGTAAAGTAACTGCAGTTGACGCTAAAGGCGCAACCGTAGAACTGGCTGACGGCGTTGAAGGTTACCTGCGTGCTTCTGAAGCATCCCGTGACCGCGTTGAAGACGCTACCCTGGTTCTGAGCGTTGGCGACGAAGTTGAAGCTAAATTCACTGGCGTTGATCGTAAAAACCGCGCAATCAGCCTGTCTGTTCGTGCGAAAGACGAAGCTGACGAGAAAGATGCAATCGCAACTGTTAACAAACAGGAAGATGCAAACTTCTCCAACAACGCAATGGCTGAAGCTTTCAAAGCAGCTAAAGGCGAGTAATTCTCTGACTCTTCGGGATTTTTATTCCGAAGTTTGCTGAGTTTACTTGACAGATTGCAGGTTTCGTCCTGTAATCAAGCACTAAGGGCGGCTACGGCCGCCCTTAATCAATGCAGCAACAGCAGCCGTTAAATTTGCCTTTAAGGAACCGGAGGAATCATGACCAAGTCAGAATTGATAGAAAGACTTGCCACCCAGCAATCGCACATTCCCGCCAAGACGGTTGAAGATGCAGTAAAAGAGATGCTGGAGCATATGGCCTCGACTCTTGCGCAGGGCGAGCGTATTGAAATCCGCGGTTTCGGCAGTTTCTCTTTGCACTACCGCGCACCGCGTACCGGACGTAATCCGAAGACTGGCGATAAAGTAGAGCTGGAAGGAAAATACGTTCCTCACTTTAAACCAGGTAAAGAACTGCGCGATCGCGCCAATATTTACGGTTAAGTTTTAGTAAAACTTGAACGCGGAAAAAGCACCTGTCGGGTGCTTTTTTCATTTCTGCAATATGGTTCTGGAAGCTGTCTCGCAGAGTTGTGTACAGTTTTCATCATCCTGCTAAATTCTTCTGAACGTGCCTCGGGCAACGCAAAACTCCCGCCAGACAACCACTCAACAAAGTTGCACACTTTCCAAAAACAGGGAGGAGTGCATGAAAATAACGACAGTTAGCCTGTGCATAATTTGCGGGATTTTTCCGCTGCTGATTTTGCCGCAGTTACCTGGGACATTAACTCTTGCGAGTCTGACTGTATTTGTCTGCGTACTGGCATTTATTCCTGTTAAAGTCGTCCGTTATTTCACGCTGACATTGCTGTTTTTTCTTTGGGGCGTGTTGGCGGCGAAGCAAATTCTGTGGGCAGGAGAAAACTTAACTGGCGCGACGCAGGATGCAGTCGTTGAGATTACCGCCACTGACGGCATGACCACGCATTACGGGAAAATTACTCATCTACAAGGGCGGCGGTTATTCCCCGCGCCAGGCATCGCGCTATATGGCGAATATTTGCCACAATCGGTATGCGCCGGGCAACGATGGTCGATGAAACTCAAAGTGCGTGCTGTTCATGGTCAACTTAATGATGGCGGCTTTGACAGCCAGCGTTATGCCATTGCCCAGCATCAGCCACTTACCGGACGTTTTCTGCAAGCAAGCGTCATTGAACCAGGTTGTAGCCTACGTGCGCAATATCTGGCATCCCTGCAAACGACGCTGCAGCCGTATTCATGGCAGACGGTGATGCTCGGCTTAGGAATGGGTGAACGGTTATCGGTATCTAAAGAAATTAAAAATATAATGCGCGATACCGGTACGGCACATTTAATGGCGATATCGGGTTTACACATCGCTTTTGCAGCATTACTGGCTGCGGGGCTAATTCGTGGCGGGCAAATTTTCCTTCCCGGGCGTTGGATTTACTGGCAGATGCCATTAATCGGTGGAGTTTGCTGCGCTGCTTTTTATGCCTGGCTTACCGGTATGCAGCCGCCTGCATTGCGTACCGTGGTGGCGCTTGCGACCTGGGGAGCGCTCAAATTGAGCGGCCGGCAATGGAGTGGTTGGGATGTGTGGATATGCTGCCTGGCAGCAATTCTGCTGATGGATCCTGTCGCTATCCTCTCGCAAAGTTTGTGGCTCTCTGCCGCAGCGGTGGCCGCGCTGATATTTTGGTATCAGTGGTTTCCCTGCCCAGTCTGGCCATTGCCGCCTGTATTGCAATCTATTGTTTCACTTATCCATCTGCAACTTGGTATAACACTCCTGCTAATGCCGGTGCAAATAGTCATGTTTCATGGCGTTAGTCTGACTTCATTTATGGCAAATTTGTTCGCTATTCCCTTAGTGACATTTATTTCGGTTCCGTTGATCCTCGCCGCGATGGTTGTGCATTTAAGCGGGCCATTAATCCTGGAACAAGGTATATGGTTTCTTGCCGATCGGTCCTTAGCTTTACTTTTTTGGGGGTTAAAGAGTTTGCCTGAAGGGTGGATAAGCATTGCTGAACGTTGGCAATGGCTATCATTTTCGCCTTGGTTATTACTGGTGATAGGGCGACTAAACGCATGGCAAACGTTGCCTGCGGTGTGTATGGCTGGAGGAATTATAATGTGTTGGCCACTGTGGCAAAAACCACGGTCTGATGAGTGGCAGGTTTATATGCTTGATGTCGGGCAAGGGCTGGCAATGGTGATCGCTCGAAACGGTAAAGCGGTTCTCTATGATACAGGGCTTGCCTGGCCGGAGGGGGACAGTGGGCAACAACTGATTATTCCCTGGCTCCGCTGGCATGACCTTGAACCGGAAGGCGTTATTCTTAGTCATGAACATCTTGATCACCGGGGTGGACTGGACTCGATATTACATGCCTGGCCGACGTTATGGGTAAGAAGCCCCTTAAACTGGGAACATCATCAGCCCTGCGTGCGTGGCGAAGCGTGGCAGTGGCAAGGATTGCAGTTTAGCGTGCACTGGCCTTTGCAAGGGAGTAACGAAAAGGGAAATAACCATTCCTGTGTGATTAAGGTTGATGATGGAACACATAGCATTCTTTTGACTGGCGATATTGAAGCCCCCGCTGAACAAAAAATGCTAAGTCATTACTGGCAACAGGTTCAGGCAACCTTGATTCAGGTACCCCATCACGGCAGTAATACCTCGTCATCTGTGCCATTAATTCAGCGGGTAAATGGAAAAATGGCACTGGCATCGGCATCGCGCTATAACGCATGGCGACTGCCCTCCAGTAAAGTTAAACTTCGCTATCAACTACAAGGATATCAATGGGTTGACACCCCACATCAGGGGCAAATAACGGTCTATTTTTCAGCGCAAGGTTGGCGGGTGAGCAGCCTAAGGGAGCAAATTTTACCTCGTTGGTATCATCAGTGGTTTGGCGTGCCAGTGGATAACGGGTAGAATATGCGGCTATTTCAACAAATGCTGGTTTTTTGAATGCATAACGACAAAGATCTCTCTACGTGGCAGACATTCCGCCGACTGTGGCCAACCATTGCGCCTTTTAAAGCGGGTCTGATCGTGGCGGGCATAGCGTTAATTCTCAACGCAGCCAGCGATACCTTCATGTTATCGCTCCTTAAGCCGCTTCTCGATGATGGCTTTGGTAAAACAGATCGCTCCGTGCTGATGTGGATGCCGCTGGTGGTTATCGGCCTGATGATTTTACGTGGTATCACCAGTTATATCTCCAGCTACTGTATCTCCTGGGTTTCAGGAAAAGTGGTTATGACCATGCGTCGACGTCTGTTCGGCCACATGATGGGAATGCCAGTGTCATTTTTTGACAAACAATCAACCGGGACACTGCTTTCACGTATTACTTACGATTCTGAACAGGTTGCTTCGTCATCTTCCGGCGCGCTGATTACGGTGGTGCGTGAAGGTGCTTCCATTATCGGTCTGTTCGCCATGATGTTCTATTACAGCTGGCAGCTGTCGATCATTTTGATTGTGTTGGCGCCGATTGTCTCGATTGCGATTCGTATCGTATCGAAGCGTTTTCGCAGCATCAGTAAAAACATGCAGAACACCATGGGGCAGGTGACCACCAGTGCTGAACAGATGCTGAAAGGCCACAAAGAAGTATTGATTTTTGGCGGCCAGGAAGTAGAAACAAAGCGTTTTGATAAGGTCAGCAACAAGATGCGTTTGCAGGGGATGAAGATGGTTTCTGCTTCTTCCATCTCTGACCCGATCATTCAGCTGATCGCCTCTCTGGCGCTGGCATTTGTTCTCTACGCTGCGAGCTTCCCAAGCGTGATGGATAGCCTGACTGCCGGTACGATTACTGTCGTCTTCTCTTCGATGATTGCACTGATGCGTCCGTTGAAATCGCTGACCAACGTTAACGCCCAGTTCCAACGCGGGATGGCGGCATGTCAGACGCTGTTTACCATTCTGGATAGTGAACAGGAGAAAGACGAAGGTAAACGCGAGATTGAGCGTGCTACTGGTGACGTTGAATTCCGCAATGTCACTTTTACCTATCCGGGGCGTGAAGTCCCTGCGCTGCGTAATATCAACCTGAAGATCCCGGCAGGGAAAACAGTGGCTTTGGTAGGGCGTTCTGGATCGGGTAAATCGACCATTGCCAGCCTGATCACCCGTTTTTATGATATCGATGAAGGCGAGATCCTGATGGATGGTCACGATCTGCGCGAGTATACCCTGGCGTCTTTACGTAACCAGGTTGCTCTGGTGTCGCAGAATGTCCATCTGTTTAATGACACGGTTGCCAACAACATTGCTTACGCCCGTACTGAACAGTACAGCCGTGAGCAGATTGAAGAAGCGGCACGTATGGCCTACGCGATGGACTTTATCAATAAGATGGATAACGGTCTTGATACGGTGATTGGTGAAAACGGCGTGTTGCTTTCTGGCGGTCAGCGCCAGCGTATTGCCATTGCCCGTGCCTTGCTGCGTGATAGCCCAATTCTGATTTTGGATGAAGCCACCTCGGCGCTGGACACCGAATCCGAACGCGCGATTCAGGCGGCGCTGGACGAGTTGCAGAAAAACCGTACCTCACTGGTGATTGCCCACCGCTTGTCTACCATTGAAAAGGCAGACGAAATTGTGGTCGTCGAGGACGGGATTATTGTGGAACGCGGTACGCATAACGATTTACTTGAGCACCGTGGAGTCTACGCGCAACTTCATAAAATGCAGTTTGGCCAATGATCGAAAAAATCTGGTCTGGTGAATCCCCTTTGTGGCGGTTATTGCTGCCACTCTCCTGGTTGTATGGCCTGGTGAGTGGCGCTATCCGTCTTTGCTATAAACTAAAACTGAAGCGCGCCTGGCGAGCCCCCGTACCGGTTGTCGTGGTTGGTAATCTCACCGCAGGCGGCAACGGAAAAACTCCGGTGGTTGTCTGGCTGGTGGAACAACTACAAAAGCGCGGTATTCGTGTTGGCGTAGTGTCACGGGGCTATGGCGGTAAAGCTGAGTCGTATCCGCTGTTATTGTCGGCAGATACCGCCACCGCACAGGCGGGCGATGAACCGGTGCTGATTTATCAGCGTACGGGTGCACCTGTTGCAGTTTCTCCTGTCCGTTCAGATGCGGTAAAAGCCATTTTGGCGCAATATCCCGATGTGCAGATTATCGTGACTGATGACGGTTTACAGCATTATCGTCTGGCACGTGATGTGGAAATCGCCGTCATCGATGGCGTGCGTCGCTTTGGCAATGGCTGGTGGTTGCCGGCGGGGCCAATGCGCGAGCGCGCGGGGCGCTTAAAATCGGTTGATGCGGTAATCGTCAATGGCGGCGTACCGCGTCACGGTGAAATCCCGATGAACTTAATACCGGGTCAGGCAGTGAATTTACTTACCGGCGCGCGTTGTGACGTTACACAACTTAAACATGTGGTGGCGATGGCAGGTATTGGTCACCCGCCGCGATTTTTTGCCACACTAAAGATGTGCGGTATACAACCGGAAAAATGTGTGCCGCTGGCAGATCATCAATCTTTGAATCATGCGGATGTCAGCGCACTATTAAGCGCCGGGCAAACACTGGTCATGACTGAAAAAGATGCGGTGAAATGTCGGGCTTTTGCAGAAGAAAACTGGTGGTATTTACCCGTTGACGCACAGCTTACGGGCGATGAACCAGAGAAACTGCTCGCACAACTTTCCTCGCTGGCTTCTGGCAACTAATTCAGCCGCGGCAGCGTTTAATTGACGGAGCAATGAATGACGCTGCCTTATCTCTCCCTCACCGATGCACGAAATCTTCATCTCACCGCGCAAGGGCTCTTAAACAAGCCCCGTCGTCGCGCGTCGCCGGAAGATATTCTGGCTACCATTTCTCGCATGTCCTTGTTGCAAATCGATACCATCAATATTGTTGCCCGTAGTCCATATCTGGTGCTTTTCAGTCGTCTGGGAAATTATCCTGCGCAGTGGCTGGATGAGTCTCTGGCGTGTGGCGAATTAATGGAATACTGGGCGCATGAAGCCTGCTTTATGCCGCGTAGCGATTTTCGTCTTATTCGCCACCGCATGCTGGCACCTGAAAAAATGGGCTGGAAATACAAAGATGCCTGGATGCAGGAACATGCGGCGGAAATTGCACAGTTAATTCAGCATATTCATGATAAGGGGCCGGTACGTTCAGCCGATTTTGAGCATCCTCGTAAAGGGGCGAGCGGCTGGTGGGAGTGGAAGCCGCATAAACGGCATCTGGAAGGGCTCTTTACCGCCGGAAAGGTGATGGTGATTGAACGGCGCAACTTCCAGCGCGTTTATGATTTAACCCACCGTGTCATGCCTGACTGGGATGATGAGCGCGATCTCGTTTCGCAAACAGAAGCAGAAATCATCATGCTGGATAACAGTGCGCGCAGCCTGGGAATATTTCGCGAACAGTGGCTGGCGGATTACTACCGGCTGAAACGTCCGGCGCTGGCGGCGTGGCGCGAAGCGAGGGCTGAACAGCAGCAAATCATTGCTGTGCATGTTGAAAAATTGGGTAATCTTTGGCTGCATGCTGATTTGCTGCCGCTACTCGAACGTGCGCTCGCCGGAAAGCTCACTGCAACGCACAGCACGGTACTTTCGCCTTTTGATCCTGTTGTCTGGGATCGTATACGGGCAGAGCAACTTTTTGATTTTAGCTACCGGCTGGAGTGCTACACGCCAGCGCCCAAACGCCAGTATGGTTATTTCGTTCTACCGTTATTGCATCGTGGGCAATTAGTTGGGCGAATGGATTCTAAGATGCATCGCCAGACTGGCATCTTTGAAGTGCTCTCTCTCTGGCTACAGGATGGGGTAAAACCAACAGTGACCCTTCAAAAAGGGCTGCGTCAGGCGATTACGGATTTTGCTCACTGGCAGCAGGCAACGCGAGTAACAATAGGGCGCTGCCCGCACGGTTTCTTTACCGATTACCGCACTGGCTGGGAAATAGACCCCGACGCATAAATGATTATGATAAGATTTATGCATTCATAACCCGATCCATCTGGAGGAACTATGGATCATCGTCTGCTTGAAATCATTGCCTGCCCGGTTTGCAACGGCAAACTTTGGTATAACCAGGAAAAACAAGAACTTATTTGCAAACTGGACAACCTGGCTTTTCCGCTGCGCGATGGCATTCCAGTGCTGCTGGAAACGGAAGCCCGCGTGCTGACTGCTGATGAGAGTAAATCATGAGTTTTGTGGTCATTATTCCCGCGCGCTACGCTTCCACGCGTCTGCCAGGTAAGCCGCTGGTCGATATTAACGGCAAACCTATGATTGTTCATGTACTCGAACGCGCGCGCGAATCAGGTGCCGAGCGCATCATCGTCGCAACCGATCATGAGGATGTCGCCCGCGCTGTTGAAGCTGCTGGCGGTGAAGTATGCATGACGCGTGCAGATCACCAGTCAGGTACAGAACGCCTGGCGGAGGTTGTCGAAAAATGCGCGTTCAGCGACGACACGGTGATTGTGAATGTGCAGGGTGATGAACCGATGATCCCCGCGACAATCATTCGTCAGGTTGCCGATAACCTTGCCCAGCGTCAGGTTGGAATGGCGACCTTGGCTGTGCCTATCCACAGTGCGGAAGAAGCCTTTAACCCGAATGCGGTTAAAGTTGTTCTCGACGCCGAAGGTTATGCGCTCTACTTCTCGCGTGCCACTATCCCGTGGGATCGTGACCGTTTTGCGAAAGGTCTGGAAACCGTAGGAGATAACTTCCTGCGCCATCTCGGCATTTATGGCTATCGTGCAGGTTTTATCCGCCGCTATGTTAACTGGCAGCCAAGCCCGTTAGAACATATCGAAATGTTAGAACAGCTTCGTGTGCTGTGGTATGGAGAAAAAATCCATGTTGCTGTCGCCCTGGAGGTTCCTGGCACCGGTGTAGATACTCCCGAAGATCTTGAGCGTGTTCGCGCTGAAATGGCTTAATTTTTCCCCACGACACTCCATCTCAATTTTGGGAGGAGTGTCGTAGCGTTACGATTCTCTTCATTTTTTCCCTTCAACAATTGATCTCATTCAGGTGACATCTTTTACATTGGCGCTCATTATGAAAGCAGTAGCTTTTATGAGGGTAATCTGAATGGAACAGCTGCGTGCCGAACTAAGCCATTTACTGGGCGAAAGATTGAGTCGTATAGAGTGTGTGAATGAAAAAGCAGACACAACTCTGTGGGCGTTGTATGACAGCCAGGGAAACCCGATGCCGCTCATGGCGCGAAGTTTTTCTACCCCGGGGCAGGCCAGACAGCTGGCATGGAAAACCACCATGCTGGCTCGGAGCGGGACTGTTCGCATGCCGACTATCTATGGCGTGATGACGCATGAAGAACATCCCGGTCCCGATGTCTTGTTGCTGGAGCGGATGCGCGGTGTTTCTGTGGAAGCCCCCGCAAGAACGCCAGAGCGCTGGGAACATCTGAAAGATCAAATTGTTGAAGCGTTGCTGGCCTGGCACCGTCAGGACAGCCGCGGATGTGTTGGCGCGGTTGACAATACTCAGGAAAATTTCTGGCCTTCCTGGTATCGTCAGCACGTTGAAATGCTGTGGGCGACGCTCAATCAGTTCAATAACACAGGTTTAACCATGCAGGATAAGCGGATTCTGTTTCGCACTCGTGAATGTCTGCCGGTGTTGTTTGAAGGTTTTAACGATAATTGTGTGCTGATTCACGGCAATTTCTGTTTGCGTAGCATGCTGAAAGATTCCCGTAGCGATCAGCTCCTGGCGATGGTCGGACCGGGGTTAATGCTCTGGGCACCGCGTGAGTATGAATTATTCCGGTTGATGGATAACACCCTGGCGGAAGATTTGCTCTGGAGTTACCTGCAACGCGCGCCAGTGGCGGAGTCTTTCATCTGGCGGCGTTGGCTGTATGTGTTATGGGATGAAGTTGCGCAACTGGTCAATACCGGGCGGTTTAACCGTAGCAACTTTGATCTGGCGACTAAATCACTCCTGCCGTGGCTCGCCTGACGTACCTTTTAGCCACTGCCAGATGCGGCCAAGCGTTTCATAGCCAACGCGGTCGCTATGCATTAACCAGACCGGAGAGGGGATTGCCCGTTCCCACGGATTAAGCGGCGAGTCGATTGCCAACTGGTTCGCCGGGGCTGGCAGCGGATTTAGCCCTTCCTGCTGAAAAAAGATCATCGCGCGTGGCAAATGAGACGCAGATGTCACCAGCAGGAAAGGGGCATCGCCAATCGCCTGTTTCACTGCGGCAGCTTCTTCTTCGGTATCTTTTGGTAAATCCAGGGTGATAATTTGCTCGCGTGGGACACCCAGCGATTGCGCCACTCTGGCACCTACTTCCGCTGTACTCACCGTATTGGTTTTTGCTACGCCTCCCGTGAAGATCAGCTTTGATCCCGGATTTTCGCGCCATAAGCGAATACCTTCATTCAGGCGCGGCAAACTGTTATTGATTAAATTAGAGCTCGGTGCCCACTGCGGGTTCCAGGTATAACCACCTCCGAGCACCACGATATAGTCCACTTTTTGCGAATTATTCCATGTCGGATAGGTGCTTTCGATGGGACGCAGCAGGCGGTCGGCTACCGGTTGCAAACTCAATAACAAGAGCGCCAGCCACCCAATGCTAATAAAAATCTTCCCGGTTTTTTGAAAACGGCTAAACCACAGCAGCGCCAGGCCAGCACCAATAATCAACAACATCAGCGGAAGTGGCAGCAGCATGCCGCCAATCACTTTTTTCAGTGTAAAAAGCATCCTTTCTGGTTCCTTTTTTGACCATATAGCAAGGGATCGCCAGCGATATTACACCAGACGGGTTCATTCTCGCCGTGGCTGTGACAAAATAGCGTCTTTATCAGAAAACGTCTTAGCCAACCGGTGGAGAAAGCAATGCAGGATCGCAATTTTGATGATATTGCGGAAAAGTTTTCCCGTAACATTTACGGCACCACCAAAGGGCAGCTTCGACAGGCTATTCTGTGGCAAGATCTCGATCGCGTGCTGGCGGAAATGGGCGCGCAAAAACTGCGTGTGCTGGATGCCGGTGGCGGTGAAGGGCAGACCGCAATCAAAATGGCCGAGCGCGGGCATCAGGTCATTTTATGCGATCTCTCTGCGCAGATGATCGACCGCGCAAAACAGGCGGCAGAAGCAAAAGGTGTGAGCGACAACATGCAATTTATACATTGCGCCGCTCAGGATGTTGCTTCACATTTGGAAACGCCCGTTGATCTGATATTGTTCCATGCGGTACTGGAGTGGGTGGCCGATCCCCGCAGCGTATTGCAGACCCTATGGTCCGTGTTGCGTCCAGGCGGCGTGTTGTCATTAATGTTCTACAATGCGCACGGCTTGCTGATGCATAACATGGTCGCCGGGAATTTTGATTACGTGCAGGCGGGAATGCCGAAAAAGAAAAAACGGACGCTTTCGCCAGATTATCCACGCGACCCGGCGCAGGTTTATCTGTGGCTGGAAGAAGCTGGTTGGCAAATTATGGGTAAGACAGGCGTTCGCGTGTTTCATGATTATCTGCGTGAAAAGCACCAACAGCGCGACAGCTATGAAGCATTACTTGAATTAGAAACGCGTTATTGCCGTCAGGAACCGTATATTAACCTGGGGCGTTATATTCATGTCACCGCGCACAAACCGCAGAGCAAGGATAAAGTATGAGTGAATTATCCCAGACAGTCCCCGAACTGGTTGCCTGGGCCAGAAAAAATGACTTCTCCATCTCGCTGCCGGTAGACCGACTCTCTTTTCTGCTGGCTGTTGCCACGCTGAATGGCGAGCGTCTTGATGGTGAGATGAGTGAGGGCGAGCTGGTGGATGCGTTCCGCCATGTGAGTGATGCGTTTGAGCAAACCAGCGAAACCATCGGCGTGCGCGCCAACAACGCGATCAACGATATGGTGCGTCAACGTCTGCTGAACCGCTTTACCAGCGAGCAGGCGGAAGGGAATGCTATTTATCGCCTGACGCCGCTCGGCATCGGCATTACTGACTACTACATCCGTCAGCGCGAGTTTTCTACGTTGCGCCTTTCTATGCAGTTGTCGATTGTGGCGGGTGAGTTAAAACGTGCAGCCGATGCCGCCGAAGAGGGCGGTGATGAATTTCACTGGCACCGCAACGTCTATGCGCCGCTGAAATATTCGGTAGCGGAAATTTTCGACAGCATCGACCTGACGCAACGTCTGATGGACGAACAGCAGCAGCAGGTGAAAGACGACATCGCGCAGTTGTTGAACAAAGACTGGCGGGCGGCGATCTCAAGCTGCGAATTGTTGCTTTCGGAAACTTCCGGAACGCTGCGTGAATTGCAGGATACGCTGGAAGCAGCAGGCGACAAGTTGCAGGCCAACCTGTTGCGCATTCAGGATGCCACTATGACCCATGACGATCTGCATTTTGTCGATCGTCTGGTGTTCGATCTGCAGAGCAAACTCGACCGTATTATCAGTTGGGGCCAGCAATCCATCGACTTGTGGATTGGCTACGATCGCCACGTACACAAATTTATTCGTACCGCTATCGATATGGATAAAAACCGCGTCTTTGCCCAGCGTTTACGCCAGTCGGTACAAACCTATTTTGATGAGCCGTGGGCGCTGACTTACGCCAATGCCGATCGTCTGCTGGATATGCGTGACGAAGAGATGGCACTGCGCGATGAAGAAGTGACCGGGGAACTTCCGCCAGATTTAGAGTACGAAGAGTTTAACGAGATCCGCGAACAACTCGCAGCGATTATCGAAGAGCAGCTCGCCGTCTATAAAACCAGACAAGTACCGCTGGATCTTGGTCTGGTGGTACGCGAATATCTGGCGCAGTATCCGCGTGCGCGTCACTTTGACGTCGCGCGTATTGTTATTGATCAGGCGGTACGCCTCGGCGTAGCGCAAGCAGACTTCACCGGACTGCCAGCGAAATGGCAGCCGATTAATGATTACGGAGCCAAGGTACAGGCGCATGTCATCGACAAATATTGAACAAGTGATGCCGGTTAAGCTGGCGCAGGCGCTGGCGAATCCGTTATTTCCGGCGCTGGATAGCGCCTTACGTTCAGGCCGCCATATTGGCCTCGACGAACTGGATAATCATGCTTTCCTGATGGATTTTCAGGAATATCTGGAAGAATTTTACGCGCGTTATAACGTGGAGCTAATCCGCGCGCCGGAAGGTTTCTTCTATTTACGTCCACGTTCCACCACCATCATCCCACGTTCCGTATTGTCGGAACTGGACATGATGGTCGGGAAAATCCTCTGTTATCTCTATCTCAGCCCGGAACGGCTGGCGAACGAGGGGATCTTTACCCAGCAGGAACTGTATGACGAACTGCTCACCCTGGCCGATGAAGCAAAATTGCTGAAACTGGTGAACAATCGTTCTACTGGTTCAGACGTTGACCGCCAGAAATTGCAGGAAAAAGTACGCTCTTCGCTCAACCGTCTGCGTCGCTTAGGCATGGTGTGGTTTATGGGCCACGACAGCAGCAAGTTCCGCATTACCGAATCGGTGTTCCGCTTTGGTGCCGATGTGCGTGCGGGCGACGATCCGCGTGAAGCACAACGTCGTCTGATTCGCGATGGTGAAGCAATGTCGCTGGAAAATCACCTGCAACTCAATGACGAAACCGAAGAGAGTCAGCCAGATAGCGGAGAGGAAGAATAATGATTGAACGCGGTAAATTTCGCTCACTGACGCTGATTAACTGGAACGGCTTTTTTGCCCGAACTTTTGACCTGGATGAGCTGGTTACGACGCTTTCCGGCGGTAACGGGGCGGGCAAATCCACTACTATGGCGGCGTTTGTTACGGCGCTCATTCCCGACCTGACCCTGCTGCATTTCCGTAACACCACGGAAGCCGGGGCTACCAGTGGTTCGCGCGATAAAGGTCTGCACGGTAAGCTGAAAGCGGGTGTCTGTTATTCGATGCTCGACACCATTAACTCGCGCCACCAGCGCGTGGTGGTCGGTGTGCGTCTGCAACAGGTTGCCGGACGCGATCGTAAAGTTGATATCAAGCCGTTTGCCATTCAGGGACTGCCGATGTCGGTGCAGCCGACACAGCTGGTGACCGAATCCCTGAACGAACGTCAGGCGCGCGTGCTGCCGCTTAACGAGCTGAAAGACAAGCTCGAGGCGATGGAAGGCGTGCAGTTTAAACAGTTCAACTCCATTACCGATTACCACTCGCTGATGTTCGATCTGGGCATCATCGCGCGTCGTCTGCGCTCAGCGTCTGATCGTAGTAAATTCTATCGTCTGATCGAAGCCTCGCTGTATGGCGGGATCTCCAGCGCCATTACCCGTTCTCTGCGCGACTACCTGTTGCCGGAAAACAGCGGCGTGCGTAAAGCGTTCCAGGACATGGAAGCGGCGCTGCGCGAAAACCGCATGACGCTGGAAGCGATTCGTGTCACCCAGTCGGACCGTGACCTGTTTAAGCATCTGATCAGCGAAGCCACCAACTACGTGGCGGCGGACTACATGCGCCACGCCAACGAGCGCCGTGTCCATCTCGACAAAGCGCTGGAATTTCGTCGCGAGCTACACACTTCGCGTCAGCAACTGGCGGCGGAGCAGTACAAACACGTCGATATGGCGCGTGAACTGGCAGAGCACAACGGTGCCGAAGGCGATCTGGAAGCGGATTATCAGGCGGCCAGCGATCATCTGAACCTGGTGCAAACCGCTTTGCGTCAGCAGGAGAAAATCGAACGCTACGAAGCGGACCTCGATGAACTGCAGATCCGTCTCGAAGAGCAAAATGAAGTGGTGGCAGAAGCCATCGAGCGCCAGGAAGATAACGAAGCGCGCGCGGAAGCCGCCGAACTGGAAGTGGACGAGCTGAAAAGTCAGCTTGCTGACTACCAGCAGGCGCTGGACGTCCAGCAAACGCGTGCGATCCAGTACAACCAGGCGATTGCTGCGCTTAATCGCGCCAAAGAACTGTGCCATCTGCCGGACTTAACCGCCGACAGCGCCGCCGAATGGCTGGAAACCTTCCAGGCGAAAGAGCTGGAAGCGACCGAAAAAATGCTCTCTCTTGAGCAGAAAATGAGCATGGCGCAAACCGCGCACAGCCAGTTTGAGCAGGCTTATCAACTGGTGGTCGCAATCAACGGCCCGCTGGCGCGTAACGAGGCGTGGGATGTCGCCCGCGAACTGCTGCGCGAAGGGGTCGATCAGCGTCACCTGGCAGAGCAGGTTCAGCCACTGCGGATGCGCTTAAGCGAACTGGAACAGCGTCTGCGCGAGCAGCAAGAAGCTGAGCGTCTGCTGGCAGATTTCTGCAAACGTCAGGGCAAGAATTTTGATATCGACGAACTGGAAGCCCTGCATCAGGAACTGGAAGCGCGTATTGCCTCTCTTTCTGACAGCGTTTCCAACGCCCGTGAAGAGCGTATGGCGCTGCGTCAGGAGCAGGAACAGCTGCAGTCTCGCATTCAGAGCCTGATGCAGCGTGCGCCGGTTTGGCTGGCAGCGCAAAACAGCCTCAATCAGTTGAGCGAGCAGTGCGGTGAAGAGTTCACCTGCAGCCAGGATGTCACCGAATATCTGCAACAACTGCTGGAGCGTGAGCGCGAAGCGATTGTTGAACGTGATGAAGTGGGCGCGCGCAAAAACGCTGTCGATGAAGAGATCGAACGTTTAAGCCAGCCAGGCGGCTCCGAAGACCAGCGTCTGAATGCGCTGGCCGAGCGTTTTGGCGGCGTGCTGCTGTCAGAAATTTATGACGACGTTAGCCTGGAAGATGCGCCGTACTTCTCGGCGCTGTATGGCCCGTCTCGCCACGCCATTGTGGTGCCGGATCTGTCTCAGGTGGCCGAACAGCTGGAAGGCTTAACCGATTGTCCGGAAGATCTCTACTTGATCGAGGGAGATCCGCAGTCGTTCGATGATAGCGTGTTCAACGTCGATGAGCTGGAAAAAGCGGTGGTGGTGAAAACCGCCGAGCGTCAGTGGCGTTACTCGCGCTTCCCGGAAGTGCCGCTGTTTGGTCGCGCGGCGCGTGAAAGCCGGATCGAAAGCTTGCACGCCGAGCGCGAATTGCTCTCTGAACGCTTTGCTACGCTCTCCTTTGATGTTCAGAAAACCCAGCGACTGCATCAGGCATTCAGCCGCTTTATTGGCAGCCATCTGGCAGTGGCGTTTGAGTCCGATCCAGAAGCCGAAATTCGCCAACTGAACAGCCGTCGTGTCGAACTGGAGCGGGCGTTGAGTAATCATGAAAATGATAACCAGCAGCAGCGAATTCAGTTTGAGCAGGCGAAAGAGGGCGTTGCGGCACTGAACCGTATCCTGCCGCGTCTCAACCTGTTAGCGGATGACTCACTGGCGGATCGTGTCGATGAAATCCGCGAACGTCTTGATGAAGCTCAGGAAGCCGCGCGTTTTGTTCAGCAGTTTGGCAATCAACTGGCGAAACTGGAGCCGATCGTTTCTGTGTTGCAGAGCGACCCGGAACAGTTCGAACAGTTAAAAGAAGATTACGCGTATTCTCAGCAGATGCAGCGCGATGCCCGTCAACAGGCATTTGCTCTGACTGAAGTGGTACAGCGTCGTGCGCACTTTAGCTACTCTGACTCGGCAGAAATGCTGAGTGGGAACAGCGATCTCAACGAAAAACTGCGCGAACGTCTGGAGCAGGCGGAAGCGGAACGTACTCGTGCTCGTGAAGCGTTGCGCGGCCACGCTGCGCAGTTGAGTCAGTACAACCAGGTACTGGCTTCGCTGAAAAGTTCTTACGACACCAAAAAAGAGCTGCTTAACGATCTACAACGAGAACTACAGGATATCGGCGTGCGTGCCGATAGCGGGGCAGAAGAGCGGGCGCGTATTCGCCGTGACGAGCTGCACGCGCAACTGAGCAATAACCGTTCACGCCGCAATCAACTGGAAAAAGCGCTGACCTTCTGCGAAGCGGAGATGGACAACCTGACCCGCAAACTGCGCAAGCTGGAACGTGATTACTTTGAGATGCGCGAGCAGGTAGTGACCGCCAAAGCGGGCTGGTGTGCGGTAATGCGCATGGTGAAAGATAATGGCGTTGAACGCCGCTTACACCGTCGTGAGTTGGCTTATCTCTCAGCCGATGATTTGCGTTCCATGTCGGATAAGGCGTTAGGTGCGCTGCGTCTGGCGGTGGCGGATAACGAACATCTGCGCGACGTGCTGCGCATGTCGGAAGATCCAAAACGACCTGAGCGCAAAATCCAGTTCTTCGTGGCGGTTTATCAGCATCTGCGCGAACGTATTCGCCAGGATATTATTCGTACCGATGATCCGGTGGAAGCTATCGAGCAGATGGAAATCGAACTTAGCCGTCTGACCGAAGAGTTAACTTCTCGCGAACAGAAACTGGCGATCAGCTCCCGCAGTGTGGCGAACATCATTCGCAAAACCATTCAGCGCGAACAGAACCGTATCCGCATGCTCAACCAGGGCTTGCAGAGCGTATCGTTCGGTCAGGTGAACAGTGTGCGTCTGAACGTGAACGTGCGTGAAACCCACGCCATGCTGCTTGACGTGCTTTCAGAACAGCATGAGCAACATCAGGATCTGTTCAAGAGCAACCGTCTAACCTTCTCGGAAGCTCTGGCAAAACTGTATCAGCGACTTAATCCACAAATTGATATGGGTCAGCGCACGCCGCAAACCATTGGTGAAGAACTTCTGGATTACCGTAACTACCTGGAGATGGAAGTTGAGGTTAACCGTGGTTCCGATGGCTGGTTGCGCGCGGAGTCTGGCGCACTGTCGACCGGTGAGGCTATCGGTACGGGTATGTCGATTCTGGTGATGGTGGTACAGAGCTGGGAAGATGAATCTCGCCGCCTGCGCGGTAAAGATATCTCTCCTTGCCGTCTGCTATTCCTCGATGAAGCTGCGCGACTGGATGCCCGTTCCATCGCCACGCTGTTTGAATTGTGTGAGCGTTTGCAAATGCAGCTCATCATCGCGGCACCTGAAAATATCAGCCCGGAGAAAGGCACCACCTATAAACTGGTGCGTAAAGTCTTCCAGAATACCGAACACGTTCACGTAGTCGGCCTGCGAGGATTTGCGCCGCAACTCCCTGAAACGCTTCCAGGAACGGATGAAGCGCCTTCTCAGGCAAGTTAAGTTCAAGGCGGCAGCGATGCCGCCTTTTTTTTTGAAAAACTCCGTTTCTGCACTAAAAAAATGCCGCATTATGGCGCGCTTTTCTTTAAACTTCTTTACATTAGGTTGTGTAAAAACGTACCGACGTTTATATACTGAAGGTAAGCTTGATAAGTAACAGGCTTGCTCGTCATACTTTCATGAGTATTGGCGTTGTAAAGGCAGTTAAGATAAAACAGCCTGGCTATTCAGAGTATGATAAAAACAGGGGGCAAGGGATGTTGCTTAACATGATGTGTGGTCGTCGGCTTTCGGCAATCAGTTTGTGCCTGGCCGTAACATTCGCTCCACTGTTCAGTGTGCAGGCTGATGAGCCTGAGGTTATCCCTGGTGACAGCCCGGTGGCTGTAAGTGAACAGGGAGATGTACTGCCGCAGGCGCAAGCCACGGCAATAATGGCGGGGATCCAACCGCTACCTGAAGGTGCGGCAGAAAAGGCCCGCACGCAAATTGAATCACAATTTCCTGCAGGTTATAAGCCGGTTTATCTTAACCAGCTTCAACTCTTGTATGCAGCACGCGATATGCAGCCGATGTGGGAAAATCGTGATGCAGTTAAAGCTTTCCAGCAGCAGTTGGCGGAAGTGGCGATTGCCGGTTTTCAACCGCAGTTTAACAAATGGGTGGAGTTACTGACTAACCCTGGCGTTAACGGTATGGCACGTGATGTGGTGCTATCGGATGCAATGATGGGGTATCTCCATTTCGTCGCAAACATTCCGGTCAAAGGTACCCGCTGGCTGTACAGCAGTAAACCTTATGCGCTCTCAACACCGCCGCTCTCGGTCATTAACCATTGGCAGGTGGCGCTGGATAACGGTCAACTGACCACGTTTGTCACAGGGTTGGCACCACAGCATCCGCAATATTCAGCAATGCATGAATCTTTGCTGAACTTATTGAGTGATTCCAAACCGTGGCCGCAACTGACCGGTAAAGCAACGCTACGCCCTGGTCAATGGAGTAACGACGTCCCGGCGCTGCGCGAGATTTTGCAGCGTACAGGTATGCTCGAAGGTGGGCCGAAAATAGCACTGCCGGGCGATGAAACATCGACAGGCGCGGTAGTTAGTCCGTCTGCCGCTGCAATCGAAACAGCCGAAACTAAGCCGATGGGTAAGCAAACTACAGCTCGCAGTAAACCTGCGCCAGCCGTCCGAGCTGCCTATGATAATGAGCTGGTGGAAGCCGTGAAACGTTTTCAGGCATGGCAAGGCTTAGGAGCAGATGGCTCTATTGGCCCGGCAACGCGAGACTGGTTAAACGTCACGCCTGCACAGCGAGCGGGCGTGCTGGCGCTCAATATCCAGCGATTGCGCTTGCTGCCATCCGAGCTTTCTACTGGCATCATGGTTAACATTCCGGCCTATTCGCTGGTCTATTATCAGAACGGCAATCAAGTGCTGGATTCAAGGGTCATTGTCGGTCGTCCCGATCGCAAAACGCCGATGATGAGCAGTGCCTTAAACAATGTGGTGGTAAACCCGCCGTGGAACGTACCACCGACGCTGGCACGCAAAGATATTCTGCCAAAGGTGCGTAACGATCCCGGTTATCTTGAAAGCCATGGCTATACGGTTATGCGCGGCTGGAACAGCAAAGATGCGCTTGACCCGTGGCAGATTGACTGGTCGACGATAACCGCATCGAATTTGCCGTTCCGCTTCCAGCAAGCTCCTGGCCCGCGAAATTCGCTAGGACGGTATAAATTTAATATGCCGAGTTCAGACGCTATCTATTTGCATGACACGCCGAATCACAATCTTTTCAAACGTGAAACGCGCGCGTTGAGTTCTGGCTGTGTGCGGGTGAATAAGGCGTCGGATCTGGCAAATATGCTGCTGCAGGATGCTGGCTGGAATGACAAGCGTATCTCCGATGCTCTGAAGCGGGGTGATACCCGTTACGTTAATATTCGTCAATCGATACCGGTTAATCTTTACTATCTGACCGCTTTTGTTGGTGCAGATGGTCGAACCCAATATCGTACAGATATTTACAATTATGATCTGCCTGCACGATCCAGCTCGCAAATTGTCTCAAAAGCGGAACAATTAATCAGGTAAATGAAGTAGTTCGGGAAAATCTGTTGTCGTAATAATTAGCATTTTCGGGGGCTATTCTCTGTAGCCCCCGTCGCTGCTGGGGGGGAGTCATCTTGACGTCAGCTTTATGGGCGGTTAAGGTGCCTCTTGTGCGCCAGAAGTGCATATAAACGATAACATTGACCTGTAGACTTGATTATCATGGACAAATTCGACGCTAATCGCCGCAAACTACTGGCGCTTGGTGGTGTTGCACTTGGTGCCGCCATCCTGCCGACGCCTTCATTTGCGACACTCTCTACCCCACGTCCGCGCATTTTGACACTTAACAATCTCCATACCGGAGAGTCAATTAAGGCGGAGTTTTTCGATGGCAGAGGCTATATTCAGGAAGAATTGGCAAAACTAAACCATTTTTTCCGCGATTTCCGCGCGAACAAAATAAGGTCCATCGACCCAGGATTATTCGACCAGTTATATCGCCTGCAAGGGTTGTTAGGCACTCGCAAGCCAGTACAGCTCATTTCTGGCTACCGTTCGATTGACACCAATAATGAATTACGCGCCCACAGCCGTGGAGTAGCAAAGAAAAGCTATCACACTAAAGGGCAGGCGATGGACTTCCATATTGAAGGTATTGCGTTAAGCAATATACGCAAAGCAGCGTTATCTATGCGCGCAGGTGGTGTAGGATATTACCCACGCAGTAACTTTGTGCATATTGATACCGGGCCAGCGCGGCACTGGTAACAATCGCTTAACGAAACAGGGGCAGTATGAACTATCGTATTATTCCGGTCACCGCATTTTCCCAGAACTGTTCATTGATCTGGTGTGAGCAAACTCGCCTGGCCGCACTGGTCGATCCTGGCGGCGATGCGGAAAAAATCAAACAGGAAGTTGACGCCAGCGGCCTGACGCTAATGCAGATCCTGCTGACGCATGGTCATCTGGACCACGTTGGCGCAGCGGCGGAACTGGCACAACACTACGGTGTGCCAGTGCTTGGCCCGGAAAAAGAAGATGAGTTCTGGCTGCAAGGCTTGCCTGCGCAGAGTCGCATGTTTGGCCTGGAAGAGTGTCAGCCATTAACACCAGATCGCTGGCTGAATGAAGGCGACACTATCAGCATAGGGAATGTGACTTTACAGGTGTTACATTGCCCAGGGCATACGCCAGGCCATGTGGTTTTCTTTGATAATCAGGCAAAACTGTTGATTTCTGGCGACGTCCTTTTCAAAGGCGGAGTAGGGCGCAGTGACTTCCCACGAGGCGATCACAATCAACTGATTTCTTCAATCAAAGATAAATTGCTGCCATTGGGGGATGACGTGACATTTATTCCGGGTCACGGACCATTATCCACTCTTGGTTATGAGCGCCTGCATAACCCCTTCCTGCAAGACGAAATGCCCGTCTGGTAAAAGCGCATAAAAAAGCCCGCTTTTAATGCGGGCCTGGATTTCTGACAAAGTGCGCTTTGTTTATGCCGGATGCGGCGCGAGCGCCTTATCCAGCTTACAAAATCGTGCAAATTCAAAATATTGCAGGGGACGCGTAGGCCAGATAAGCGTAGCGCATCAGGCAATGTTGCGTTTGTCATCAGTCTCAGCCCGCTTTCAGCGGGCTTCATTGGTTTTAACGCTTACAGCACAGCCACAATCGCTTCGCACAGCGGCGCCATGTTATCTGGCGTCATTCCGGCCACGTTTACGCGACCAGAAGCAACAGCGTACACGCCAAACTCTTCACGCAGACGCAGTACCTGTTCTTTTGTCAGGCCACTGAAAGAGAACATACCATTCTGTTTGATGATAAAGCTAAAGTCGCGGTTTGCGCCTTTCTCCTGCAGTGTATTAACAAATAACTGACGCATACGCTGAATGCGCTGGCGCATATCGGTCAGCTCTTGTTCCCAGATCGCACGCAAAGCCTCGTTGCTCAGGATCGTAGCAACAACCGAAGCCCCGTGAGCCGGTGGGTTAGAATAGTTTGCACGAATTACTGCTTTCATCTGGCTGAATGCACGATCGACAGTTTCACTGTCTGCGGCAACCAGAGTACAAGCGCCAACACGCTCGTTGTACAGGCCAAAGTTCTTAGAGTAGGAACTGGCGACGATCAGCTCTTTATGCAGAGCCGCGAAAGCGCGCAGACCTTCAGCATCCTCTTCCAGACCACGGGCGAAACCCTGGTAAGCGAAGTCAAATAGCGGCAGCCAGCCTTTCTCAACAGAAAGCTGCGCCAGTGTTTGCCATTGCTCCAGTGTAGGATCGATGCCGGTAGGGTTATGGCAGCAGCCGTGGAACAGGACAACGTCACCAGCCTGAGCTTCGTTCAGACTGTTAACTAAAGCGTCGAAGTCCAGAGTGTGATTTTCCGCATCGTAATAAGCGTATTCACGAACTTCCAGACCCGCAGAGTTAAATACGCTCTTATGGTTTGGCCAGCTTGGGTTGCTCACCCACACGCGCTTAACGCTGGTATTTTTTGCCAGGAAATCGGCGGCTACACGTAATGCACCGGTACCACCTGGGGTCTGGGCTGTACGTGCGCGTTTGTCATTGATTAAGGCGCTACCTTTACCAAACAGCAGTTCCTGAGTACAACGACCAAATTCAGGAATACCGTCAATGCCGAGGTAGTTTTTGGTGGTTTCATTTTCGAGCAGATACTGTTCAGCCTTTTTAACGCTGGTCAATACCGGGGTTTTGCCCGTCTCATCTTTATAGACACCAATCCCGAGGTTAATTTTGCCGGGACGTTCATCGGCACGAAACAGATCGGCCAGGCCCAGAATCGGGTCGGCAGGAGCGGCGGTAATGTTCTCAAACATGACGAGGTTCCATTATGGTTACAGAAGGGAAGTCCGCTATCAGGGTAACGGGAGATTTACAAAATTCCAACTATTACTGATGAAAACGCAGGCTGTTTTTTCAAGACGTGAGATTGCTCTGGAAGGCATAAAAAAACAGGACCAAAGTCCTGTTTTTTCGGCATTTAACAAAGAGGTCTGCTATTAGAACTGGTAAACGATACCTACAGCAACGGTATCATCAGAACCTACGCCCAGTTTGTTGTCAGAATCGATCTGGTTGATGATGTAGTCAACATAGGTGGACATGTTTTTGTTGAAGTAGTAGGTTGCGCCCACTTCAACGTAGTTCACCAGATCAACATCACCGATGCCTTCTACGTCTTTCGCTTTAGATTTGGTGTAAGCGATGGACGGACGCAGACCAAAGTCAAACTGGTATTGCGCAACTAACAGAACGTCTTGCGTTTTGTTGGCAAAGCCACCAGTGATCGGGGTGGCGTTACGGGTTTCACCGTAGTTTGCAGCCAGGTAGATGTTATTTGCATCATACTTCAGACCAGTTGCCCACTGTTCAGCTTTTTTACCCTGGCCGAGAGGCTGAGCTTCTTGCAGGTCGGTGCGGTCAGCTGCACCATAAGCACCAACGATACCAAAGCCTTCGAATTCGTAGCTGATGGAACCGCCAACACCGTCGCCGTTAGAACGTCGTGCAGTATCACGCTCGTTTTTACCCAGGTACTGAACAGCGAAGTTCAGGCCATCAACCAGACCAAAGAAGTTGGAGTTACGGTAGGTAGCAACGCCGCCTACACGACCAACGAAGAAGTCATCGCTGTATGCAGTATCGCCACCGAACTCTGGCAGCATATCGGTGTAGCCCAGTGCGTCATAAACAACACCGTAATTACGACCGTAATCGAAAGAACCTACGTCAGCGTATTTCAGACCAGCGAATGCCAGACGGGTTTTGTTGCCAGTTTGAGCGTCAGCACCTTCAGAGTTGTTACCCTGGAAGTTGTATTCCCACTGACCGTAACCGGTCAGATCGGAATTGATTTGAGTTTCCCCTTTAAAACCAAGGCGGGCATAGGTCATGTCACCATTGCCACCGTAACTGTTTTCACCGTTATCCTTGGAAAAATAATGCAGACCGACAGCTTTACCGTACAGATCTACTTTGTTGCCATCTTTGTTATAGATTTCTGCAGCGTTTGCAGTACCTGCTACTAACAGAGCAGGGACAATCACTGCCAGAATATTGCGCTTCATCATTATTTATTACCCTCATGGTTTTTTTTATAACACCTGCCACTGCCGCCAATAAGTTCTGTCAATGAATCTTTACGGAACTATTGATGAGAGTTTGGTGTTTTATGTATCTGCAGGCATCTTTCCATTCAAACTAACGTTTCGCTACCGTGAAAGTGCTACAAAGATAAAGATATAGTTACAAAAAGCAAAAATATGTAACCAATGGTAAAATTTAAGGAACTTTGTGAACGCCGTCATATTTCCATTGGACTTTAATGATATTTGCAGTGAATTTGACCTATTTATATGATTTTCTTATGTTTAAATTAACTAAACGAAAATTTTCTTTCTGATCATTTTTCCCCGCAGTCTCACTGAATCACGCTTTCAGGCGTCCAGAAAGCCAAAAACAAGTATAAAAATTGTGCTATCAGCTAAGAAATTGCTAATCCGCAATAAGACTGTGGGTTAATTTTTTGTTCGCAAATATTTCAGAGAAATATTCCGTAACAGGAAGAGGGGCCTTGAGGGGTTGCAAATAGATTGATTGACTTAACAAACAGATAACTTGACAGAAGGGGATAAAAAAGAGCCAGCGTGCGCTGGCTCTTTCAGGAAGTGAATTAGAAGCTGGCGTTACGCGGAGTACGTGGGAAAGGAATCACGTCACGCACGTTCTGTACGCCGGTCACGTAGGCAATCAGGCGTTCAAAGCCAAGACCGAAACCGGAATGTGGAACAGTACCGTAGCGACGCAGATCGCGATACCACCAGTAATCTTCTTTGTTCAGGCCCATCTCCAGCATGCGCTCGTCCAGCACGTCCAGACGCTCTTCACGCTGCGAACCACCAATGATCTCACCGATACCCGGCGCCAGAACGTCCATTGCGGCAACGGTTTTACCGTCTTCGTTAAGGCGCATATAGAACGCTTTAATGTCTTTCGGATAGTTTTTAACCACTACCGGTGCTTTAAAGTGTTCTTCCGCCAGATAACGCTCGTGCTCAGAAGAGAGATCGACGCCCCAGTAAACCGGGTTTTCAAATTTCTTACCGCAGTTTTCAAGGATGGTGACTGCTTCGGTGTAATCAACCTGGGCGAAGTCTGCTTCAATGAAACGTTCCAGGCGGCTTACAGCATCTTTGTCCACGCGTTCAGCGAAGAATTTCATGTCGTCAGCACGTTCTTCGAGAACTGCTTTGAAGACATATTTCAGCATGGCTTCAGCCAGACCGGCGATATCGTTCAGATTAGCAAACGCGACTTCTGGCTCCAGCATCCAGAATTCCGCCAGGTGACGACTGGTGTTGGAGTTTTCAGCACGGAATGTCGGGCCGAAGGTATAAATTTTCGACAGCGCACAGGCATAAGTTTCGCCGTTCAACTGGCCAGATACGGTCAGGAAAGACTCTTTACCGAAGAAGTCTTTGTCGAAATCCACTTTGCCCTGATCGTTACGCGGCAGGTTTTCCAGATCCAGCGTTGAAACGCGGAACATTTCGCCAGCGCCTTCGGTATCGGACGCGGTAATCAGCGGCGTAGAAACCCAGAAGAAGCCCTGCTCGTTAAAGAAGCGATGCAGTGCCTGTGCCAGCGTGTGGCGAACGCGTGCTACTGCGCCAATCAGGTTGGTACGCGGACGCAGGTGAGCGACTTCACGCAGATATTCGATGCTGTGGCGTTTTGCGGCCATCGGGTAAGTGTCTGGATCTTCAACCCAACCGGCAACTTCAACGTTGCTGGCCTGAATTTCAAATTGTTGCCCCTGGCCCGGCGATGCCACGACTTTACCCGTCACAATGACCGAGCAACCGGTGGTCAGACGCAGTACGTCTTCATTGTAATTGGGCAGAGAATTATTGATGACAGCCTGTACAGGATCAAAGCAGGAACCGTCATAAACGGCGAGGAAGGAGATGCCAGCTTTTGAATCTCGGCGGGTACGTACCCATCCGCGCACGGTGACTTCGCTGTCAACGGCTATGCGGCCCTGGAGTACGTCGGCTACAGGCACAACGCTCATAATATTCTCTCTGTTAATAGTCGGAAAAAATAAACACTTGTCCACCCGTCAATGGGGGGATACCTATGTTACCTGGCATCTGCAATCAGACAAGCAGAATTCGCAGATGGGACAAAAGATTTCGGAATAAAAGGCAAAAAAGGGAGCCGTTATGGCTCCCTGATGATATTAACTGGCTTTTTTAATGTGCGGAAGGTCGAATGCTTTACGCAGCGCGCGGACAAACGCTTTGTCATGGCAGATAGTTTTGCCAGGGCTGTCAGAAAGTTTCGCCACCGGTTTACCGTTACACTCCACCAGTTTAATCACGATATTCAAGGGTTTTACCTGAGGAATATCACAAGTCAGGCGTGTGCCAATGCCAAAACTTAATTGCACGCGAGAAGAGAAGTGGCGATAAAGCTCAACCGCTTTAGGTAAATCCAGATTGTCGGAGAAAACCAGTATTTTGCTTTGCGGATCAATCCCCAGTTTCTCATAATGTGCAATCGCTTTTTCGCCCCATTCTACCGGGTCGCCAGAGTCATGACGCAAGCCCTGATAGCGGCTGGCAAACTCCACACCGAAATCACGTAAGAATGCATCCATCGTAATACAGTCGGTTAACGCAATCCCCAGTTGATCGGGATACTCTTCCAGCCAAGCAGCAAGTGCAGCTCGCTGGCTGTTGGCAAGGTCCGGGCTGATTTGCTGATGTGCCTGGAACCATTCGTGTGCCTGGGTTCCCATCGGCGTAAGGGAAAGGCGACGCGCCAGATCGTAATTACTGGTGCCAACGAACCACTTTTCCTGTTGCAGACGTTTAACGATGGTTTCTTGTACTTCGCGAGAAAAACGGCGGCGAGTGCCGAAATCCATCAGATGGAAGCGCGACATATCAAGGTCGGCGGTTAACGCCGAGAAGTTGACTAATCTGCTTTCCAGAGTGTCGAGGGCTTGCGCAACGTCGGCCTGCGGTGAGCGATAGCGATGTACCAGTTCACTAATCACCGCCAGCAACGGGACTTCCCATAGGATGACTTCACGCCACGGACCGCTTAAACGAATATCCAGCTTACCGTTATCGTTGCTAACAGTGACCTGTTCCGGATTAAAGCGGAATTCACGCAGCCAGTCGAGATAGTCGGCTTTAAAGAAAGGCAGGGCAGAGAGCCACTGATATTCATCATCCCGCAGGCACAAGTTTTCCATCGCCTGAACCTGTTCACGAATAGCATCGGCATAAATACCCAGCAGATCGTCACCACGGCAACGAAATTCCGCCGCGACATGCACATCATAGTAGTGATGAAACACGGCTTGCTGCATATGCAACTTATAAGCATCTGTATCCAGCAACGAGTGCAGAACAGGAGAAGCGAATTGTGTCATAGGTGCGCAGTAGCGTCCTCTTACGGGAGCGTTTAGTACAATAAACATCTTAGGAAACTGCTGGAGTATACCTTGTTTCGCAATTTATTGAACCCCGATCACACCATATGCCACCTTTATGGTCGATAGCGTTGCGCTGTGTATGTTATACAAATGTAGCAATAAAAGCGTTTGTACCTGAAAAGATGAAGATTCTGCGTAGCGAGATTTACGCAACAGGAATAGACTGAACACCAGACTCTATAAAAGATGCTAAAGGTTATTTATGACTCAACAGCCACAAGCCAAATACCGTCACGATTATCGTGCGCCGGATTACCAGATTACTGATATTGACTTGACCTTTGACCTGGACGCGCAAAAGACGGTAGTTACCGCAGTCAGCCAGGCTGTCCGTCATGGTGCATCAGATGCTCCGCTTCGTCTTGATGGCGAAGATCTTAAACTGGTTTCTATTCATATTAATGATGAGCCGTGGAACGCCTGGAAAGAAGAAGAGGGCGCGCTGGTCATCAGTAATTTGCCGGAGCGTTTTACGCTCAAGATTGTTAATGAAATTAGCCCGGCGACGAATACCGCGCTGGAAGGACTTTATCAGTCAGGCGATGCGCTTTGCACCCAGTGTGAAGCCGAAGGTTTCCGCCATATTACGTATTATCTCGACCGCCCGGACGTGCTGGCGCGTTTTACCACCAAAATTATTGCCGATAAAACCAAATATCCATTCCTGCTTTCCAACGGTAACCGCGTTGCGCAAGGCGAACTGGAAAACGGACGTCACTGGGTACAGTGGCAGGACCCGTTCCCGAAACCGAGCTATCTGTTTGCTCTGGTAGCTGGTGACTTCGACGTGCTGCGCGACACATTTACCACGCGTTCTGGCCGCGAAGTAGCGCTGGAGCTGTATGTCGATCGCGGCAACCTTGATCGCGCTCCGTGGGCGATGACGTCCCTGAAAAATTCCATGAAGTGGGATGAAGAACGCTTCGGCCTGGAGTATGACCTCGACATCTATATGATCGTTGCGGTGGATTTCTTCAATATGGGCGCGATGGAGAATAAAGGTCTGAATATCTTTAACTCCAAGTATGTACTGGCGCGCACCGACACTGCCACCGACAAAGATTACCTCGATATTGAACGCGTTATCGGCCATGAATATTTCCATAACTGGACCGGTAACCGAGTGACCTGCCGCGACTGGTTCCAGCTTAGTCTGAAAGAAGGTTTAACGGTGTTCCGCGATCAGGAGTTCAGTTCTGATCTTGGTTCCCGCGCAGTTAACCGCATCAATAATGTGCGCACCATGCGCGGATTGCAGTTTGCGGAAGATGCCAGCCCGATGGCGCACCCGATCCGCCCGGATATGGTCATTGAGATGAACAACTTCTACACCCTGACCGTTTACGAGAAGGGTGCGGAAGTGATTCGTATGATCCACACTCTGCTGGGCGAAGAAAACTTCCAGAAAGGGATGCAGCTCTATTTCGAGCGTCATGATGGCAGTGCAGCGACCTGCGACGATTTCGTTCAGGCGATGGAAGACGCGTCGAATGTCGATCTCTCCCATTTCCGCCGTTGGTACAGCCAGTCCGGTACGCCGGTTGTGACCGTCAAAGACGACTACAATCCGGAAACTGAGCAGTACACCCTGACTATCAGTCAGCGCACGCCAGCTACGCCGGATCAGGCTGAAAAACAGCCGCTGCATATTCCGTTTGCCATCGAACTGTATGACAACGAAGGCAAAGTGATCCCGTTGCAGAAAGGCGGTCATCCGGTGAATTCCGTGCTGAACGTTACTCAGGCGGAACAGACCTTTGTCTTTGATAATGTCTACTTCCAGCCGGTGCCTGCGCTGCTGTGCGAATTCTCTGCGCCAGTGAAACTGGAATATAAGTGGAGCGATCAGCAACTGACCTTCCTGATGCGTCATGCGCGTAATGACTTCTCCCGCTGGGACGCGGCGCAAAGTTTGCTGGCAACCTACATCAAGCTGAACGTCGCCCGTCATCAGCAAGGTCAACCATTGTCTTTACCAGCACACGTTGCCGATGCTTTCCGAGCGGTACTGCTGGATGAGAAGATTGACCCGGCACTGGCGGCAGAAATTCTGACACTGCCTTCTGTCAATGAAATGGCGGAACTGTTCGATATCATTGATCCGATTGCTATTGCCGAAGTGCGCGAAGCACTCACCCGTACTCTGGCTACAGAACTGGCGGATGAGCTGCTGGCAATCTATAACGCGAATTACCAGAGCGAGTATCGCGTTGAGCATGAAGATATTGCGAAACGGACGCTGCGTAATGCCTGCCTGCGCTTCCTCGCTTTTGGTGAAACGCATCTGGCTGATGTGCTGGTGAGCAAGCAGTTCCACGAAGCGAACAATATGACCGATGCGCTGGCGGCGCTCTCTGCGGCGGTTGCTGCGCAGTTGCCATGCCGTGACAAGTTGATGCAGGAATACGACGATAAGTGGCATCAGGACGGTCTGGTAATGGATAAATGGTTTATCCTGCAAGCCACCAGCCCGGCGGCGAATGTGCTGGAGACGGTGCGTGGTCTGTTGCAGCATCGCTCATTTACCATGAGCAACCCGAACCGTATTCGTTCGTTGATTGGCGCGTTTGCGGGCAGCAACCCGGCAGCGTTCCATGCCGAAGATGGCAGCGGTTACCAGTTCCTGGTGGAAATGCTTACCGACCTCAACAGCCGTAACCCGCAGGTGGCTTCACGTCTGATTGAGCCGCTGATTCGCCTGAAACGTTACGATGCCAAACGTCAGGAGAAAATGCGTGCGGCGCTGGAGCAGTTGAAAGGGCTGGAAAATCTCTCTGGCGATCTGTACGAGAAGATAACTAAAGCTCTGGCTTGATACAAACATGCCTGATGCGACGCTGACGCGTCTTATCAGGCCTGCAAGTCCGTTGAAATTGCTGGTTTTGTAGGCCGGAAAAGGCGTTCACGCCGCATCCGGCAACCGTGTCCAACTGCCTGATGCGACGCTGACGCGTCTTATCAGGCCTACAAGCCCGTTGAAGTTGCTGGTTTGTGCGCCGCATCCGGCATATTAACCATGACGCCGAATCGGTTGTTCAGAATGCCCACGATGCATCACCCGCTGCAACACTTCCGCTTCCAGCTCCGCTAATCGTACTGATCCTAACCGGCGCGGACGGGGGATATCCACCGTCAAATCCAGACCAATTTTTCCTTCTTCAATTAACAGCACCCGGTCAGCCATCGCTACCGCTTCGCTCACATCATGCGTCACCAGCAAAACAGTAAAGCCATGATCCTGCCAGAGTGACACAATCAAATCCTGCATCTCCAGTCGCGTTAAAGCGTCCAGCGCACCGAGTGGTTCATCAAGCAACAATAAACCCGGTCGATGGATCAACGCTCGCGCCAGCGCCACACGCTGTTTCTGCCCGCCAGAAAGTGCGGCAGGCCATTCCCCCGCGCGATTCTCCAGTCCTACCGCAGCCAACGCCCGACGAGCGGCATCGCGCCACTGGCCTCTAAGGCCTAACCCAACGTTATCAATCACCGATTTCCATGGCAGCAGACGCGCATCCTGAAACATCATTCGCGTATCATCCTGAATCTCAGCCAGCGGTGTTGTGCCTGCCAGCACATCGCCTGCGGTTGGCGTTTCCAGCCCGGCCAGCAGTCGCAGCAGGGTACTTTTGCCACCACCGCTGCGGCCCACTACCGCCACAAACTGGCCTGCCGGAATATGCAAATCCAGTTGGTTCAGGACGATATTTTCCGCGTAATGTTTGCTTACCGCATTGAGCAGTAGCGGCGTACCCTGGTTCAGACGAGCAGTATTCATACAGTGGCCTCCTTCAGATGATAAGCCGGGTTCCAGCGCAACCAGAGGCGCTCTAAAAGTTGCGCGCTGACGTCAGCAAGTTTGCCGAGCAGGGCGTAGAGAATAATGGCAACCACCACCACGTCCGTTTGCAAAAACTCCCGCGCATTCATCGCCAGATAACCAATGCCAGAATTAGCAGAAATGGTTTCAGCAACAATTAGCGTTAGCCACATCAGACCTAACGCGAAGCGCACGCCGACCATAATTGAGGGTAGGGCGCTAGGCAGGATCACATGGATAAACAGCGGTAATCCGGATAAGCCATAGCTACGCGCCATTTCCACCAGCCCGCGATCGATATTACGGATGCCGTGCCAGGTATTGATATAAATGGGGAAAAGCGTGCCGAGCGCCACCAGAAAGATTTTCGCGGATTCATCAATGCCAAACCACAAAATCACCAGCGGGATCAGTGCCAGATGCGGCACGTTGCGCAACATCTGAATTGAGGTATCCAGCAGCCGTTCTCCCCAGCGAGATAGCCCGCTAATCAGTCCCAGAATCAACCCCAGCGATCCGCCAACTGAAAAGCCAATCAACGCCCGCCAGGAGCTGATCGCCAGATGCTGCCACAATTCGCCGCTGGCGGAGAGCGTCCAGAACGCCGTCACCACTCCTTCCGGAGAGGGCAAAATACGCGTCGACAGCCAGCCAACTGAAGAGGCCAGTTGCCACACCGCCACGATGCCCACCGGTAAAAACCAGGGGGCAACGCGCAATAACCACTTCTTCACTGGCGTTGCCATCATCGTGTTCCTTAGCTTTGCGCGACTTTACGGGGGATAAAATCATTCGCCACCGCTTCGCCTTGCGGATTCAGCGGTTGTGGCTGGGGAATTTCCGGGATGGCGACATCCAGAAGCGGGAACAGCAACTCGCCAACCCGATACGCTTCTTCCAGATGTGGATAGCCCGAAAGCACAAAACTGTCGATGCCAAGCGCGGCGTATTCGTTGATTCGTGCAGCGACCGTAGGACCATCGCCCACCAGCGCCGTCCCGGCACCGCCGCGGACTAAGCCAACGCCCGCCCATAAATTGGGGCTGATCTCCAGATTGTCGCGCTTGCCGTTATGTAGCGCCGCCATTCGCTGTTGTCCTACGGAATCCGTCCGGGCGAATGCGGCCTGTGCTTTGGCGATAGTCTCATCATCAAGATGAGAGATTAACCGCTCGGCGGCCTGCCACGCTTCGTCGTTAGTTTCGCGAACAATAACGTGCAGGCGAATACCGAAACGAATTTTTCGTCCATGCGCGGCAGCTTTCGCCCGCACTTGTTCGATTTTCTCTTTAACCAGTTCTGGTGGTTCGCCCCAGGTGAGGTAGAGATCAACTTGTTCTGCCGCCAGCTCCTGGGCGACGTCTGACGATCCGCCAAAGTAAAGCGGAGGAAACGGCTGTTGAATCGGCGGGAAGAGCAGTTTGGCTCCCCGCACATGAATATGTTTTCCGTTGAAATCGACGGTTTCGCCCAGCAATAAACGTCGCCAGACCTGGGTAAATTCCGCCGAGGCTTCGTAACGCTCGCTATGATCAAGGAACACGCCGTCGCCTGCCAGCTCTTGTGGATCGCTGCCTGTGACCAGGTTAAACAATGCACGCCCATTAGAGAGACGGTCAAGCGTGGCGGCCTGGCGGGCGGCAACGGTAGGTGAGGTTACGCTGGGGCGCAGGGCGACAAGAAACTTCAGCCGCTGCGTCACCGGGATCATCGACGCCGCAACCAGCCACGCATCTTCACACGATCGCCCCGTTGGAATTAGCACACCGGTATAGCCCAGACGATCCGCCGCTTGCGCAATTTGTTGCAGATAACCGTGATCAACCGGGCGTGAACCTTCTTCCGTTCCCAGGTAATGTCCGTCACCGTGGGTCGGTAAAAACCAGAACATATTCAGACTCATAATTGTTTTCCTTCCAGTTGCGTGGGCTGCCAGATGCGCTGGCGAATATCGACTTTTTTCGGCACCAGACGGTTTTCATAAAACAGATCTGCTGTTTGCTGCTGTAAGGCGGCAACCTCGGCGTTAACCGGTTTGATGGTGGTAGGGGGACGATGATCCAGATACGAGGCAATCACTGGCGTAGGTAAGCCCATCGTTTTTGCCAGTAAAGCGATGCTTTGCTCGCGCTGGCTGCGGGTTAATGCATCGGCCTCACTAAAGGTTGTGAGTACACCCTGAATAAAAGCGCCGTTTTTTTCTGCATAGGGACGAACTGCCAGATAAAACGATCCGGTTTGATTGAGACTGGTGCCATCTTTCAACACCCGCACGCCGCCCTGTAATAACGCGGCGGAGTAGTAGGGATCCCAGATAGCCCAGGCATCGACGTTACCTTGCTGGAACGCGGCGCGGGCATCGGCGGGCGTCAGGTAAGTGGGCTGGATATCGGTGAATTTAAGCCCGGCCTGTTGCAGGGCGCGCAGTAAAAGGTTGTGCGAACTGGAACCTTTCTGAAAGGCAACTTTGTGGCCTTTAAGATCGGCCACGGTTTTGATCGGGCTGTTTTCTGCCACCAGAATCACTTCGGCTTTTGGCTTTGGTGGCTCGACGCCCACGTACACCAAATCAGCCCCGGCGGCCTGAGCAAAGATTGGTGGAATATCCCCGGTACTGCCGAGATCAATACTGCCAACGTTTAACGCCTCCAGCATCTGCGGGCCAGCGGGGAACTCCACCCACGAGATTTTTGTTTGTGGATAGCGTTTTTCCAGCATTTGGTAATTTTTCGCCAGTACCGAACTGATATTGCTTTTCTGATAGCCAATCCTTAACGCCTCTGGCGAAGACTCTGCGGCAACAGCGAGTGTAGAGACGCTAAGTAATCCCGCCAGCGCCAGTTTAATGATCTTACGCATGGGCATTACCTCGCAGAGAATGAAGATCAGGAACCTGAACATCGCGGCGGTGCAACGCCTGCCAGAAAGTTTCCAGGGCGGTATCAAGACGGGTTTGCAGATTTGGCGTGAACAGCGGCTTGTGTTGGTAATCAATCACCTGAGAGTCATCGGCAAACACGCCGTGCAGGATCTCCTGGGCTTTCAGCGCACTTAAAACTGGTTTAAGGGCATAATCGACCGCCAGTAGATGGGCCACGGTGCCGCCCGTCGCCAGCGGTAGCACTACTTTGCCTTGCAAAGCGCGTTCTGGCAGCAGGTCGAGCAGGGTTTTCAGCGCACCGGAATAGGCGGCTTTATACACAGGCGTGGCGACAATCAGCCCATCGGCCTGTTGCAGCTGTTCGGTGAAGGTCTTGAGTGCCGGACTATCGAAACGGGCATAGAGCAGATCTTCCGGGGCGAAGTTTTGCAGATTCCAGTGATAAACCTCAACATCCAGGCCATTCAGTTTTTCCCGCGCATATTCCAGTAAGGAACTGGAGCGAGAAGGAAAGCGAGGACTACCCGCCAGGGTGATGACACGCATACTCTCTCCTTATAACCAATTGTTCTTGTTTTGTTAATATTGATAACAATTCGGTCAGTCTGACAGAGGGCGTTCGTGAGTCGAAATGATTTATCTGAAGAAGGAAAGCCAAAAAAAGCATAAAAAAGGCGCAACAAGAAAACGTTTGCTATTTATTGCCGCAGGTCAATTCCCTTTTGCTGCGAACTCGCACATAATACGCCCCCGGTTTGCACACCGGGAATCCAGGAGAGTTCATGTACTACCCCTTCGTTCGTAAAGCCCTTTTCCAGCTCGATCCAGAGCGCGCACACGAGTTTACTTTTCAGCAATTACGCCGCATCACCGGAACACCGTTTGAAGCGCTTGTTCGGCAAAATGTTCCAGCGAAGCCGGTTAACTGTATGGGACTGACCTTTAAAAACCCGCTTGGTCTGGCAGCCGGTCTTGATAAAGACGGGGAGTGTATTGATGCCCTTGGTGCAATGGGATTTGGATCGATCGAGATCGGTACTGTCACCCCGCGTCCACAACCAGGAAACGATAAACCTCGTCTTTTTCGCCTGGTAGATGCTGAAGGTTTAATAAACCGTATGGGTTTTAATAACCTCGGCGTTGATAACCTCGTAGAGAACGTTAAAAAAGCCCATTACGACGGTGTTCTGGGAATCAATATCGGCAAAAATAAAGATACTCCGGTTGAGCAAGGCAAAGATGACTATCTGATTTGTATGGAAAAAATCTACGCCTATGCAGGATATATTGCCATCAATATTTCATCACCAAATACCCCGGGATTACGCACTCTGCAATATGGCGAAGCGCTGGATGATTTATTAACGGCAATTAAAAATAAACAAAATGATCTGCAAGCGCACCACCACAAATATGTACCAATAGCAGTGAAGATCGCGCCGGATCTTTCTGAAGAAGAGTTGATCCAGGTCGCCGATAGTTTAGTTCGCCATAATATTGATGGCGTCATTGCAACTAATACGACCCTCGATCGGTCTTTAGTTCAGGGAATGAAAAATTGTGAGCAAACCGGTGGCTTAAGTGGTCGCCCCTTACAATTAAAAAGTACGGAAATTATTCGTCGCTTGTCGCAGGAATTAAACGGCCGCTTACCGATTATTGGTGTTGGTGGTATTGACTCGGTAATCGCTGCTCGCGAGAAGATAGCTGCGGGGGCTTCTTTGGTGCAAATTTATTCCGGTTTTATTTTTAAAGGTCCGCCGCTGATTAAAGAAATCGTTAACCATATCTAATTATTTCTTTCATTTTCTCTTTATAAGATAATCAGGGCTTTATTTTCAGCCCTGGTTGTTTTATATTCATTGCTGTTACTTATTTAGACATTTTGTACTTTTCTTGTTGAGGTTATTAAGCGAAGCAACAATGGAATATGTTGCAGTGGATTTATAGGGTAGAGGAGAAGCATATGCGAATTAAACCAGACGATAATTGGCGTTGGTATTATGATGAAGAGCATGATCGAATGATGCTTGATTTAGCCAATGGCATGCTATTTCGCTCACGTTTTGCGCGCAAGATGTTGACACCAGACGCCTTTTCTCCTGCGGGATTCTGCGTTGATGACGCCGCGCTCTATTTCTCGTTTGAAGAAAAATGCCGCGACCTTAACTTATCAAAAGAACAAAAAGCTGAACTGGTGCTTAATGCGCTGGTGGCAGTTCGTTATCTCAAACCGCAAATGCCGAAAAGCTGGCATTTTGTTTCTCATGGTGAAATGTGGTCGCCAGTGCCGGGTGATGCAGCCTGTGTCTGGTTAAGCGATACCAATGAACAAGTCAGCCTTCTGGTTGTTGAATCTGGTGAAAATGCCGCGCTGTGCCTCCTTGCGCAGCCTTGTGTTGTCATCGCTGGTCGCGCCATGCAACTGGGTGACGCCATCAAAATTATGAATGACAGGCTGAAACCTCATATGAGTTATGACAGCTTCAGCCTTGAACAGGCCGTTTAACCTTTCAGTTTCAATGCAGTCTTCGGTACACAACTACAGCAAAGAATTGTCCCGTCGTCGCTCATAGCTGATTTTTTCAGCGGGGTGACTTCGCCTTCCAGAAGCTGAACTCGACAACTTCCACATATGCCCGCGCGACAAGAATAGGGGATCCGAATCCCTTGATTTTCTAATTGTTCTAACAATACCTGTTGATTATTACCGCGAAATGCCAGTCCTTGCCAGTCGATATCTACATTCGCATCCATTTGCTGCTTTGTCGGGAGAGTATCGTCTGCGGCTGCCGCGCCGTAGATTTTCGCCGGTGCAGTAGCAAGAATTTCCACTGCATCACCAACACGAACAACGCCACTATTGCGGGCAATTAAATTCTGACCAAAATCGACATCGCCATTATCCTGGGCAGTACGGAAGGATTGCAGCGTTTTTAACGGTTCGCCTGCCGGATGCTTTTGTCCTTTTTCCGGGCTGACAGTGGTGAAAATGCAGCGGCTGCAGGGCTTTACCACGTCAAACACCACATCGCCAATGCGAATCACTTTCCAGGTATCTTCTTCCCAGGCTGCCGCGCCGGAAACCACCAGATTGGGGCGAAATTGCTCCATTTTTACACTTGCCGGGCAGCGTTGCTGCACATCACGCAGTGAGGCTTCATTAGCGAGCAGATACGGATAGCCATCAGCAAACGACAAGGGTACAGTGTTATGGCGTTTTACGCGCCGTGTCATCTGCGGTCCTACCCAGCGCAATTGCACTTCACGGGAGAAAAAGCCGCTTAACCATTTGTTGATCTCATCTGGCGCAATGCGTGCAGTAAAATGGTTACCCCACACTTCGGTTGGCGCGTCCTGCATAGCGAAATCAGCAAAACGGATGTATGCGCTGCTGCCATCTGGCGCGGTGAGATGTAAGCCGTCATGCACGGGCGAAGGGGTAAATCGCACCATCTGCGGAAACTGGCGGGCAGTAATAAACCTACCGTCAGGTTCTGTGACCATAAAGGTGCGATCGAAGGCCAGACCGCTGACATCAGCCAGAGCATGTGTCAGACCGATGCCGCGCATCGATTTAACAGGATGAATAAAAAGCCGGGTTAATGTCGTCACGGTGCGGTCCTCAAATGAAAATAAGCCCTCAACTTTATGACATGACGCGCTTATTAGCTATAATGCGCAACAATTTTCTTAGTGCCTATCCCGTTAGGCTATTTTATTTGTCAGTTTAGCCCTGGGCAGTACTCGAAATCCTCACGTACTGGTGTACGTTCCGGTTTCTCCATGCTGTCCATGTCCAAACTGACTGCAACAATTACGCCTACTGCGGTAGGCCTTAGAGTAAAAGTGACGATATGAATTCTCTGTTTGCCAGTACGGCCCGTGGGCTGGAAGAGCTGTTAAAAACTGAACTCGAAAACCTGGGGGCCGTTGAATGCCAGGTGGTTCAGGGTGGGGTCCATTTCAAGGGCGACACGCGGCTTGTTTACCAGAGCCTGATGTGGAGTCGCCTGGCCTCGCGTATTATGTTGCCGCTGGGCGAGTGCAAGGTTTACAGCGACTTAGACCTTTATCTCGGCGTTCAGGCGATCAACTGGACAGAGATGTTTAATCCTGGCGCGACCTTTGCTGTCCACTTCAGCGGTCTGAATGACACTATCCGCAACAGCCAGTACGGCGCGATGAAAGTCAAAGATGCGATCGTTGATGCTTTCACCCGTAAGAATTTGCCGCGTCCGAATGTCGATCGCGATGCGCCGGATATCCGCGTGAACGTGTGGCTAAATAAAGAAACCGCCAGCATCGCTCTCGATTTAAGTGGTGATGGTTTGCATTTGCGCGGCTATCGCGATCGTGCTGGTATTGCGCCGATCAAAGAAACTCTGGCGGCGGCAATTGTGATGCGTTCCGGTTGGCAGCCAGGAACACCGCTGCTCGATCCAATGTGTGGTTCTGGTACGTTGCTGATTGAAGCGGCGATGCTGGCGACCGACCGCGCACCGGGCTTGCACCGCGGGCGTTGGGGCTTTAGCGGCTGGGCGCAACATGATGAAGCTATCTGGCAAGAAGTAAAAGCGGAAGCGCAAACCCGCGCCCGTAAAGGTCTGGCTGAGTACAACTCTCATTTCTACGGTTCCGACAGCGATGCGCGGGTGATTCAACGTGCGCGCACCAACGCCCGTCTTGCGGGGATTGGCGAACTGATCACTTTTGAAGTGAAAGATGTCGCGCAATTGACCAATCCGCTGCCAAAAGGACCGTACGGTACAGTGTTGAGCAACCCGCCTTACGGCGAACGTCTGGACAGCGAACCGGCGCTGATTGCGCTGCATAGCCTGCTGGGCCGAATCATGAAAAACCAGTTCGGCGGCTGGAATCTCTCTTTATTCAGTGCCTCGCCGGATCTGTTAAGTTGCCTGCAGCTGCGTGCAGACAAACAGTACAAAGCGAAAAACGGTCCATTAGACTGCGTGCAGAAAAATTACCACGTTGCCGAAAGCACTCCAGACAGCAAACCGGCAATGGTGGCAGAAGACTACGCCAACCGTCTGCGTAAGAACCTCAAAAAATTCGAGAAGTGGGCGCGTCAGGAAGGCATTGAATGCTACCGCCTGTACGACGCCGATCTACCGGAATACAACGTTGCCGTTGACCGTTATGCCGACTGGGTGGTGGTGCAGGAGTATGCGCCGCCGAAAACCATTGATGCGCACAAAGCGCGTCAACGTCTGTTCGATATTATCGCGGCGACCATTTCGGTACTCGGGATTGCGCCAAACAAACTGGTGCTGAAAACCCGTGAACGCCAGAAGGGCAAAAATCAGTACCAGAAACTGGGCGAGAAGGGCGAGTTTCTTGAAGTTACCGAATATAACGCTCACCTGTGGGTGAACCTGACGGATTATCTTGATACTGGTTTGTTCCTCGATCACCGTATCGCTCGTCGTATGCTCGGTCAGATGAGCAAAGGCAAAGATTTCCTCAACCTGTTCTCCTATACCGGTAGCGCCACTGTGCACGCGGGATTAGGCGGCGCGCGCAGCACCACTACGGTGGATATGTCGCGTACCTATCTGGAGTGGGCAGAACGTAACCTGCGCCTTAACGGCTTAACCGGTCGTGCGCACCGCCTGATTCAGGCCGACTGCCTGGCGTGGTTACGTGAAGCAAATGAACAGTTCGATCTGATATTTATCGATCCACCAACCTTCTCTAACTCGAAACGAATGGAAGATGCGTTTGATGTTCAGCGCGATCATCTGGCGCTGATGAAAGATTTGAAACGTCTGCTGCGTGCTGGTGGGACGATCATGTTCTCGAACAACAAACGTGGCTTCCGTATGGATCTCGATGGACTGGCAAAACTAGGACTGAAAGCACAAGAAATTACGCAAAAAACGCTCTCCCAGGATTTCGCCCGTAACCGCCAGATCCACAACTGCTGGCTGATTACCGCAGCCTGAAAGGAATAGTAATGTCATTAATCAGTATGCATGGCGCATGGCTGTCGTTCAGCGACGCGCCGCTTCTCGATAACGCAGAACTGCATATCGAAGATAACGAACGTGTTTGTCTGGTGGGCCGTAACGGCGCAGGCAAATCGACGTTAATGAAAATCCTTAACCGTGAACAGGGGCTGGATGACGGTCGCATTATTTACGAGCAAGATTTGATCGTTGCGCGTTTGCAGCAGGATCCACCGCGTAACGTTGAGGGTAGCGTTTATGATTTTGTTGCCGAAGGCATTGAAGAACAAGCGGAATACCTGAAACGCTATCACGATATTTCGCGCCTGGTGATGAACGACCCGAGCGAGAAGAATCTCAACGAACTGGCGAAGGTTCAGGAACAGTTGGATCACCACAACCTGTGGCAACTGGAAAACCGCATCAACGAAGTGCTGGCGCAGCTTGGGCTGGATCCTAACGTCGCGCTGTCGTCGCTTTCCGGCGGCTGGTTGCGTAAAGCCGCATTAGGGCGAGCGCTGGTGAGTAATCCGCGCGTGTTGCTGCTCGACGAACCGACAAACCACCTGGATATTGAAACCATCGACTGGCTGGAAGGTTTCCTGAAAACGTTCAGCGGTACGATTATTTTCATCTCCCACGACCGTTCATTTATTCGCAATATGGCGACGCGTATTGTCGATCTCGATCGCGGCAAACTGGTCACCTATCCGGGTAATTACGACCAGTATTTGTTGGAAAAAGAAGAAGCTCTGCGCGTGGAAGAACTACAAAATGCCGAGTTCGATCGCAAACTGGCACAGGAAGAAGTGTGGATCCGTCAGGGGATCAAAGCACGCCGTACCCGTAATGAAGGCCGCGTGCGTGCGCTGAAAGCAATGCGTCGCGAGCGTGGCGAACGTCGCGAAGTGATGGGTACTGCAAAGATGCAGGTGGAAGAGGCCAGTCGCTCCGGTAAGATCGTTTTCGAAATGGAAGACGTGTGCTACCAGGTTGACGGCAAGCAACTGGTGAAAGATTTTTCTGCCCAGGTACTGCGTGGCGATAAAATTGCCCTGATTGGTCCGAATGGGTGCGGCAAAACCACGTTGCTGAAACTGATGCTTGGTCAACTTCAGCCGGACAGCGGACGCATTCACGTCGGCACTAAACTGGAAGTCGCCTATTTTGACCAGCACCGCGCGGAACTCGATCCCGACAAAACGGTGATGGATAACCTTGCTGAAGGTAAGCAAGAGGTGATGGTTAACGGTAAACCGCGCCATGTACTGGGCTATTTACAGGACTTCCTGTTCCATCCGAAACGGGCGATGACGCCGGTGCGCGCGCTTTCTGGCGGGGAACGTAACCGTCTGCTTTTGGCGCGTCTGTTCCTGAAACCCAGTAACTTACTGATCCTCGACGAACCGACCAACGATCTCGATGTTGAAACGCTGGAACTGCTTGAAGAGCTGATTGACAGCTACCAGGGTACAGTATTGCTGGTTAGTCACGATCGTCAGTTTGTTGATAACACCGTAACAGAGTGCTGGATCTTCGAAGGTGGCGGCAAAATTGGCCGTTATGTCGGCGGTTATCACGACGCGCGCGGACAGCAAGAACAGTATGTGGCGTTAAAACAGCCTGCGGTGAAAAAAAACGAAGAAGTAGCTGCGCCGAAAGCAGAAACTGTAAAACGCAGCAGTAGCAAACTAAGCTATAAATTGCAGCGCGAATTAGAACAGTTACCGCAACTGCTTGAAGATTTAGAAGTAAAACTGGAAGCCTTACAGGCGCAGGTGGCAGATGCCTCTTTCTTCAGCCAGCCACATGAGCATACGCAAAAAGTGCTCGCTGATCTGACTGCCGCTGAACAGGAACTGGAGCAGGCATTTGAACGTTGGGAGTATCTTGAAGCGTTAAAAAATGGTGGCTGATCGCTAATCAGTTAAGTGAAAAGAGAGACTGCTGATAACGGCCAAATTGCCTGATGCGCTACGCTTATCTGGCCTGGGTGGAAACGTCAATTTATTGTGTTTCCACGAGCTCCCTGAGCGGATAATGCGGTAGTTCAGCATCCGGCATTAAAAGCGAGTGCTATGTCAGCATTCTGTAGAATAGCGCATCATTAAGGAGTACCAATGTGCGAACATCATCATGCCGCGAAGCACATCCTGTGCTCGCAGTGTGACATGCTGGTGGTTTTACCCCACCTTGAGCATGGTCAGAAGGCGGCATGTCCTCGGTGTGGCACAACGTTAACCGTTGCGTGGGATGCCCCTCGACAGCGTCCTACCGCTTATGCGTTGGCTGCACTGTTCATGCTGCTGCTGTCCAACCTGTTCCCTTTTGTCAATATGAACGTTGCGGGGGTAACCAGTGAGATTACGTTGCTGGAAATCCCGGGCGTACTGTTTTCCGAGGACTATGCCAGCCTCGGTACTTTTTTCCTGTTGTTTGTGCAACTGGTCCCCGCGTTTTGCCTGATTACTATTTTACTGTTGGTTAATCGCGCGGAAATACCTGTTCGTTTAAAAGAACAACTGGGGCGGGTACTTTTTCAGCTTAAAACCTGGGGAATGGCGGAGATTTTCCTTGCCGGTGTGTTGGTCAGTTTTGTCAAACTGATGGCTTACGGCAGCATTGGCGTGGGCAGTAGTTTCATTCCCTGGTGTTTATTTTGTGTGCTGCAATTACGCGCCTTTCAGTGCGTTGATCGCCGCTGGTTATGGGATGATATTGCCCCGATGCCAGAGCTTCACCAGACGCTGAAACCGGGCATAACGGGAATACGCCAGGGGCTGCGCTCTTGCTCATGCTGTACGGCAATTCTTCCTGCCGATAATCCCGTGTGTCCGCGCTGTGGCACCAAAGGATATGTTCGACGCAAAAACAGCCTGCAATGGACGTTGGCACTGCTTTTTACGTCGATCATGTTATATCTCCCGGCGAACATCTTACCCATTATGGTGACCGATTTTTTAGGCTCTAAGATGCCGTCGACCATTCTCGCCGGGGTCATCTTATTATGGAGCGAAGGCTCTTATCCGGTTGCCGCCGTCATCTTTTTAGCCAGTATCATGGTGCCAACTTTAAAGATGATCGCAATAGCCTGGCTGTGCTGGGATGCGAAAGGGCACGGCAAGCGTGATAGTGAAAGAATGCATTTGATTTACGAAGTTGTTGAGTTTGTAGGCCGCTGGTCAATGATTGACGTTTTCGTGATAGCGGTGCTCTCGGCGCTGGTGCGTATGGGAGGCTTAATGAGTATTTATCCGGCAATGGGTGCATTAATGTTTGCTTTAGTCGTCATTATGACAATGTTTTCTGCGATGACGTTTGATCCACGTTTGTCGTGGGATCGTCAATCTGAACCAGAGCATGAGGAGTCCTGACAGTATGGAATCTAATAGTGGGGAAGCCAAAATCCAGAAAGTGAAGAACTGGTCCCCTGTGTGGATATTTCCCATCGTTACGGCACTCATCGGGGCCTGGGTACTTTTTTATCATTACAGTCATCAAGGGCCGGAAGTTACCCTGATCACTGCTAATGCGGAAGGAATAGAAGGCGGCAAGACTACCATTAAAAGTCGTAGCGTGGACGTCGGTGTGGTCGAAAGTGCCACGCTGGCTGATGATTTAACGCATGTTGAAATCAAAGCGCGTCTCAACGCCGGTATGGAAAAACTGCTGCACAAAGATACTGTCTTTTGGGTAGTGAAACCACAAATTGGTCGTGAAGGCATTAGTGGCCTTGGTACGTTGCTTTCCGGTGTGTATATCGAGTTGCAACCGGGGGCTGCAGGCAGCAAGCAAACAAAATATGATTTGCTTGATTCTCCACCGTTGGCCCCACCAGATGCCAAAGGGATCCGTGTCATTCTTGACAGTAACAAAGCTGGGCAGCTCACGGCGGGAGATCCCGTGCTGTTTCGTGGTTATCGCGTAGGGTCGGTTGAAACCAGCACCTTCGATACCCAGAAGCGTAATATCAGCTATCAACTGTTCATCAATGCGCCTTATGACCGCCTGGTAACGAGCAACGTTCGCTTCTGGAAAGATAGCGGCATAGCGGTGGATCTGACCTCGGCGGGGATGCGCGTAGAGATGGGGTCATTGACGACGTTGCTAAGTGGTGGTGTCAGCTTTGACGTGCCTGAAGGACTGGACTTGGGACAGCCGGTTGCGCCAAAAACGTCATTCGTTTTGTATGATGATCAGAAGAGTATCCAGGATTCACTGTACACAGATCACATTGATTATCTGATGTTCTTTAAAGATTCGGTACGCGGTCTGCAACCTGGCGCGCCAGTGGAATTCCGCGGTATTCGTCTCGGTACGGTAAGCAAAGTGCCATTCTTTGCGCCGAATATGCGTCAGGTCTTTAACGATGATTATCGCATTCCAGTCATGGTGCGTATTGAACCAGAACGACTGAAAATGCAGCTAGGTGAAAATGCTGATGTGGTAGAACACCTGGCCGAATTGCTGAAGCGCGGTTTACGCGGTTCACTGAAAACCGGGAATCTGGTCACGGGAGCGCTGTACGTCGATCTGGACTTCTATCCAAATGCTCCGGCAATTACCGGTGTGCGTGAGTTTAATGGCTATCAAATAATCCCGACCGTTAGCGGTGGTCTGGCGCAAATCCAGCAACGTCTGATGGAAGCGTTGGATAAGATTAACAAACTGCCGTTGAACCCGATGATTGAACAGGCGACCAGTACGCTGTCGGAAAGTCAGCGCACGATGAAAAACCTGCAGACTACGCTGGATAGTATGAACAAGATCCTTGCCAGTCAGTCGATGCAACAGTTGCCGACGGATATGCAGTCGACACTGCGCGAATTGAATCGTAGCATGCAGGGCTTCCAGCCGGGTTCCGCAGCTTATAACAAGATGGTTGCGGATATGCAGCGTCTTGATCAGGTATTGCGTGAACTGCAACCGGTTCTGAAAACGCTCAACGAGAAGAGCAACGCGCTGGTATTTGAAGCGAAGGATAAAAAAGATCCAGAGCCGAAGAGGGCGAAACAATGAAAAAGTGGCTAGTGACGATAGCGGCGCTGTGGCTGGCCGGATGTAGCTCCGGTGAAATTAACAAAAACTATTACCAATTACCTGTGGTGCAGAGCGGTACGCAAAGTACCGCCAGCCAGGGTAACCGCCTGCTATGGGTAGAGCAGGTCGTTGTTCCTGATTATCTGGCGGGGAATGGTGTGGTTTATCAAACCAGTGATGTGAAGTATGTGATTGCCAATAACAATCTGTGGGCCAGCCCGCTGGATCAACAGTTGCGCAATACTTTGGTCGCTAACCTGAGTGCGCAACTGCCCGGTTGGGTCGTAGCTTCCCAGCCTTTAGGAAGCACCCAGGACACGCTTAATGTGACAGTGACGGAGTTTAATGGCCGTTACGATGGTAAGGTGATTGTGAGTGGCGAGTGGCTACTAAACCATCAGGGACAACTGATAAAACGTCCGTTCCGTGTGGAAGGTGTGCAGAATCAGGATGGCTACGATGAAATGGTCAAAGTGCTGGCCAGTGTCTGGAGTCAGGAAGCCGCGACTATTGCGCAAGAGATAAAGCGTCTACCTTAATTATAAAGATTTGTAAATATAACCGTCTCCGGCATGTAGCCTGAGGCGGTTTTTTTGTTTATAAGCCATGGAAAAACTTGTTCCGCTTCACATTTTTTGTACAACCGACATGCCCGTGTAGCTCACAAATATGGCAGTGGCGTGAATTTTGCGCATTGACGGCAGTTATGATTCGCGGTATTGCTTAACTGTGATTGCACATTTAGTAATCACTGTTTTCTTTTCCACCAGAAACCAGTATGAGGGAAACGAGGCATGAAGAGACAAAAACGAGATCGCCTGGAACGGGCACATCAACGTGGTTATCAGGCCGGCATCGCCGGACGCTCAAAAGAAATGTGTCCCTATCAGACGCTGAATCAAAGGTCACAATGGCTGGGAGGCTGGCGAGAAGCCATGGCGGACAGGGTAGTAATGGCCTGATTCTGTCTCTTTAAAAAGAAACCTCCGCATTGCGGAGGTTTCGCCTTTTTATACTCTGTCTGATTAAAATCAGAATGCAGACGTATCCTGGAACAGACCTACTTTCAGGTCGTTGGCGGTATAGATCAAACGACCATCAACCAGCACTTCGCCATCCGCCAGGCCCATAATGAGACGACGGTTAACAATGCGTTTAAAGTGAATACGATAGGTCACTTTTTTCGCCGTCGGCAGCACCTGGCCTGTGAATTTCACTTCGCCAACGCCCAGGGCGCGGCCTTTACCTTCGCCGCCCAGCCAGCCGAGGTAGAATCCTACCAGCTGCCACATCGCGTCCAGGCCAAGGCAGCCCGGCATTACCGGATCGCCGATGAAGTGGCAACCGAAGAACCACAGGTCCGGATTAATATCCAGCTCTGCTTCTACATACCCTTTGTCGAAGTTACCGCCCGTTTCAGTCATTTTGACCACACGGTCCATCATCAGCATGTTCGGTGCTGGCAATTGTGGGCCTTTAGCACCAAACAGTTCACCGCGACCAGAGGCAAGAAGGTCTTCTTTTGTATAGGATTCGCGTTTATCTACCATGTTCTCTGTAAGCCTTATTTTATTGAAGCACGCAGGATAGCTAACACGTGTACGCTGAACAAGTCCGATCAGTTCGGAATAAACCAGTTCAGCCAACGTAGTGGCCACGGAAAACGGTGACGCCCTTCCTGTTGCGATGCTTGCGCGATACGTTCCTGGATAGTTTGCATCAGCGTCGTCTGGCCTTCGCCATCCCACACCAGATTTAATAATAACGGCAGTGCATCAGTCACATCGTCCACTGCCCAGATGGTGAATTTGCCTTCCTCTACCGCCTTCACCAGTTCACTGTGGAGACTTAAATGGCGAACGTTAGCGCTGGGGATAATCACACCTTGCTTCCCACTTAACCCACGCTGCTGGCAGATAGCAAAGAAGCCTTCGATTTTCTCATTCAGACCGCCCACAGGCTGGGCGCGACCAAACTGATCCACTGAACCTGTAATAGCGATACTCTGATTCACCGGGACATCAGCAAGGGCGCTGATCAGAGCGCAGAGCTCGGCCATTGATGCGCTGTCACCATCCACTTCACTGTAAGATTGCTCAAAGGTCAGTGACGCCGAGAAAGGGATCTGTTGCTCAAGCTGAAGTTCCGACATCAAAAACGCCTGCATGATCATCATCCCTTTAGCGTGAATGTTGCCGCCAAGCTCCGCTTTTCGTTCGATGTCGGTGAATTCACCATCGCCAATATGCACAACGCAGCTAATGCGAGAAGGTTCGCCAAATGCGCGTGGATGGCCTGGAAATTCAATGACCGAAAGGGCGTTAATTTGCCCGATGCGTTCACCTTCGGTTTCAATCAGGATCTGCTCTTGAAGGATTTCATCCTGCATGCGCTCGGCGAGGAAACCTTCGCGCCATTCCCGCTGCTGTAGCATTAAGTTTAGCTGCTCGCCAGAGAAGGTATCACCTTCGCACAATGAAGCGACCTCTTTACACTGGCGGAGGATCCACTGCGGACTAAGGGGCAGCGTTTCTTGCTCACCGGTATAGCGTACTGCTTCGCGGATAAGCACCGGCCAGGCGTCGGCACCTGGCGCTGGCAAGTGGTTAAGTCTGGCAATAAAAGTCACCCAGCGACACCACTGGCGTACGGATTCGGTATCGACTATCTGCAGAGTATCTTCAAATTCGCTATAGATCGCTTGTTCAGACAGTTCTGGCTCCATCTCCTGGAAATCGGCCAATGAATCGCGTTCGCCTACCAGAATGACTTTCAGCTTCAATGGCATTGAAGGTACAGAGACGGGAAGAGGGCGCGACTCATCAAATGCTACCCAATCGAAGCGTTCGCGGTTGACGATGTTCTTCAGACGCATCCACAGCAGTGGCTGGGCCAGCAGTGTACGCAAGGAGATAATCAAAATGCCGCCATTGGCCTGATGTACCAGTCCTGGCTGCAAGGTAATGTCGCCATTAAACTGGCGCAAACAGCCAAAAAGCTGTTCGGCTTCAGCCCAGTCAGCAGTAACAACCTGGGTTAAGGTCGCAAAATTATCGTCAGTGCTAACTGCGTTCCGTAAGCGTATGGTGTGGCCGGAAATCTCATAGTGAGCGCCCATCAGTTGGCCTGCATCGCTTTGTAGCGTGCGTGCAGCATCGGCTATAAGATTCAGATAATCGGATTCTTCCGGCGCTTTTGCCAGTATAAAAGAGGATGATGCCCGCGCGTGCAGCAACTGCTCAAGCGCAAATTGCAGTCGCGGTTGAGTGTCACTGAATAAAGGATCGTTTTCGTCAATCAAATGTGGCTGTGCGAATACTTCCTGATAGCTTTCGGTATCAGGAATCAGGTCACGCCATGCAAGTTTCGTAATGGTCAAAGTCGATGTTTTTTAGTCTGTTGTCAAAGGCGCGATTATACCGTAACCGGCACTGCAGCACACGTAGAAAGCACCGACAAAAGTCCCGGCATGCGCGTTAAAGCTCACAGGACAGAGATTCTTTTCATCACGCAGGTAAAAAGCTGATATTCTGTAAAGAGTTACACGGTAACATTGAGATCGCTATGAAATATCAACAACTTGAAAATCTTGAAAGTGGTTGGAAATGGAAATATCTGGTGAAGAAGCACCGTGAAGGTGAGTTGATCACCCGTTACATAGAGGCCAGTGCCGCCCAGGAAGCCGTCGATGTGTTGCTATCGCTGGAGAACGAACCTGTACTCGTAAATGGCTGGATTGAAAAACATATGAATCCAGAGCTGCTTAATCGCATGAAACAGACGATTCGGGCCAGACGAAAACGGCACTTTAATGCGGAGCATCAGCATACGCGCAAGAAATCTATCGATCTGGAATTTATTGTCTGGCAAAGGTTAGCAGGGCTTGCGCAACGTCGCGGTAAAACGCTATCCGAAACGATTGTCCAGCTGATTGAAGATGCGGAAAACAAAGAGAAGTATGTGAATAAAATGTCTTCTTTGAAGCAGGATTTGCAGGCATTACTTGGTAAGGAATAACTGGCGAAGGTCATTTACTTTACTACAGATGAAAAAAAACCCCGCAGTAGCGGGGTTTTTTATTAGACGAGAACTTAAGCCTGCGGCTGAGTTACAACGTCTTTGATGCCTTTAACTTCGATCTCTACGCGACGATCCGGAGCCAGGCAGTCGATCAGAGCAGCACGCTGTTTCACGTTGTCACAGGTGTTGCCAGTAACCGGGTTGGATTCGCCCATACCACGTGCGGAGATCTTGTCAGACGGGATACCTTTGGAGATCAGGTAATCAACGACGGACTGAGCACGACGCTCGGACAGACCCTGGTTGTAAGCGTCAGAACCGATGCGGTCAGTGTAACCCAGAACAACTACGGAACCGTCTTTCGGATCCAGGTTGCTCAGCTGGCTGTACAGCTGATCCAGAGCAGCCTGACCTTCCGGTTTCAGGGTTGCTTTGTTGAAGTTGAACAGAACGTCAGACTTCAGAGTGAAGTGCTTGGTCTGTACTTCCGGTGCCGGAGCTGGAGCCGGAGCAACTACTGGAGCTGCTTCGCCCTGACCGAAACGGTAGGAAACACCCAGGCTCAGCAGACCGTTGTCCGGACGAGTACCGATGGTGTTAGCGTCACCGATGTTGTTGGTCCACTGATATTCCAGACGGGTAGCGATTTCTGGAGTGATCGCGTATTCAACACCGCCTGCGAATACCGGAGAAACGCCGGTGTCGTGGTCTTTAAAGGATGGGCCACCAGGTACGTTAGCCTTGGTGTCTGCGCGCCATACCATACCACCCAGACGAGTGTAGATGTCCAGATCGTCAGTGATTGGGTAACCCAGTTTAGCGGTCAGCTGAACGCCCTGAGCTTTGTATGCGCCGTTGATGTTGTCGCCTTTGTACGGCATACGACCTAACCAGTCGTAACCCATTTCAAAGCCAACATACGGGTTAACCTGGTAACCACCAAAAGCACCTGCACCCAGTTGGTTTTCGTGGGTCGGACCATTGTTAGGAATGAAACCAGTGTCATGGTACTGGGACCAGCCCAGTTTAGCACCAGTGTACCAGGTGTTATCTTTCGGAGCGGCCTGCGCTACGGTAGCGAAACCAGCCAGTGCCACTGCAATCGCGATAGCTGTCTTTTTCATTTTTTGCGCCTCGTTATCATCCAAAATACGCCATGAATATCTCCAACGAGATAACACGGTTAAATCCTTCACCGGGGGATCTGCTCAATTGTAACTCTGCCGATAAATTCGGCTTATGCCGAGCACCCCTGGCGATGTAAAGTCTACAACGTAGTTGAAAACTTACAAGTGTGAACTCCGTCAGGCATATGAAAAAAAAGACTTGTATAAGGTGCGTTTAACCTTTTTTGTTAACGATACTTTACAGGATAAAATCGCGGAAACCGCTTCAGACAAGCCTCCACAAGTAAAATTAGTGACAAGTGAAAGCGTCTACGGGTTAACAAAAAAAGTTCCAGGATTAATCCTAAATTTACTTAATGATACAAATTTGAGTGAATTTTTAGCCCAGAAAGTTGTCTCGTGGCGTGAGAGTGTGTGCTTACTGGACGCATAATAAACCCCATTGCGTTACCTTCATTGGCGGCATCAACAAGATCAGCATGCTCTTCTTCTGTCAGATCGTCTGCCAACCAACCGATCACTACGCTGTAATTTCCCGTACGCAAAGCACGAACCATCGATTCCACGGTGTGACAAGGGGAAAGCTGGCTTATCTGCATCACCTTAGTTAAGGGTAGTCCCGCTGCCTGAACCCATTCACGACTTAGTTTTTGTTGCGGCGTTAACCAAAGTTGCCAACGCGATTGTTGGCCGAGTTGCTGTAATAATGGCAAAAGCAGGAGTTGCGTCATCATGGGCTGATCTTCGCGATAGACAACTTCACTAATTAGCCCGGCTGTAGTGTTTTCCGTAGAGACACGCGCAATTTTGCTTGCTGTGGAGGAGAACATCGAAGAACGATTTGCGTAGCCTGAAGTGTACATAATCAATCCAGCCCTGTGAGTTACTGTATGGATATACAGTACATCCAGTGACAACAAAGATCAACACAAATTTCGGAAAGAGCCTCGCAATTTTTGTCGTTGGTGACCTGAAAACTTAAATTAATCTTGCCCCTTGAGAATAAGTTGCCTATTTTCGTATTTAACGGATCCGTTAATGTGAATCATTCTTTTATATTATGATTTTAAAAGGAATTTTATGAAAAGCCTCTCCTACAAGCGGATCTATAAGTCACAAGAATACCTGTCGACGTTAGGCACTATTGAATATCGATCGTTGTTTGGCAGTTACAGTCTGACCGTTGACGATACAGTGTTTGCGATGGTTTCTGATGGTGAGTTGTATCTTCGGGCTTGTGAGCAAAGCGCACAGTACTGTGTAAAACATCCACCAGTCTGGCTGACATACAAAAAGTGTGGCCGTCCCGTTACTCTCAATTACTACCGGGTTGATGAAAGCTTATGGCGGAATCAACAGAAGTTGGTGCGGTTGTCGAAATATTCGCTGGACGCTGCGCTTAAAGAGAAAAGTACGCGCGACACCCAGCAACGGCTGAAAGATTTGCCCAATATGTCTTATCACCTGGAAGCGATTCTCGGGGAAGTGGGGATTAAGGATGTTCGGGCGCTACGTATACTTGGGGCGAAAATGTGCTGGTTGCGACTACGGCAGCATAACAGTCTGGTGACAGAAAAGATTCTGTTCATGCTTGAAGGCGCAATTATCGGTATTCATGAAGCTGCGCTCCCGGTGGCACGCCGCCAGGAGCTTGCAGAATGGGCAGATTCTATTACACCGAAACAGGAGTTTCCTGAGGAACTTGAGTAATCCGGCGTTGCAGACGGCCAATTTCTGGCAGTAATGCAATCAGTAACCCGATTTGCTGTACGACCAGAGGTTCTTTGCTGTCTGCCCGCGGTTCAAGTTGTTGCATCCGCTGTTTCAGGCCAGCTAATGCCTGATTGACGCGTTCTTCATCGGCAGGTTGATGATGTAGCGCGTCATCAACATAGCAAACGGCGTCATCAAGAAACGCCAGAATTTCAGGGTTGGTTAACTGCTCGCGGTGTGCGCCGAGGGCAGAAATATAGCTGGTAAAAGTATGGTTAAGGCACAGTAAACGGAACGCGTCATCGCGAATTTGCGGTGTGACGTTCGGTTCACTGGACATATTCGACACCACCGACGCCAGTTCAGCATCACGGTTGTGAGCATCGCGACGGGCAATACGATACGCCAGACGGTTGTCACGCCCCTGATGATATTGCTCAAGAATGGCATCGAGATAACGGCAGTTAGCATCCGTCGCGCGTTCAAGCATTCGCGGCAAATTACGAAACCGCCAGTCGGGCCAGATGTAGCTCACCGCCGCCCATGCTATTGCACAGCCGATCAGCGTATCGATTACGCGAGGCAGCGCGACTTCAAAACCTTCACCCAGCAAGTTGAAGCACAGTAACACCAGAAGCGTAATGAACATCGTTGCATGAGCGTATTGCACGTTACGGAAGGCAAAAAAGAGCACGCCGGTAATCACCAGCAGCACCAGTTGTCCTTCCAGTGACGGAACAAACCACAGCACAGGAATACCAATCGCAATACCCACCAACGTACCAATAATCCTTAACTTCAGACGGTGGCGCGTGGCGTTATAGTTTGGCTGGCAGACAAACAGACTTGTCAGCAGGATCCAATACCCGTGATGCATTCCGGTTATCTGAATGATGGCGTAACCAACACACAATACCAGCGACATTCTCACTGCATGGCGAAATAGTGCAGACTCCGGCGTTAAGTTACGTTTAAGACGCAGCCAGATATCGCTAAACCCGCGAGGGCTGTCGTCGGCGAGTTCATTTTCGTCTGCATTGGGGGACAGCGCCTGGGCTTGTTCTGATTCAATAGTCGCTAGTTGGGCATCTATGGCACGTAAATTGTTCAGCAGGAATCCCAGTATTTTTAGCAGATCGGCGGGCGCACCATTTTCGCGCATCCGCTCAAGTGCGGCGTCAATATGCGTAAAAGCGCGTTCAAAATGTGGATCGTGCTGATAAGGCTGACGCAGCAAAATACAGCGTGACAATTGTTGGCAAGCTTGTCCCTGCATCGACATCAGGCGCTGGAAGCGGAACAGCACATCGCTGTGGCGAAAATGTTCTCGCAGCGTTTGATACTGAATATGTGAAGAGCTTGCCCGCTCGTGGATATCCTGCGCTACAAAATAGTAATGTAGTGTACGACGCGTTCCCCGCTGACCGCGGTCGCCGCGTAAGCGGGTCAGCAACGAGATTTTCGTCTGGTTCAGCGTCACCATAAGTTGCCCGTTGGCGAGCGCCAAATCATACAGCGGTGCCTGGCTTTCATCCTCAATATCAGGATCAAACATACGTGACTTGAGTTCCAGATACCGCGCCAGTTGTTCGTAACAACGAGCCAGGTTGTCCTGCAACGGGCGGACAGGGAACAGCAAATGACCAATAAGCGTCAGGATGTTGTACCAAACCGCACCAGCAAGCAGATAGATAGGCTGCTGATACCAGTGCTCATACAGGGAGGTTCCCAGCATCGTGTAAATGGCAATCAGCAATGCACCGAAGGCGATGGTCGCATAGCGTTGACCCAGACCGCCGAGCAAAATGAAGCCGCTGGTGGAGAGCGTTAAACCAATGGCGAACAGCCAGGGCCACGGAAATAACAGCTCTACTGAAGCCGAGGCAATAAAAAAACAGAACAGCGTAATAATGAGATTACGCAGACGTCCCGCCAGTCGGTCGTCGAGATCGGTCAGTGCTGCCGCCACCATTCCGAGAGTCAGCGGAATCGTAAGTTTTACATCACCCAGCCACCACGGAAACGCAGTGGTGCCGCAAAGTGCGATAAAAATGCGCGCGTAATACAGCCAGGTGCTGTTCCAGGTATAGCGTTTGAGCAAAGGACTTAGCATAAAGGCCATAATGTTGGATTATTGAAAACGGCGACGTGCATTGGCTTCACGCGCAGCTTGAGCTGTTTCTACCGATACCACGCGGCGTCCGACCGGCCACAGAGCAATAGCGGCAATTTTAAAGTTCGCAATACCAACCGGAATACCAATGATGGAAATGCATTGCGCGATACCTGTTGCGATATGCATCAGACATAGCCACCAGCCGAAGAAAACCAGCCAGAAAATATTCAGCACCGTACCGCCAGTGTTAAGCAGCACATTTTTGCCTGCCGGGTTTAGTTCATCGACATGAATAGCTTCATTGCCATAAGGCAGCAGAGACAGTTTGGTTATCTCCCAGCAGGACCGTGTCAGCGGTAAGGTGAAAATCAGCACAATACTGACCAGGGTCGCTAACAGCCAGCCAAGAGTGGTGGCGAATCCGCCAAGCACAAAGTTCAGAATGTTCAAAACGGTACGCATAAAACCTCGCTTTACTGTGGTTTTCAGTAATGGGCGGCAATTGTAACGTTTTTTTGGGCTGGAGCACGTTTTCTCTGGCGGTTACACTGATAAGAAATGACATCGTGTGGATCTACAGAGACATGGAACTGAAAGCGACAACTCTTGGCAAACGTCTGGCACAGCACCCTTACGATCGGGCGGTGATCCTCAATGCCGGGATAAAAGTTTCCGGCGATCGCCACGAATACCTTATTCCTTTCAATCAATTACTGGCTATTCACTGCAAACGTGGTTTGGTATGGGGTGAGCTGGAATTTGTATTGCCTGATGAAAAAGTCGTGCGTCTGCATGGCACTGAATGGGCAGAGACGCAGCGTTTTCACCATCATCTTGATGCTCACTGGCGGCGCTGGAGCGAGGAAATGAGCGAAATTGCCGCTGGCGTATTGCAGCAACAACTGGATCTTATTGCTGCTCGCACTGGAGAAAATAAATGGCTGACGCGGGAGCAAACCACTGGGGTACAGCAACAAATTCGTCAGGCTTTGTCAGCGTTGCCATTACCGGTTAATCGCCTGGAGGAATTTGATAACTGTCGTGAGGCGTGGCGCAAATGTCAGGCCTGGCTGAAAGATATTGAAGCCAGTCGGTTGCAGCATAATCAGGCGTATACCGAAACCATGCTTAACGAACATGCGGATTTTTTCCGTCAGGTTGAGTCTTCACCGCTTAATCCGGCGCAGGCCCGGGCGGTGGTTAATGGTGAGCATTCCCTGTTAGTGCTGGCTGGCGCAGGAAGCGGAAAAACGTCTGTGCTGGTGGCGCGCGCTGGCTGGTTATTGGCGCGTGGTGAAGCATCACCCGAGCAAATTTTATTGCTGGCGTTTGGTCGAAAAGCGGCGGAAGAGATGGACGAGCGGATCCGCGAACGGCTGCATACCGAAGAGATTGCCGCGCGCACGTTTCATTCTCTGGCCCTGCATATTATTCAGCAAGGCAGCAAAAAAGTACCGACAGTCAGCAACCTGGAAAATGACACCGCAGCCCGCCATGAACTCTTTATTGCTGAGTGGCGCAAGCAGTGTAGTGAAAAGAAAGCACAGGCGAAGGGCTGGCGACAATGGTTGATGGAAGAACTGCAGTGGTCAGTGCCAGAAGGCAACTTCTGGGATGATGAAAAATTGCAGCGTCGTCTCGCATCTCGCCTCGATCGCTGGGTCAGTCTGATGCGGATGCACGGTGGCGCGCAGGCTGAAATGATTGCCAGTGCGCCAGAAGAGATTCGGGAACTGTTCAGTAAACGAATCAAATTGATGGCACCGTTGCTGAAAGCCTGGAAAGGTGCGCTGAAAGCGGAAAACGCTGTCGATTTTTCAGGTCTGATTCATCAGGCGATTGCTATCCTTGAGAAAGGGCGGTTTATCAGCCCGTGGAAACATATTCTGGTTGATGAATTCCAGGACATCTCCCCACAGCGAGCGGCCTTGCTGGCAGCATTGCGTAAACAAAATAGTCAGACAACGTTGTTTGCCGTTGGCGATGACTGGCAGGCTATTTACCGCTTCAGCGGCGCGCAAATGTCGCTCACCACGGCCTTCCATGAAAACTTCGGTGAAGGCGATCGCTGTGATTTAGACACGACTTACCGTTTCAATAGCCGTATCGGAGAGGTGGCAAACCGTTTTATTCAGCAGAACCCTAATCAGTTGAAAAAACCGCTGAATAGCTTAACGAATGGTGACAAAAAAGCCGTCACCTTGTTGGATGAGAGTCAGCTTGACGCTTTACTGGACAAGCTATCTGGTTATGTCAAACCCGAAGAGCGCATTCTGGTACTAGCGCGTTACCATCATCTGAAGCCCGTTACTCTGGATAAAGCCACGACGCGCTGGCCGAAGCTGCAAATCGACTTTATGACCATTCATGCCAGCAAAGGGCAACAGGCCGACTACGTCATCATCGTTGGTTTGCAGGAGGGGAGTGATGGCTTCCCGGCTGTGGCGCGTGAGTCCATTATGGAAGAGGCGCTACTGCCGCCAGTAGAGGACTATCCGGACGCCGAAGAACGGCGATTAATGTACGTTGCGCTCACTCGCGCACGGCATCGGGTTTGGGTACTGTTCAGCAAAGAGAATCCTTCTCCCTTTGTGGACGACCTGAAAAAACTGGATGTACCGGTAGCAAGGAAACCGTAAGAAACAGGCGGCGAGTGCCGCCTGTGCGAACTTACTTCAGGCGTTCTGCGAGATAACGTTGATAATCCGGGATCAGAATATCTACAGCGTCGTTGAAATGTGGTGACTGGATGATGAAATCAGCCGTTGCCACGTTGGTGGCGACCGGAATGTTCCACACCGTCGCCAGACGCAGCAACGCTTTCACGTCGGGGTCGTGTGGTACAGCATTCAGCGGGTCCCAGAAGAAAATCAGCACATCAATTTTCCCTTCTGAGATCAATGCGCCAACCTGCTGATCGCCGCCCATCGGGCCGCTCAGCATCGCGTTGACGTTCATTCCTGTCGCGCGGGAAATTAAGTTACCCGTGGTGCCCGTTGCATAAAGTTCGTGCTGCTCCAGAAGCGGCTGATGCCGTTCCACCCAGCTCATGAGCATTTGCTTGCAGTGATCATGTGCCACCAGCGCAATATGTTTACGCGCCGCCATTGTGCGAGTTGTCAGTTCCATAATTTACATCCGTAGTTAACTTTCCTACAGACTACTGTAAGCACTTATCGCTGCAAGATAAAGACTGAAAAAGCCTGCGCACAGGCACAAAAATCTCAGGAAGAAGGTTGTTTTTCCGCCCATTGCAGAAAGTTATTACGCGTTTGTGGGTCAGCCAGTTTAAACCAATACTTCAGCCGTTGTTCAGTGAGCACCTGTGACTGCGGAGGAATCGCATCCAGTTCCGAAACGCCGGAGAGCAGTGTACTGTCGTCCGCCATCATAGTGGCAAATTGCGGTAGCGAAGCGCGTTTTGCGGATTTGTTATAGCGTTCGACTTCCAGCTCATAATCGATTGTTTTCCCGGCAGAGGTAATGGCGAGAATATCCAGCTTCACCGGAATCGGCGTCGCATCGCCATCTAACAATTCAAGGTTCGGCGCTGCGTCAAAATGGTTCGCTTCTCGTTCATTCTCCAGGCGAGGGAGACGAAAATTCACCTGACTAATGAGCTGGGTATTAAAGCTAACGACCAGCGGCGGGGAGATATAAAGTCGTTCTTCGTTACTGGAAAGATGGATTGTCTTTTCAACGCGAAACACTAACTGATGTGGTCCATTATCCAGTTCGATGCTATCAGCACCGCGAAGCAGAGAACTGGAAACCTTTTTGCCGTCGAGTATCAGGAGATCAACATCGCTGGATAGCCGCAGTGTGGTGGCAAAAACGGATACCGGCAAACACAGTGCAATCAAGGTGGTCATAATGCCGGTTTTCATAGGTAGCTCCTGTCCAAAGACCGCCCGACTAATAATGTATCAAAATTTTTCTTTAATCATACTTACTAACATATAGACATGTTTTCTGCTTTTGCTCTCATACATTCGTAGTAGCTACATGGTTGGCATGTCGGGATTGTCGTACACTTTGGTAAATAGTCTGGAGGAAATGATGAAAGAAACCGATATTGCAGGCATTTTAACGTCCACCCGCACCATTGCGCTGGTGGGAGCAAGTGACAAACCCGATCGTCCAAGTTATCGCGTAATGAAGTATCTGCTCGATCAGGGCTATCACGTTATTCCCGTCTCCCCAAAGGTCGCCGGTAAAACGCTGTTAGGCCAGCAAGGTTACGGCACGCTGGCGGAGGTTCCGGAAAAAGTGGATATGGTCGATGTTTTCCGTAATTCAGAAGCAGCATGGGGCGTGGCGCAGGAGGCGATCGCTATTGGTGCGAAAACCTTATGGATGCAACTGGGTGTTATAAATGAACAGGCGGCAGTGCTGGCGCGTGATGCAGGGCTAAACGTGGTGATGGATCGCTGCCCGGCGATTGAGATCCCTCGTCTGGGCCTGGCGAAATAAAAAATACCCGGAAGGCGAAAACCTTCCGGGCATGTTTATGAGGATTAGTTACGCAGACGCGGCGCCTGGAGTTGTTTGCGGATAGTCTGCGCTAGCTCATCCATTGACGGTTGCTCTGGATGTTCATCCTGCAATTCGCTACTTAGCTGGGCTTCAGCCAGGTAGGTATGAACCGGTAGGCCGTTGTCATCCTCCATCACCACGTGATACCACGGAGCGGCGCGAAGCTCGTCATTCACCGCCAGCTCATCAGGCGACGGTTCAGAGAGCGAGTAAACCGGGTCGATATCCACGACCACTCCGAGATAACCTAACAGGGAATGGCGGACCTGCTGGCCGATACCGAATTTGCTGGCAATCATAGTCACCTCCCGGGAAATCTTTACCTTTGATATATGGGCAAAATTTCACTTTTCAAGTTACATGACGCGACAGGCAAACCCTTTCAGATATAGCCCTTCCGGGTAGGTAGCGATCACCGGGTGATCGGCGGCCTGACGGAACTGCTCTATAAATTGTACATCACGACCGGCATCAATTGCGGCGTCAGCGATGATTTTCTGAAATAAATCGCTGGTCATTAGGCCAGAACATGAGAAAGTCAGGAGAACTCCGCCTTCATTCAACAGCTGAATGGCCAGCATGTTGATGTCTTTATAGCCACGGCATGCGCCCATCAACTGGCTTTTATTCTCAACAAACTTCGGTGGGTCCATCACGATAACGTCAAATTTTTCACCGCGATCGCGATAGGTACGCAGCAATTTAAAGACGTCATCACGGACAAACTCAGCCTTGCTCAGATCCAGCTTGTTCAGCTCAACGTTCTGCCGCGCGATATCCAGGGCTTCCTGCGAAGTATCGACACTGACTACCTGGCTGCATCCACCCATTAATGCCGAGACGGCGAAACCACCGGTATAGGAGAAACAGTTGAGTACGCGTTTATTTTCAACGTAGCGGCGGGTAGCCAGGCGGCTGTCACGCTGATCCAGGTAGTAGCCCGTTTTGTGGCCGTGTTGAATGTCCACCAGCAGCTTCATACCGTGTTCTTCAATCGGCAGCAGGGCAGGCGGCAGCTCGCCGGTAACGGGGCCCTGGGTCAGTTCCATACCTTCTTTTTTACGTACAGCGACGTCGCTGCGGTCGTAAATTGCGCACTCCGGATAGAGCGTTTGCAGGGCGCTAATTAATGCCGCGCGCTGATACTCTGCGCCAGCACTCAGCAGTTGCAGCACCAGAAAATTGCCGAAGCGGTCGATAGTAATGCCAGGCAGGCCATCAGATTCGCCAGCGATTAAACGATAGCTGTCGAGGCCATCTTTTTTCGCCAGCCAGTCGCGCCACTTTTGCGCCTGTTGTAAACGGCGAGTAAAAAAGGCAATGTCGATGGATTCTGACGGGTCAAACGTCCAGACGCGCGCACGGATTTGCGATGCTGGCGAATAAGCGCCGCGTGCTAACCATTTTCCCTGATGATCAACAATATCGATGGTTTCTCCGAGGCTGGCTTTACCTTCCATCCGGGCAACGGCGCCGGAAAAGACCCACGGATGGCGACGAAGTAATGATTTTTCGCGCCCTTTGGCTAACACTAAACGTACACTCATAATTAACTATTCTGTCGATGCAAAGAAATGGGCGCCATTGTCCGGAGTTTTCCATGGATTTGCAACGCGTCCATTAAGGATAAGGAGAGCAGTCATGTCGAAAGTCTGCATAATTGCCTGGGTATACGGCCGGGTTCAGGGCGTAGGGTTTCGCTATACCACCCAGTACGAAGCGAAAAGATTGGGATTAACTGGTTACGCCAAAAATCTTGACGATGGCAGCGTGGAAGTCGTTGTCTGCGGTGAAGAAGGGCAGGTGGAAAAATTAATGCAGTGGTTAAAAAGCGGCGGCCCGCGTTCAGCGCATGTGGAACGGGTGCTTAGCGAGCCGCATCATCCCTCCGGGGAGTTAACGGATTTTCGTATTCGTTAAATGCATTTCACCGGTTTAGGCAGGCCAGCAATTTTGGTGGCTTGCTTTGCCGGGCCTTTCGGGAACAGTCGGTACAGATAGCGGCTATTGCCTTTCTCTTCACCAAATTTATTCGCCATCGCTTTAACCAGCATACGAATTGCCGGAGAGGTATTAAATTCCAGGTAGAAGTCACGCACAAAACGCACCACCTCCCAGTGTTCTGGCGACAGTGTAATACCTTCGTTCTCTGCAATGACCACCGCCAGTGGTTCGCTCCACTGGCTACTCTCTTTGAGATAGCCTTCGGTATCGGTTTCTATCTCTTTACCTTCGAAGATCAGCATAATTATTTACTACCTTAGTCAGACTGGCGGCAGTGTAACAAAAAACAAAGCCCCGCATAAAGCGAGGCTCAGAAAGAGATAGCGGGCGAGATTAATCGCGGCTGGCGAAGCCCAGAATGCTCAACAGGCTAACGAAGATGTTATACAGCGACACATACAGGCTCACAGTGGCACGAATGTAGTTCGTTTCACCGCCGTGGATGATGTTGCTGGTTTCAAACAGAATTGCGCCAGAGGAGATCAGAATGAACACCGCGCTGATCGCCAGATGCAGAGCAGGCAGTTGCAGGAAGATATTCGCTACCATCCCGATCAGGACAACAACAATACCCGCCATCAGCATACCGCCGAGGAACGACATATCTTTGCGAGTGGTCAGCACATACGCAGAGCAGCAGAAGAACACTAATGCCGTACCGCCCAACGCCATGGCAATTACGTCACCCATTCCGGCTGACAGATAGGTGTTCAGAATTGGCCCGAGGATATAACCCAGAAAACCGGTAAACGCGAACGCGGAGATAATCCCGGTCGGCTTATTCGCCGTTTTATAGGTCAGGAACATCAAACCATACATACCCACCAGCGTCAGAATCAGCCCCGGAGATGGCAGCATCAGAACCGTACTGGCCGTCGCGGTAATCGCCGAAAAGGCCAGTGTCAGGCTCAGCAGAAAATAGGTATTACGCAGCACCTTATGGGTGCTAAGCAGCGATGTACGGTCATGTGAAGAACTAACAATACGATCCATTGAGTCACTCTCTATGACAGATGTAATTAATGAAGCAGCATAATGATAATGCCGAAAGCTACCCAGAGGTTTTACCCATCTTTACGCATTTGATCTGGAACAGGTTTAGCAGAGGATGGTTAAGCCACTGAGTGTGGTATAGCATTTTGACAGGCAAAAGAAAAAGGGGTTAGCATTTAGCTAACCCCTTATCTTATTTGGCGGAAGCGCAGAGATTCGAACTCTGGAACCCTTTCGGGTCGCCGGTTTTCAAGACCGGTGCCTTCAACCGCTCGGCCACACTTCCGGAATGACGCGAACTATAAACATCCCGATGCGTCGTGTAAACCCCCAATTTGTTTGTTTGCTTGAAAAACAGGCAAATGCGTGTCGATAGCTTGAAATAACAGCAATTTGGACATTCTGTCGCCATAAAAATGGGCTCGTAATCGTTCTGCGCCAAACCTTAAGGAAAATAAGGTCCATTTTTATCGCTAAAAGACAAATCCACACAGTTTGTATTGTTTTGTGCAAAAGTTTCACTACGATTTATTAACAATACTTTCTGGCGACGTGCGCCAGTGCAGAAGGATGAGCTTTCGTTTTCAGCATCTCACGTAAAACGATGGTTTGCCTTGCTACAGGGACGTCGCTTGCCGACCCATAAGCGCCCGGCGTCCTGCTGGTGTCGCAAGGAGAAGAGACGTGCGATATGAATAACGAGGAGACATTTTACCAGGCCATGCGGCGTCAGGGGGTCACCCGGCGCAGCTTTCTCAAATATTGCAGTCTGGCTGCAACCTCGCTGGGGTTAGGCGCGGGAATGGCACCAAAGATTGCCTGGGCGCTGGAAAATAAACCGCGCATTCCGGTGGTGTGGATCCACGGTCTGGAATGCACCTGCTGTACCGAATCTTTTATCCGCTCCGCTCACCCACTGGCGAAGGATGTCATTCTTTCCCTTATTTCTCTCGACTACGACGATACTCTGATGGCTGCCGCCGGAACTCAGGCGGAAGAAGTCTTTGAAGACATCATCACGCAATACAATGGCAAATATATCCTCGCAGTAGAAGGTAATCCGCCACTGGGCGAGCAGGGGATGTTCTGTATCAGCAGCGGTCGACCGTTTATTGAGAAACTCAAACGTGCCGCTGCCGGAGCCAGTGCGATTATCGCATGGGGAACCTGCGCTTCATGGGGTTGCGTGCAGGCCGCGCGGCCCAATCCGACGCAGGCAACGCCTATCGACAAAGTGATCACCGATAAACCGATCATTAAAGTGCCAGGCTGCCCGCCGATCCCGGATGTGATGAGCGCCATCATTACTTACATGGTGACGTTCGATCGCCTGCCGGATGTCGACAGAATGGGGCGTCCGCTGATGTTCTATGGCCAGCGAATCCACGATAAATGCTATCGCCGCGCCCACTTCGACGCCGGAGAGTTCGTCCAGAGTTGGGATGATGACGCGGCGCGTAAAGGTTACTGCCTGTACAAAATGGGCTGCAAAGGGCCAACTACGTATAACGCCTGTTCCTCTACCCGCTGGAACGATGGCGTTTCCTTCCCGATCCAGTCTGGTCACGGTTGTCTTGGTTGTTCTGAAAATGGCTTCTGGGATCGCGGCTCGTTCTACAGCCGCGTGGTCGACATTCCGCAAATGGGGACTCACTCCACCGCCGATACCGTCGGCTTAACCGCGCTTGGCGTGGTGGCTGCGGCGGTTGGCGTACATGCAGTCGCCAGCGCCGTTGACCAGCGCAGACGTCATAACCAGCAACTTGCAGAAGCAGAACAACAGCCGGGCAACGAGGATAAACAGGCATGAGCACTCAGTACGAAACTCAGGGATACACCATCAACAATGCCGGGCGCCGCCTGGTGGTCGACCCGATCACGCGCATCGAAGGCCATATGCGCTGCGAAGTAAATATCAACGATCAGAATGTGATAACCAATGCCGTCTCCTGCGGCACGATGTTTCGCGGGCTGGAGATCATCCTGCAAGGGCGCGACCCGCGCGATGCGTGGGCGTTCGTTGAACGTATTTGCGGCGTTTGCACCGGCGTACACGCCCTGGCTTCGGTTTACGCCATCGAAGATGCCATCGGTATTAAAGTGCCGGACAACGCCAATATCATCCGCAATATTATGCTGGCAACGCTCTGGTGCCACGATCACCTGGTGCATTTCTATCAGCTCGCCGGGATGGACTGGATCGATGTGTTAGATGCGCTGAAAGCCGATCCGCGTAAAACCTCCGAACTGGCGCAAAGCCTCTCCTCGTGGCCGAAATCGTCTCCTGGATATTTTTTCGATGTGCAAAATCGACTGAAGAAATTTGTTGAAGGCGGGCAGTTGGGGATCTTCCGTAACGGCTACTGGGGCCATCCGCAATATAAACTGCCGCCAGAAGCCAACCTGATGGGCTTTGCCCACTATCTCGAAGCTCTCGATTTCCAGCGTGAAATTGTCAAAATCCACGCGGTCTTTGGCGGTAAAAACCCTCATCCAAACTGGATTGTCGGCGGGATGCCATGCGCCATTAACATTGATGAAAGCGGCGCGGTCGGTGCGGTCAATATGGAACGCCTGAACCTGGTGCAGTCGATCATTACCCGTACGGCGGACTTCATTAATAACGTGATGATCCCCGACGCTTTAGCCATCGGCCAGTTCAACAAACCGTGGAGCGAAATCGGCACGGGCCTTTCGGATCAATGCGTCCTCAGCTACGGTGCGTTCCCCGATATCGCCAACGACTTTGGTGAGAAAAGTTTGTTGATGCCTGGCGGCGCGGTGATCAACGGCGACTTCAAAAATGTGCTGCCAGTGGATTTGGTTGATCCGCAGCAGGTGCAGGAGTTTGTCGATCACGCCTGGTATCGTTATCCCGATGATCGGGTTGGACGTCATCCCTTCGATGGTATTACCGATCCGTGGTACAACCCCGGCGATGTCAAAGGCAGTGACACCAACATTCAGCAGCTGAATGAACAGGAACGCTACTCGTGGATCAAAGCGCCACGCTGGCGCGGCCATGCGATGGAAGTGGGGCCACTGGCGCGCACGTTAATCGCTTACCACAAAGGCGATGCGGCAACCGTTGAGTCGGTCGATCGCATGATGTCGGCGCTGAACCTGCCGCTTTCCGGCATCCAGTCGACGTTAGGCCGTATTCTGTGCCGCGCGCACGAAGCGCAGTGGGCCGCAAGTAAGTTGCAGTACTTCTTCGACAAGCTGATGACCAACCTGAAAAACGGCAATCTCGCCACTGCCTCTACCGAAAAATGGGAACCTGCGACCTGGCCGAAAGAGTGCCGTGGCGTTGGCTTTACCGAAGCGCCGCGCGGGGCGTTAGGCCACTGGGCTGCCATTCGTGATGGCAAGATTGATCTCTACCAGTGCGTGGTGCCGACCACCTGGAACGCCAGCCCGCGCGATCCCAAAGGGCAAATCGGTGCGTATGAAGCGGCGCTGATGAACACCAAAATGGCTATTCCTGAACAGCCGCTGGAAATCCTGCGTACTTTGCACAGCTTCGACCCGTGCCTCGCCTGTTCAACTCACGTGCTGGGCAACGACGGTAGCGAGCTTATCTCCGTGCAGGTGCGTTAACAGCGAAGGAGAATCATCATGCAACAGAAAAGCGACAACGTTGTCAGCCACTATGTCTTTGAAGCGCCCGTGCGGATCTGGCACTGGCTGACGGTGCTGTGCATGGCAGTGTTGATGGTTACTGGCTACTTTATTGGCAAACCGCTGCCTTCGGTCAGCGGCGAGGCGACGTATCTGTTCTATATGGGGTACATCCGGTTAATTCACTTCAGTGCCGGGATGATTTTTACCGTGGTATTACTGATGCGGATCTACTGGGCATTTGTTGGTAATCGCTACTCCCGCGAGCTGTTTATCGTGCCAGTGTGGCGTAAAAGCTGGTGGCTGGGCGTGTGGTATGAAATTCGCTGGTATCTGTTTCTGGCAAAACGCCCGAGTGCTGATATTGGTCATAATCCCATCGCCCAGGCCGCGATGTTCGGCTATTTCCTGATGTCCGTTTTTATGATCGTCACCGGTTTTGCGCTGTTCAGCGAACACAGTCAGTACGCCATCTTCACACCGTTCCGTTACGTGGTGGAATTTTTCTACTGGACGGGCGGCAACTCAATGGACATTCACAGCTGGCATCGGCTGGGGATGTGGCTGATTGGCGCGTTTGTGATCGGTCATGTCTACATGGCGCTGCGTGAAGACATCATGTCTGATGACACGGTGATCTCCACCATGGTGAACGGCTACCGCAGCCACAAATTTTTTAAAGTCAAAAGCAACAAGGAGCGTTCATGAGCGAGCAACGCGTGGTGGTAATGGGGCTGGGCAACCTGCTGTGGGCCGATGAAGGCTTCGGCGTGCGGGTGGCAGAACGGCTGTATGTCCATTATCACTGGCCCGAGGAAGTGGAGATTGTTGATGGCGGCACTCAGGGGCTGAACTTGCTGGGCTATGTCGAAAGCGCCAGCCACTTGTTGATTCTCGATGCCATTGATTATGGGCTGGAGCCAGGAACGCTACGAACCTATGCCGGAGAACGTATTCCGGCCTATCTCAGCGCGAAGAAAATGAGCCTGCACCAGAACAGTTTCTCCGAAGTGCTGGCGCTGGCAGATATCCGCGGACATCTGCCAGCACATATTGCCCTCGTCGGCCTGCAACCCGCGATGCTCGACGACTACGGCGGTAGCCTGAGCGAACTGGCGCGAGAGCAACTGCCCGCTGCGGAACAGGCGGCGCTGGTCCAGTTGGCTGAGTGGGGAGTTGTACCGCAACCGACTGAGGAGTCTCGTTGTCTCAATTATGACTGTCTGTCGATGGAAAATTACGAAGGCGTTCGCTTGCGGCAGTACCGGATGACACAGGAGGAGCAGGGATGAGCAACGACACACCATTTGATGCGTTGTGGCAACGAATGCTGGCGCGTGGCTGGACGCCGGTCAGGGAATCCCATCTTGATGACTGGCTTACGCAAACGCCAGACGGCGTGGTGTTGTTAAGCAGTGACCCAAAACGGACGCCTGAAGCCAGCGACAATCCGGCAATGATCGGCGAGCTACTGCGCGAGTTTCCAGACTATGCGTGGAAGGTGGCGATTGCCGATCTTGAGCAAAGCGAAGCCATTGGCGATCGCTTTGGTGTTTTTCGCTTTCCCGCCACCCTGGTGTTTACCGGCGGTCGCTATCGCGGCGTGTTGAACGGCATCCACCCGTGGGCGGAGCTGATAAACCTGATGCGTGGGATTGTCGAACCGCAACAGGAGCGAGCCTCATGAGCGACACTTTCTTCCATCTGCTGGGACCGGGAACACAACCTGGCGACGACAGTTTCAGTATGAATCCACTGCCGATTACCTGTCAGGTGAATGATGAACCAAGTATGGCGGCACTGGAGCAATGTGTGCATAGCCCGCAGGTGATTGCGCTGTTAAACGAGTTACAACATCAACTAAGCGAACGCCAGCCGCCGCTGGGTGAGGTGCTGGCAGTCGAGCTGTTAAATCTCAACGCCGACGATCGTCATTTCATCAATACGCTGCTTGGGGAAGGGGAAGTGTCAGTGCGCATCCAGCACGCTGACGGCAGTGAAAGTGAAATTCAGGAGGCGATCTTCTGTGGATTATGGCGTGTACGCAGACGTCGCGGCGAACAGTTGCTGGAGGACAAACTGGAGGCTGGCTGCGCGCCGCTGGCGTTGTGGCAGGCGGCAACGCAAAACGCGCTGCCGACAGATTCGCTGTTACCGCCGCCCATTGATGGCCTGATGAATGGCCTACCGTTGGCGCATGAATTACTGGCACATGTACGTAATCCTGACGCGCAGCCGCACAGCATTAATCTGACGCAATTACCCATCAGCGAGGCTGATCGGCTTTTTCTCTCACGTCTCTGTGGGTCGGGCAATATTCAGATTCGCACCATTGGCTATGGCGAGAGCTATATCAACGCTACGGGATTACGCCATGTCTGGCATTTACGCTGTATGGACACCTTAAAAGGCCCGCTGCTTGAGAGTTATGAAATCTGCCCGATACCCGAAGTTGTGCTGGCTGCGCCGGAAGATCTGGCGGACTCTGCGCAGCGTCTCGGCGAGGTTTGTCAGTGGCTGGCGGAAAGCGCACAACAGTAAAAACGGTGGCAAATATCGCTTTCGGTCCTGTGAATATCGCAATTAGCGAATACAACTACCTACAAACTGTAAGGATAAAAAGAGGGATCTACTATTAAAGGGTTATTACCCTCTCTTCGCCTACAGGAGTTAGCATGTGGGATGTTATTGACTTATCGCGCTGGCAGTTTGCGCTGACCGCGCTGTATCACTTTTTATTTGTGCCCCTTACCCTGGGGCTGATTTTTTTGCTGGCCATCATGGAAACTATTTACGTGGTTACCGGCAAAACAATCTACCGCGATATGACGCGTTTCTGGGGTAAGCTCTTCGGTATCAACTTTGCTCTCGGCGTGGCCACCGGCCTGACTATGGAGTTTCAGTTTGGTACTAACTGGTCATTCTATTCCAACTATGTAGGCGACATTTTCGGCGCACCGCTGGCGATGGAAGCATTAATGGCCTTCTTCCTCGAATCCACTTTTGTCGGTCTGTTCTTTTTCGGCTGGCAACGCCTGAATAAATACCAACACCTGTTGGTCACCTGGCTGGTGGCTTTCGGTTCAAATATCTCCGCATTGTGGATCTTGAATGCCAATGGCTGGATGCAGTTCCCGACCGGGGCGCATTTCGATATCGATACCCTGCGTATGGAGATGACCAGCTTCAGCGATCTGGTCTTTAACCCTGTCAGCCAGGTGAAATTTGTGCACACGGTGATGGCAGGTTATGTGACCGGGGCGATGTTCATTATGGCGATCAGCGCGTGGTATTTGCTGCGTGGGCGGGAGCGCGACGTTGCACTCCGCTCGTTTGCCATCGGTTCTGTCTTCGGGACCCTGGCGATAATCGGCGCGCTGCAACTCGGAGACAGCTCTGCATATGAAGTTGCACGAGTACAGCCGGTAAAACTGGCGGCGATGGAAGGGGAGTGGCAAACCGAACCGGCACCCGCGCCGTTCCATCTCGTTGCCTGGCCGGAACAAGATCAAGAACGCAACGCTTTTGCCATTAACATCCCGGCACTGTTAGGGATCCTCGCCACTCATTCATTGGATAAACCTGTTCCCGGGCTGAAAAATTTGATGGCCGAAACCTACCCACGTCTGCAACGGGGACGCATAGCCTGGCTGTTAATGCAGGAGATATCGCAGGGCAACCGCGAGCCGCATGTATTACAGGCGTTTCGCGAGTTAGAAGGCGATCTCGGTTACGGCATGCTGCTCTCCCGCTATGCACCGGATATGAATCATGTCACTGCTGCGCAGTACCAGGCAGCGATGCGTGGCGCAATCCCGCAAGTTGCGCCGGTATTCTGGAGTTTCCGCATCATGGTTGGCTGCGGTTCGCTGCTGTTACTGGTGATGCTGATTGCGCTCGTCCAGACGCTGCGCGGCAAAATCGATCAACATCGCTGGGTGCTGAAAATGGCGCTCTGGAGTTTGCCACTGCCGTGGATTGCCATTGAAGCCGGGTGGTTTATGACCGAGTTTGGTCGTCAGCCGTGGGCGATTCAGGACATCTTACCGACATACTCCGCGCACTCTGCATTAACCACGGGCCAACTTGCCTTCTCTCTGATCATGATCGTAGGGTTTTACACCCTGTTCTTAATCGCTGAAGTCTACCTGATGCAGAAATATGCCCGCCTGGGGCCGAGTGCGATGCAGAGTGAACAACCAGCGCAGCAACAGGGGTAAAGGAGAGAGTCATGTTTGATTATGAAACATTACGGTTCATCTGGTGGCTGCTGATGGGCGTCATTCTGGTGGTCTTTATGGTCACCGACGGATTTGACATGGGGATCGGTTGTCTGCTGCCACTGGTGGCGCGTGACGATGATGAACGTCGGATAGTGATCAACAGCGTTGGCGCTCACTGGGAGGGTAACCAGGTCTGGCTGATCCTCGCAGGTGGGGCATTATTTGCCGCCTGGCCCAGAGTCTATGCAGCGGCGTTTTCTGGCTTTTATGTGGCGATGATCCTGGTGCTGTGCTCGCTGTTCTTCCGCCCGTTAGCTTTTGATTATCGCGGCAAAATAGCGGATGCCCGCTGGCGCAAAATGTGGGATGCCGGTCTGGTCATTGGTAGTCTGGTCCCGCCAGTGGTCTTTGGTATCGCCTTCGGCAACTTGTTGCTCGGCGTGCCGTTTGCCTTCACACCGCAATTACGCGTGGATTATCTCGGTAGCTTCTGGCAGTTGCTGACGCCATTCCCTTTGCTGTGCGGCTTGCTCAGTCTGGGTATGGTGATTTTGCAAGGGGGAGTCTGGTTGCAGCTGAAAACCGTTGGCGCTATTCATCTGCGTTCACAACTGGCGACCAAACGCGCCGCGCTGCTGGTGATGCTCTGCTTCCTGCTGGCGGGTTACTGGCTGTGGGTTGGTATTGATGGCTTTGTGTTACTCGCTCAGGATGTCAACGGTCCGTCCAATCCACTGATGAAAATGGTGACGGTACTGCCAGGTGCCTGGATGAATAACTTCGTCGAATCGCCAGTCTTGTGGATCTTCCCACTGCTCGGTTTCTTCTGCCCGTTACTGACGTCGATGGCAATTTATCGTGGTCGCCCCGGTTGGGGATTTCTGATGGCGTCATTGATGCAATTTGGTGTGATTTTCACCGCTGGCGTTACGTTATTTCCCTTTGTTATGCCTTCGAGTATCAGTCCGATATCCAGCCTGACCGTGTGGGACAGTACCTCCAGCCAACTGACACTTAGCATTATGTTAGTAATTGTACTGATATTTTTGCCAATAGTGTTGCTCTACACTTTATGGAGCTACTACAAAATGTGGGGTCGTATGACGACTGAAACGCTGCGCCGTCACGATCATGAGCTGTACTAAGGAGCATGAACAATGTGGTATCTATTGTGGTTTGTCGGCATTTTGTTGATGTGTTCGCTTTCTACCGTCGTGTTGGTATGGCTGGATCCGCGTCTGAAGGGATGACTGGCGTACAACGAACTTAGGCCTGATACGACGCGTCGCATCAGGCAGTTATGTCGGATATGAAAAACGGAAACATATCGATGAAAGCGATTTTGATCCCATTTTTATCTCTTCTGATTCCGTTAACCTCGCCACCTGCATTCGCTCAGAGTGAGCCGGAACTGAAGCTGGAGCGGGTGGTGATTGTCAGCCGTCATGGCGTGCGTGCGCCCACCAAAGCCACGCCACTCATGCAGGATGTCACTCCAGACACATGGCCTGAGTGGCCGGTGAAATTGGGCTGGTTGACCCCGCGTGGCGGCGAACTGGTCACTTATCTTGGGCATTATCAACGCCAACGCCTGGTCGCTGACGGTTTACTGGCAAAAAATGGCTGCCCGAAACCTGATCAGGTTGCGATTATTGCGGATGTCGATGAACGTACGCGTAAAACAGGTGAAGCCTTTGCTGCCGGGCTGGCACCCAACTGTACGATTACAGTACATACCCAGCCAGATACTTCCCGGCCCGATCCCCTGTTTAATCCCCTTAAAACTGGCGTTTGCCAACTGGATAAGACGAACGTTACCGCGACTATTCTCAGTAGAGCAGGGGGATCGATAGCGGAGTTTACCGAGCATCGGCAAACCGCATTTCGCGAACTGGAGCAGGTTCTCAATTTCCAGCAATCAAATCTGTGCCTTAAACGAGACAATCAGGACGAAAGTTGTACGTTGACTCAGGCATTGCCGTCCGAACTCAAAGTGAGTGATGACAATGTATCCCTGACCGGTGCGGCAAGCCTGGCTTCAATGCTGACGGAGATATTTCTCCTGCAACAGGCACAGGGAATGCCGGAGCCTGGCTGGGGACGAATTACTGATTCACACCAGTGGAACACCTTGCTAAGTCTGCATAACGCGCAGTTTTATTTGCTGCAACGGACACCAGAGGTTGCCCGTAGTCGCGCCACGCCGTTGCTGGATTTAGTGCTGACGGCGCTGACGCCAAACAACCCGCAAAAATCGAACTATGGAATTACGCTGCCGACTTCACTGCTATTTATTGCCGGACACGACACTAATCTGGCGAATCTGGGGGGCGCGTTAGAGCTTAACTGGACGCTACCAGGCCAGCCGGATAATACCCCACCGGGGGGTGAACTGGTTTTTGAACGCTGGCGGCGACTTAGTGATAACAGCCAGTGGATTCAGGTATCGCTGGTATTCCAGACCCTACAGCAGATGCGTGACAAAACTCCGTTGTCGCTAAAAACGCCGCCAGGCAAAGTGGAGTTAACGTTGGCTGAGTGTGGCGAAAGAAACGCGCAGGGCATGTGTTCGTTGGCTGGTTTTACGCAAATCGTGAATGAAGCACGCATTCCGGCATGCACTCTCCATCAGGACAAATAAACGTTTGCCGCTGAGGGGCCACGCAGGCCATTGACGCGGCAAAATTCCACGCGTAACCCTGGGGTGAGCACTTCTGCGTCGCGGGGGGTGAATGCGGAAATATGGACCTGGACTTCTTTACGACCGTCGGAGGGGATGATGAATCCTTTGCCGCTTTTGCGATCAAAGGTTTTGACAATTCCTGTCATTTTACGGGACAAACAAATTCCTTACTGATAAATCTGCGCTGCACTATACGGTCTAAATAAAATAAAGCCAGTTTTATTTAAGACCGCTGGACGGCCAAAATAAAGTTTGCTTAATCTTATTTATCATGCGTTAATAGCTGCGTCGGTTTGAAAGACAGACATCATACAAAGTAGTTTACTAAAGCAGTTCTCATTATCAGGCATTATCCCCTTCTTTTGAGTCTCTCTCCTGAACACTAAGTAGTTTCTGTATTAAAGCCCTGTTTGCCGAAAGGCCCAAAATGAAGGAAGTAAAAATATGTCTAATAAAATGACTGGTTTAGTAAAATGGTTTAACGCAGATAAAGGTTTCGGCTTTATCACTCCTGATGATGGCAGCAAGGACGTTTTCGTCCATTTCACCGCCATCCAGAGCAATGAATTCCGCACGCTGAACGAAAATCAGAAAGTCGAATTTTCTATTGAGCAGGGGCAACGTGGTCCCTCGGCAGCGAACGTTGTTACGCTCTAAGGTTGCCGCTATTACTCAGCATCTCCATTTCCGCTGTCCATGTTGTCATGGTTCACAGTACCGCACATCGGCATTCGATGTGACGGAGCGAAACCCTTTAGGTGCAAAGTGTATTTTCTGCAAATCGACGATGATCACCTTTGATAACATCGCATTGCAAATACGCACTGACCAGACACCACTGGATTTCACCAAATAATATCAGGCTCCCTCGTGGAGCCTTTTTTATATCTGGCTTATTTTTCCTCAACTCTGTATGTATAATAAGCGATAACCTGTTGATTATTGAATCTTTCAGGGAGATAGCTTATAACATTTCTTACCTGACCAGGTACCGGGAACCAACACCTTACTGGCGTGTTGCTGTCTTTTAAGACCAGAAGAGGTTAACAGTGAATATTGAAGAGCTAAAAAAACAAGCCGAAACGGAAATCTCAGATTTTATCGCGCAAAAAATCGCCGAATTTAACAAGAACACAGGGAAAGAAGTCTCTGAAATTCGCTTCACCGCGCGGGAGAAAATGACCGGGCTTGAAAGTTATGATGTCAAAATCAAAATAATGTGATTTTGTGAACATCACCCCGCGCGAGGTGATGTTCCGCTTGTTGCTAATTTAGTGACCAATCATTGGCGCTTGTGGAATTAAGCGTCGGTACAACTCCTCCGGCACCGGGCTTTGCCATACTCCCGCATACATTGCGTAACCAATCACCGCAAACATAATCCCCAGAATCAGTAGCGTCATTAACCAGCCAGACAACGCAAAGGCTTTTTTATTTGCCGCAGGTTTTTGCAGTGAAAAGGTCAATGTTGAGGCCACCGGGCATGACTCCACGCAGGTCATACAACCGGTACATTCCACCGTTCTGACCTGAATTAATTTATCGACCGGGATCCGTGATGGGCAATTTTTCGCACATTTACCGCAGTCGATACAGCTTTCGGCATTGCGACGAATCTTAAACGGCGATAATAGCGAAACCAGTCCCATCAGCGCGCCATATGGGCAGAGATAACGACACCAGACATGGCGAATAAATAGGCTGGCAATCAGCAAAACCGTCACGCTGATTAATGTCGCTTTCCCCATATGGCGAAAGAAATCGAGCATTTTAACGTCCATCACCACGCTATAAGGCGATAGCATAAAATAGTGAATCGCCTGGGCGGGCATGAATAACGCGATATAAAGAAAAAAGCTTAATAGCAAATATTTCACCGCGCGTAGAGGAATATCCAGCCAGCGTGGAGGGGCGAATTGTCGACCAAACACTTTTTTTCCGAGATCGCCAATTAATTCAGAGAGCGTACCAACAGGGCATAGCCACGAACAAAAGGCTTTTTTCAGCAGTAAGCTGATAATGATAAAAGCGACCAATAACAGCATCGCGGCGGCGTGCACGGAAGGTAACTGACCTGTTGCAAGGCTGTATTTCAGATTCATCAGACCAGCAATCGGCAGCCAACCTTCAATGCCACCCGGTCTGGCGACAAATGCCGTATTACCTGCCGTTTCGTAATAGCGCACCCAGTACCAAAAGGTGACGGCAATATAAATATTGATTGCCAACAGTAATAATTGCGTCGCTTTACGCCAGGTCGTGGCATTGCGCCAGTCATTCCACGGTAATTTACCGCCCGTCGTGCCTGGCCGTCGCTGCCAGCGGATTCTTTTTTTCTCTGTCATAATTTTGCCCGCCCGTTAAGTTGCATACCAAATGCCACTATTCTAAGTTTTCTTAACGGGATGATATTGATTCACATCGGGTTCGGGGCTTTCTTATTCAGCCACTGTTCCAGGGCCGCGATGCTACGCGTAATTTCTTCACGCGGCAGGGCCGCGGTTAATGGTTCCAGCTCAAGTTGTCCGCACAACTGACTGGCACTGCGCATGCCCAGACTGGCACAGCTGCTTTTCAACTGGTGCGCGGCACGTTTGATTTTGTCGCTGTCGTGTCTGGCGCGGGCAGTGTCCATTTCATCGAGAAGGGGCAGGGCATGTTGTTTAAATAATGTCAGCCATTCGTGGATTTTCTCCACCCCCATTAACTGCGCATCTTCATTGAGCTGCGATACATCCAGTGGTTGATGGTTATGTGTTTGCAGGTGCAGATAGTGCGCCAGTAACTGACCAAGCACTTCACGCGACACCGGTTTAGGGATAATTCCGCGAAATAGCGAACTGGTACGCTGGCTCAGCGTTTCGTCGATGACATGGGCGCTAAAGCCAATCAAAACCAGCGACGGATATTGCAGCGAAAGTTGCCGGGCAAGTGTAATGCCGTCGATATCCGGCAGATCAAAATCCACCAGTGCGGCAGCAAACGGTTCACTATTTTGCAGCGTCTCTAAAGCCTGCGCGGCATTTCCTACGGCTGCGACCTGAGCGCCACTGGTGTTAAGTATCTCGATGGTAATACGCTGCGTTAGCGGGTTATCTTCAATCAACAGTAATCGTAAACAGTCCAGACGCACCGCCTGATTGACTATTTTTGGTGCAGGCGCAGTGGCAACACGTAACGGTAACCGTAAGCCAAAACAGCTTCCAACTCCCGGCCTGCTGGTGGCGGTCAGTTCGCCGCCCATCGCCTGAGCCAGACTGGTACTGATAGTCAGTCCCAGTCCACTGCCGCCGCGCTTGCCGCTCACCTGAACAAATGGCTGAAAGATATCAGCCAGTTTCGCGGGATCAATACCACAGCCGCTGTCTTCCACTTCGACCAGCCATTGCTCGCCATCAATGCGGCTGCGCAGGATAATCTGCCCCTCATCGGTGAAACGCAGGGCATTACTCAACAAATTGGTAATAACCTGGCGAATACGGCGCGGATCGCCCATTAACGCGGTTGGGACATCGTCGGCAATTGCCGTTACCAGTCGAATCGGACGACCTTTAACCCGTCCGCTCATTAATTGCAGGGTACTTTCCAGCAGTGGGCGCGGTTCAAAGGGCTCATCGCTGACCGAAACATTCTTGCCACCTGCTTCGATAGCTGAATAATCGAGAATATCGTTGAGGATGGTCAGCAATGATTCGCCAGAGTCGGTAATCGCCCGCAAATCATCACGCTGGGCGTGAAGCGCCGGGTTATCTGCCAGCAACTGCGCGGTGCCGAGAATTCCGTACAGCGGAGTGCGGATCTCATGGCTCATTGCTGCCAGAAACGCCGATTTTGCCTGACTGGCTTTTTCTGCTTCGGCCCGTGCCAGGCGGTGTTCTACCACCAGTTCCTGCAATTCGGCAGTGCGCGCTTTGACCTGCGCCGCCAGTTGTTCGCGGTGGCGATTAAGCGCATGAACACTGCTGCGAAAAGCATCCATCAGCCGCCCGATGGTATCCAGTTCCCGCACGCCAGCGGTTTCCGGGAAAGGGGAGTCGATATCACCATCCAGCAAGCGTTGCAGCGCCTGCGTTTGTTCGGCAAGAGGGCGCGTGACTGAGCGATAAACCACGCGCCAGAGGATCAGAATCAATGAGCAAAGTGAAACGACGCCCAGCAGTAACAGGTTAAACCGTACATGTTCACTGGCGCTTTCCAGATGTGTAAGTCCGGCCCGATTACGCTGCTCAATGGTTGCGACCAACTGATTAACTTCGTTGCTGAACTGTGCAAACTGCACAATATTATTTTGCGTCAGCGTCTGCAGGTGAGTATTGAGTGCTTTTTCTCGTTGGTAGAGCGCCAGTAACTCGACATATCGTTGTACTGTCTCCAGTGCCTTTTCAGCCTGCGCGCGAACCGGTGGGGCCTTAATGCGCCTTTGTTGAAGCTGTACCCTGTTAAGGGCGTTTTTCAATTGAACAGGCAGCCTGTTCTTATTTTTTTCACTTTCCTCCAGCTCCAGTTTCATAACGAAATGCTGTATTTGCAGAGCGCTAAAGCGCATTTCGTGCATCTGCCTGACGTACTCACGATCGCCAGCAACCCACTGTTCGACGGCGCTCTCCGCCGACCTGTTATGATTGTGGCCAAACACACTTTGCGGGCCAGACTGCGGTGATGCGGTGGCGATTGCAATGTAATGGGTCTGGGATTGCGCGATGTTGGCGATTTCTCCGGCCGCGGCGACGATTTGCTGGCTGAGTTGTTGCTGTTGATCGTGGAGTTTCAGCCGCTGGCCGACCAGATCACCTTGCTGGCGTAGCGAGTGGTCAATCTCATAGGCTTGTCGTTCAATGGCTATTGTCTCAAACCCTTTCTCGCGCAGACCCTGCAACAGGGTGTCAATTTTCAGCTTCTGCGCCGATAACGTCCTCCCCTGGGATTGCCACATCTCTGCGCTATCCGTGTTGTTCAGATTTTGGGCGGTAAAGAGCTCCCACGCACTGGCCTCACTCAACTGACGGGCCATATTCATGGTTGGGATCAGGGCCAGAGTGTTGGTCTGAGCGCTTTGGGTTAAAACGCGCAGGTTATACCAACCTACAAAGATACTCACCAGCGTCAGCAATGCCATCAGGGCAAACGCCATCCACAATCTTTTGGCCAGAGTGAAAATCATCCTTGGTGCACCACATTACCTGAATCGGTGGATTAATAGACATCAGCGGCTAAGAAATACCCTTCGCCATGCTGCGTAACTAACAGGTTGGCGCTGAGTTTATGACGCAAACGGCGGATCAATACGTCCACGGTGCGCAAATCGGGGTTTTCTACCCGCCGGGCGGAGAGCATACGCAGCAGTCGTTCACGGCTGAGGATCTCGCCAGGATTAGTGACAAAGGCCACCAGCATTTCGTATTCCGCGCGGGTGAGTTTGATAGGTCGGTCGTCCTGATCCAACGTGTGGCGTGAGATATTCAGACAATACCCGGCAAAACGATAGCAGTTATCCTGAGTGAGAGCGTTGGCCTGACGGGCCAGATCGATACGCCAGAGCAGATTTTTTACCCGTACCACGAGTTCACGCAGCTCCAGCGGTTTGATGACATAATCATCGGCGCCCATCTCAAGCCCGACAATTCGATCAATAGGATCGCTGCGCCCGGTCACCAGAATAATCCCCACCGTTGAGCGTTCGCGCAGGGCTCGGGTAAGCATTAAGCCGTTTTCATCGGGCAGGTTAATATCCAGCAAAATGAGATCAACAGGCTGGTTTTCCATAATTTCCCGTAGTCCGTCGCCGCTTGCCGTGACCGACACGAGATACCCTTCCTGGATGAAGTAGCTTTGCAAACGTGCCTGCGTCACAGGCTCATCTTCAACAATGACAATATGGTGTGACATCCCTGCTTTCCCGATCTTCCTGTTCATATCCATTCATATGCTGTCATAAGCCATTCATCCTGACGAGTGCCGCTATTCATATTTGCTTATTAAGATCACAGTTGCCAAATTATATTTTTACAGGAGTTATTATGAGACGACTATGGAGTGCGCTGCGTCGGCCAAGTGCGCGTTGGTCGGTGTTAGCGCTGGTGCTGATGGGGATCGTGATCGGTATTGCCTTGATTGTGTTACCTCACTTCGGGATCAAGGCCACCAGCAGCACTGAGTTTTGCGTCAGTTGCCACAGTATGACGCCGGTGTATGAAGAATATAAAAAGTCGGCGCATTTCCAGAATGCTTCCGGCGTACGCGCCGAGTGTCATGACTGCCACGTCCCGTCAGATTTACCGGGAATGCTGAAGCGGAAACTGGAAGCGAGTAATGAGGTGTATCAGACCGTTATTGGTCACTCCATCGATACCCCTGAGAAATTCAACGCTAAACGCGCAGAACTCGCCGAGCGCGAATGGGCGCGGATGAAAGAGAACAATTCAGCGACCTGCCGTTCCTGCCATAACTACGACGCGATGGATCATGCGAAGCAGCATCCGGAAGCCGCACGTCAAATGGCCGCCGCAGCGAAAGATAATCAGACCTGTATCGACTGCCATAAAGGCATTGCCCATCAGCTGCCGGACATGAGCAGCGGCTCGCGTAAACAGTTCGAAGAACTACGCGCCAGCGCCAGAGATGATAAAGACATCCTTTATTCTATAGATATAAAGCCGCTTTATGCAGCAAAGGATGATAAAGAAGCGACGGGTTCACTGCTGCCAGCCTCTGAAGTGAAAGTGCTTAAACGTGACGGCGACTGGTTACAGGTGGCTATCATCGGTTGGACGGAAAGCGCTGGAACTCAACGGGTTCTGACTGAGTTACCCGGCAAACGGATTTTTGTCGCTTCCATTCGTGGCGATATCCAGCAGCAGGCGAAAATGCTGGAGAAAACCACCGTTGCTGACACCAAAACCGAGTGGAGTAAGATGCAGGCCACCGCATGGTTGAAGAAGGGCGATATGGTCGACGACATCAAACCAATCTGGGCCTATGGCGATACGCTGTACAGCAGCGCCTGTAAACAGTGCCACGGCGCGTCAGCAACCACCCATTACGACGCCAACGGTTGGATCGGCCAAATCAACGGCATGATTGGTTTTACCAGCCTGGATAAACGGGAAGAGCGCACCATGCTGAAATATCTGCAAATGCATGCGTCGGATACCGCAGGGAAGTCTCACAGCGATAAGGAAGGAAAATAATGAAAAATAAAGACATTTTTCAGGCATCACGTCGACGTTTTCTTACCCAGCTTGGTGGCTTAACGCTGGCCGGAATGCTGGGGCCATCGCTGTTAACTCCACGCCGTGTTAACGCAGCGCAGGCTGTTACGTCGAAAGAAGGTATCCTGACCGGTTCGCGGTTTGGCGCCATTCGCGCGACGGTGAAAGACGGGCGCTTTGTGGCGGTGAAACCGTTCGAACTGGATAAGTACCCGACGAAAATTATCGCCGGGCTGCCGGATCACGTCCACAATCCGGCGCGTATTCGCTACCCAATGGTACGAGTCGACTGGCTGCGTAAGCGCCATCTGAGTGACACCACTCAGCGCGGTGATAACCGTTTTGTCCGCGTCACTTGGGATGAAGCCCTGGACATGTTCTATGAAGAACTGGAACGGGTGCAAAAAACCTATGGCCCCAGTGCGTTACTGACCGCCAGCGGCGGGCAATCATCCGGTAAATTTCATAGCGCCGGGGGAATGCTGTCGAAAGCCATCGCACTACATGGCAATAAAGTGAGTACCGGCGGTGACTATTCCACCGGAGCAGCGCAGGTGATCCTGCCGCGGGTGGTGGGGTCAATGGAAGTTTACGAACAGCAAACATCCTGGCCGTTAGTGTTGCAAAACAGTAAAATCATCGTCATGTGGGGCACCGATTTGGTGAAGAATCAGCAGGTTAATTTCCGCTGCCCGTCTCACGATGTTTATGAATATTACGAGCAACTGAAAGAAAAGGTGGCGGCGGGCGAAATCGAAGTTATCAGCATCGACCCGGTGGTCAGTTCAACGCATGAATATCTGGGGCGTGAGCACGTTAAACATATTATTGTTAACCCGCAAACCGATGTCCCGCTACAACTGGCGATGGCCCATACCCTGTACAGCGAAAATCTGTACGACAAACAATTCATTGCTGATTATTGCGTCGGTTTCGAGCAATTTCTGCCGTATTTGCTGGGTGAGAAAGACGGCCAGCCGAAGGATGCCGTCTGGGCAGAAAAACTGTGCGGCATTGACGCCGAAACGATCCGCATGCTGGCGCGGAAAATGGCGGGCACAAGAACGCAAATTATGGCCGGCTGGTGCGCCCAACGTATGCAGCACGGCGAGCAGTGGTCATGGATGATTGTGGTGCTGGCGGCAATGCTCGGGCAGATTGGCCTGCCAGGTGGCGGTTTTGGTTTTAGTTGGCACAGCAGCGGCTCAGGCGTGCCAGGCCGTAAAGGGATTATCCTGAGCGGTTTTCCCGGTGCCACGAAAATTCCGCCCGTTCATAACAACAACGATTACAAAGGTTACAGCAGCACCATCCCAACGGCCCGTTATATCGACGCCATTCTGGAACCGGGGAAAGAGATCAACTGGGACGGCAAAACAGTTAAGTTGCCGCCGCTGAAAATGTGTGTTTTCGCCGGGACCAATCCGTTCCACCGCCATCAGCAGATCAACCGCATTATCGAAGGCTGGCGCAAGCTGGAGACGGTGATTTCCATTGATAACCAGTGGACTTCCAGTTGCCGCTTTTCCGACATTGTATTACCCGCAACTACTCAGTTTGAGCGTAACGATCTCGACCAGTTTGGTGACTATGCCAGCCACGGGCTTATCACCACTAAACAGGTGGTGCAGCCGCAATTTGAGGCGCGCAACGACTTTGATATTTTCCGCGAGTTATGCCGACGCTTTGACCGTGAGGAAGCCTTTACTGAGGGGCTGGATGAGATGGGCTGGCTCAAGCGCATCTGGCAGGATGCGCTCCAGCAGGCCAAAGGACTCGGCATCCATTTACCGACCTTTGATGAGTTGTGGAACAGTAAAGAATACGTGGTCTATGACCATCCGCAGATGTTCGTGCGTCATCAGGCGTTCCGAGAAGATCCTGACCTCGAACCGCTGGGGACGCCGAGCGGGTTGATTGAGATCTACTCGCAAACCATCGCCGACATGCACTATGACGATTGTCAGGGGCATCCAATGTGGTTTGAGAAAATTGAACGTTCCCACGGTGGACCAGGTTCGCAGAAGTATCCACTGCATCTGCAATCGGTGCATCCCGATTATCGCGTCCACTCGCAACTGTGTGAATCTGAAACACTGCGTCAGCATTACAGCGTAGCGGGTAAAGAGCCGGTATATATCAGCCCGCAGGATGCCCGTGCGCGTGGGATTGCTAACGGTGATGTGGTGCGAGTCTTTAACGATCGGGGGCAGGTTCTGGTGGGCGCGGTGGTTTCTGATCTCTATGCACCAGGCGTGATCCGGATCCATGAAGGCGCCTGGTATGATCCGGATAAAGGCGGTGAGCTCAATGCGCTGTGTAAATACGGTAACCCTAATGTGCTTACGCCCGACATCGGGACTTCGCAACTTGCGCAGGCCACCAGCTCACATACGACCATCGTGGAAATTGAAAAATTCACCGGTCCAATAGAGAAGGTAACGGCGTTTAGCGGTCCGATTGAGATGGTGGCACAGTGCGAATATGTTCCGGCACCGCAGGTGAAATCATGACTTCACTAACGGTGGAACAGAATGCCTGTATCTACGCCTGGCTGGCGCAGTTGTTCTCCCGTGAACTGGACGATGAACAACTGACGCAAATCGCCAGTGCACAGATGGCTGAATGGTTTTCTTTGCTGAAACGAGAGCCGCCGCTGACTGCGGCGGTGAATGAGCTGGAGAAAAGTATTGCTGCATTGACAGTACGTGACGACGCCCGTCTGGAACTGGCCGCCGACTTTTGCGGCCTGTTTTTGATGACTGACAAGCAGGCGGCACTGCCGTATGCATCGGCGTATCAGCAGGACCCACAGGTGATCAAAGGCTTACTGGCTGAGGCAGGGATGGACACCAGTGGCAATTTCAACGAACCGGCAGATCATCTGGCGATTTTTCTTGAGTTGTTAAGTCATCTGCATTTTGCCCGGGGAGAGGGGATTGTACCTGCACAGGAAGTTGACAATCTGCGGCAAAAAACACTGATGTCGCTGCGGCAATGGTTACCAGAGTTTGCTGTGCGTTGCCATCAGTATGACAGCTTTGGTTTTTACACGGCACTAAGCCAGTTATTGCTTGCGATAACCAATAGAGATAATGCCAATTGGTAGGTCTGATAAGACGCGTTAAGCGCCGCATCAGGCATTATGGCACAGCCGCCGGATGCGGCGTGAACGCCTTATCCGGCCTACGGGAACGGTGATCTTTGTAGGCCTGATAAGACGCGTTAAGCGTCGCATCAGACATTATGGCAGCGCCGCCGAATGCGGCGTGAACGCCTTATCCGGCCTACGGGAACGGTGATTTTTGTAGGCCTGATAAGACGCGTCAGCATCGCATCCGGCGGCCACACTCACGGGTGAGCCACAAACCGGGAAAGCCGCTGGCGTAACAGACGGTTTTCCTGTTTCAGATGTGCAATATCATCCATTAACGTCAGCGCCACCGCGATCCCAGGCCAGTCCAGCGCCAGTTCCTGACGCAGACGTACCGCGCGTTGCACCACAATGGCGGCATGGTCATCAAATACCCAGGTTGTTTCCTGGATCTCTCTCGGTTCAACCACCCCCAAACCGACAATTTCATTCAACTCCTCTTCAGAAATGCCGGTATGCAGGCAAAATTCGGTAATGGTAAAAGTCACCGTAACATGAGCCATTATGCTTTCCCCCAATCTTTACGTGGATCAAAAGACGACTGGGCGTCTGCCAGTTGTTGCCACAGCGCAGCAGTATTTTCATCCGGTTTTGGCGGCATGACGATTTTCAGCACAGCATACAAGTCACCAGTCTGTTTTTTGCTTACCAGACCTTTGCCTTTAATGCGCAATCGTTGCCCGGCCTGACTGCCTGGCGGAATGGTCAACAAAATGCTTTCTTTCAGGGTTGGTACAGTGACTTTGCTACCCAGAGCCGCTTCCCACGGGCTAACCGGCACCACAATTTCCAGATCCTGACCGACAATATCAAACAACGGATGCGGAGCTATATGAATCACCAGCCACAGGTCGCCATTTGGACCACCGTTTTCGCCTGGCGTCCCCTGGCCTTTCAGGCGGATACGTTGGCCATTGCCGACGCCCGCCGGGATCTTCACATTCAGCGTTTTCGGGATTTCCTGTTCGATCATGCCAAAGGCGTTATAAACCGGCAGGTTATAGCTGATGGTACGTTTGTGCTCAGTAAGCGTTTCTTCCAGGAATACCGCAACTTCAATTTCAATATCGTGGCCACGTGTGGCGGGGCGTTGACGGCTCTGGCGGGCATGTTGACCGAAAATTGACGAGAAGATATCGTCAAAATCTTCGGCATTGAAACTCTGACCGTCGCCATGCTGGAACTGGCGGTTGAATTGCGGATCGTTGCGATGCTGCCACATCTGATCATATTCAGCGCGACGCTGTTCATCACTTAACACTTCCCAGGCTTCAGCGACCTCTTTGAAGCGGGCTTCGGCATCGGGCTCTTTGCTGACATCAGGATGGTATTTGCGGGCCAGTCGACGATAGGCGGTCTTGATTGTCTTGAGATCGTCCGTCGGTTTCACGCCCATGATGGCGTAATAATCCTTTAATTCCATAGCGTTATCTCGCGTAAATCAATACAGACAAAGGGAAACCCCTGACAAGGTATCAGAGTTAAGTGTAGGGGAAATCAGAAAAAATCGTAGGCCAGTGATAAAAACATAACTAAAAATGATATTTTCAGCCTGAATTTTGGCAGGTAAAAGAGGGGACGTTTAACCTTCATAGATGCCCCATGACGACGTTGTCAGGGGGCGGAAAATGGTGAATTATCCTGCTTTTACCGCAGTGATCATCACTTCAACCAGAATCTCCGGGCGGGCCATCTCAGCCTGCACGGCAGCACGTGCCGGGCTATATCCTTCTGGCATCCAGTTAACCCATACGTCGTTGAAATCGGCAAAATCGCGGCTGATATCTTTCAGCCATACCTGAGCGGACAAAAGATGAAATTTATCACTGCCCGCTTCAGCAAGTAATGCGTCGATTTTCTCCAGCACTTCGCGCGTTTGTTGCGCGATGTCAGGAGTATTGCTCTTCGGTGTCTGACCAGAGAGAAATACAAGATTGCCATATTCCACACTGGCGGCAAGACGAGGTTGTGGGTTATTACGTTTGATATTCAAGCTGATTGGCTCCATGTCAGTCCATCAAGGGAAATTGCGGGATCTTCGCCCGACAGCAGTGCGCTTAACACCACGGCACTACCCGCCGCCAGCGTAAAGCCCAGACTGCCCTGACCAAGATTCATCCACAGATTTTGATACTTCGCCCGTCCTAATAGTGGCGGACCCGCAGGGGTGGATGGACGCATACCTGTCCATAATTCAGCATCATCGATGCCTTGCAGTTGCGGAAAACTGTTAGCTACGATCTGCTTTAAGGCATTGATTCGTTCAGGGCGCAATTCATTTCCGTCATAGCCAATATCGACCATGGCGGCGATACGCAACCGCTCACCGAGGCGGGCATAGACAATTTTATGACCATAGTCGGTGACACTGATTTGCGGTGCGATCCCCATTTCTTGTGGGAAGGGGAGCGTCAGACTGTAACCTTTCAGACCGCAGAGCGGTAAGTGAGTCCCGGTTTCGGCAAGTAAATGCTTACTGCCATTACCCGCGGCAACGACATAATCATCCGCAACCAATGTTCCTGTGCTGGTGGTGATGGAATCAATGCGCTCGCCTTTTTTATTCAACTGCAAAACTTCACAATCGGTTTGTAGCGAAAAATTTGCGCTGGCATTAAGTTTGGCAAGTAATGCCTGGCAGAACTTATAGCAGTCCGCCGTTTCATCGCCGGGGGAGTAAATACCGCCACACAATGAATGACCAATATGTTTTAGTGCTGGTTCAAGATGAACGCACTCTTCGCGTGATAAAGCCTGTTGAAATTGCGGATTAATACCTTTTGCTGCTTTGGCTAAATCTTGCGGGCGGCGATGAATAATCAGTTTGCCAGAACGGCGCCAGTGAAAATCATCAAGATTATCTTCCAGCAGCCACTCTTCCATGACCTGACGGCTTAACAGTGATAAGCGTAAAATATGGTCGCCATTGAGTTTATTTGTCCGGCTATTGCAGGCCAGTAAAAATTCCAGCAACCAGCGCCACTGGCTAAATGACATGCGCAAACGCATATTGAGGGGGGAGTCGCTTTTCCCCATCCATTTAATTCCCTGCATCGGTACGCCTTTATCCGCCAGAGGAGCAACGTAGCGATAACTGAGTTGCCCACCATTAGCGAAACTGGTGGCGACGCCTGCCTGGCTGTTGCGTTCTAGCAATTGCACCTGATGGCCCTGTTTTACCAGCACCCATGCTGTTGCCAGACCAATTACCCCGCCGCCAATAACTACAATGCGTTTTTTCATCACCTGAGATATCCACCGCTAATAAATGCGTTGGGGTTATGTCAAAGCATTTAGACCTGAGGAGCAATTGACTTTTTATTTTCAGGGTATAACTCAAGGTTAATGGCTCGCACTTGCTGACGTAATTGCTGACAGAGGAAATCGACAAATTTTTGTGTAATAGGACTAAGTGAAACGTCGGCACGGCGTAGCAAACAAAGGTCTATTTTCATTGGGGGTTCGATGGGGTGAATCGTCTCTGCCGGGAGGTTATGACGGGCAGAGAAAATATCGGTAATACTGCATCCCATTCCGCGTTTTACAAATTCCGTGGCCATGTAATAGGTCTGGACATTCAGGCGCGTTGTCAAAAAATCACGTCGTTTAGCTATTGCATCGGAAAGGGAATGAGGGCCGGGAGAAATCCAGCGTTGTTGGTCAATCTTGTCTATTTCTACTGCGCCCTGGCGATAGTCCCGGTCGATATAAACCAGCGGAACTTCGGCTATCAGCGTCGTCATAATTTCCCCCTGTTGAATCGGCTGTAGCGTCAGGGCCAGATCAATCTCACGCAGATCAAGCTTTTTAACCAACGTTTCAGTGTGCTCTGTCGTCAGTGTCATGACCAGATTCGCATTCTGCTGGTAAAACGCCGTGACTATTTCCGGCACCAGACTTAATCCCAGGCTTGGCAGGCATCCCAGGGCTATTCTGGCTCGCGGATCTCGCGTCAGGTTATCGGCCAGCAGTCGCAGGTTGTCGAGTTCGTGATAAATCGACTGCGCTTTTTCAAAAAGTGTGATCGCTTCGCTGGTTGGAAGAAGCTTGCCACGAACTCGCTGAAAGAGCTGAAAACCGAGTTTTTGCTCAGCGTTTTTTAACGCTTTACTGGCGGCCGGTTGGGAAATATTCAGCGATTCCGCTGCCCGTGAAAGTGTCCCGCATGTCATCACAGCATAGAAGATTTCCAGGTGGCGCAGTTTCATTAAGAGTTAACCCAGAGTTATAGACGATAGATAAAAAGTCATTTCATGGTAACATCAAGTTAACATAAATTTAATCTGTAACGTCTGTTCTGGTAACAATGCGTTATTTGCCCACCTAAAGGGGTTAATTACGAACTCAGAATAATACCTGTAGTACCCGGACAAACCCTCAGTGCATTTTGCTAACAATAATAACGAGGGGGGATATTTTCTGAGCTGTCCAAATACATCGGCTGATATTGAAAGTCGATTCGATGGGGTTAAGGAGTTATATGAGTGACTCAATGCTCGCTGGTGGTTTACTAACCAGACAAAATATCACCAAAAAGAATGTCATTATTGGCTTGTTATTGATTGCATTTTTACTGATAGCGTTCTGGTGCCAGGGGCGTCCAGGTAATGAACTCGGACTGCTTGGTTTTACACCACTGGTGGCGTTAGCGGTGCTCTCGTTGATAGGCGTCGATATTGTTCTGGCGGTTATTTCATCGATTATTATTGCGATGATAATGACTTCCACCGGCTTACCTGAAATGGGGGCCATGCTGGCAAAATCGACGGGATCGTTTATCGCCACTGTTGGTTTGATCATTATGCTTGGCGCAGGCGTAGGTGAAGTGGCAACACGTACCGGAGCCGCCGTTGAACTGGTCAAATTTGTGGTGCATCGTATCGGGCTTTCCAGCCAGACACGGGTCAAATTTGGCATCGTTGTCTCATCCATTCTTATCTGTGGCGCGCTGGGTACTATGGCAGGCGGTAATGCCATTATTGTTGCGGTGATTATTCCCGTGGCGGCTGCAGTACGGCTGACACCGCCTACAGTGGCTGCACTGATGATGACGGCGGGGTCAGTGGGATTGTTTACCGGGCCATTTACTCCCAGTACCGTGACGATTTTACAACTCGGCGGCCTGACTTATCCGCAATACCTGATGTACGTCGGGCTGCCAATGAGCGCCGTGACGTTATTTGCTGGCTGGATAATGGCCGGGCGAATTCAGAAGATGACGGAAGGAAAATTACACTACGAAGTGGATCTCTCAGAGAAAACTCAGGAAGAAGAGGATCCTGCCCGCGATCGTCGTCGCAAACTCAGCGCCCTGGCATTTGCTGCAACCATTATTGTGATGGCGGTTATTGGCGTAGTGATAAAAGCAGGTTTTAGTTTTGCCATTATCGTTATGCTGTTGGTGGCGTTGATCACCGGGCTGGTGGGGGGATTAAGCCCAACCGGGATCCTGCAAGCCCTGTATAAAGGGTGTGGCAGACTGGTGTGGATGTTTCTGCTCTACTGGCTGTATAACCCGATTCTGGAGCTTATGGATAGCCTGCAGGCGTATCAGGGATTGCTCGAATACACACAACCACTGTTAACCGGGATATCTCCGGCATGGCTTTGCTTCTGTATTTTTGCCTTTAACATTATCGGTCATGTGCCAGGTGCTGCTGTTGCTCAGATGACCTTCACGCATAAAATATTTGGTCCGATGTTGATGGCTGCGGGAGTGCCGCCACAGGGTACAACGGCAGTATTATTAGCCTCATCGCAAGTGGACTGGTTTGGGCCTTTCCCTTCATCGGATATGTTCGGTCAAATGGGGCTGGCACAATCTACTCACCTGAAATATATGCTTTATAACGGTTGGGCCATTGTCATTGCCAATATCATTCTTTTTGCCTTGCTGTTTCAGGTATTAGTTTAACGATACAAACCAGGCGATAGCGCGACTACTGTCCGTTATCGCCTGACGGTTTCCCGCCTCGTCATCTGCTAAATTGCGAACCTGTTCCCGGAAAAATGCCATATTTCTGTCACACTCTTAATTGATTGATAACTAAAGAGGTGATGGGAATGAAAAAAACGCTAATCGCTGCGGCCGTGGCTGGAATGGTTTTACTCTCTTCGAATGCGCAGGCACAGATCATGCCGGAAGGCTATCAGCTACAGCAAGTGCTACTCATGAGCCGTCATAATTTACGTGCGCCATTGGCAAATAATGGCAGTGTGCTTGAGCAGTCGACGCCGAATAAATGGCCGGAGTGGGATGTTCCTGGTGGACAACTCACGACCAAAGGCGGCGTGCTGGAAGTGTATATGGGCCATTACATGCGTGAGTGGCTGGCAGAGCAGGGAATAGTGAAAACGGGTGAATGCCCGCCGCCGGACACCGTTTATGCCTATGCCAATAGTTTGCAACGCACTGTCGCCACTGCGCAGTTCTTTATTACCGGCGCATTCCCAGGGTGTGATATTCCTGTTCATCACCAGGAAAAAATGGGCACTATGGACCCAACCTTTAACCCGGTGATCACCGATGATTCCGCCGCATTCAGTGAGCAGGCGGTGGCGGCAATGGAAAAAGAGCTTAGTAAACTTCAGCTTACCGACAGCTACCAGCTACTGGAAAAAATCGTTAACTATAAAGATTCTCCTGCCTGCAAAGAGAAACAGCAGTGCTCGTTGGTGGACGGTAAAAATACCTTTAGCGCGAAGTATCAACAAGAACCAGGCGTTTCCGGGCCGCTAAAAGTGGGCAACTCGCTGGTGGACGCGTTCACCCTGCAATACTACGAAGGTTTCCCGATGGATCAGGTGGCCTGGGGGGAGATCAAATCAGATCAACAATGGAAAGTGTTGTCGAAACTGAAAAACGGCTACCAGGATAGCCTGTTTACTTCACCGGAAGTGGCGCGCAATGTCGCGAAACCGCTGGTCAGTTATATCGACAAAGCCCTGGTTACCGATCGTGCCAGTGCGCCGAAAATCACAGTGCTGGTTGGGCACGACTCAAACATTGCCTCTCTGTTAACGGCGCTGGATTTCAAACCGTATCAACTGCATGACCAGAACGAACGCACGCCGATTGGCGGCAAAATCGTTTTCCAGCGTTGGCATGACAGCAAAGCCAACCGCGACCTGATGAAAATCGAGTATGTGTACCAGAGTTCGGAACAGTTGCGTAATGCCGACGCGTTAACGTTGCAGGCTCCGGCTCAACGCGTGACGCTTGAACTTATCGGCTGCCCGATAGATGCCAACGGTTTTTGCCCGATGGATAAGTTTGATAGCGTGTTGAATGAAGCGGTGAAATAACAGAAAGCTCCCCCGCGAGAAGCGGGGAATATGAGACTGATGACAAACGTGAGATTGCCTGATGCGCTACGCTTATCAGGCCTACCCGAGAATTGCACTATATCGAATTTGCACGATCGCGTAGGCCGGATAAGGCGTTCACGCCGCATCCGGCATGAACAAAGCGCACGTTGTCAACAATTTGAAAGCTCCCCCGCGAGAAGCGGGGGAATATGAGATTGATGACAAACGTGAGATTGCCTGATGCGCTACGCTTATCAGGCCTACCCGAGAATTGCACTATATCGAATTTGCACGATCGCGTAGGCCGGATAAGGCGTTCACGCCGCATCCGGCATGAACAAAGCGCACGTTGTCTACAATTTGAAAGCTCCCCCGCGAGACGCGGGGGAGTTACTGATTAAACGTTTTTACGTTCGATGGTCTGTTCGCCCCAAAAAAGCGAATCTTTATCGGTCTTAGCAAAGGCTTTGACTAACACTTCATCGCTACCTTCTTCCCAAATCTTTTCCGCCATTTTTTCGTCGTACCCGGCGACTTCGAAAATGGCCTCGGCTATTTCCGGCGACGTATTGCGCAGAGATGCCCATTCACCCACGTGATGAGCTTTCGCTTCTTGAGTTGGCATGCGTATCCTCCTGTTGAAGATTAGCCGTTAAGTTTAACTGCCAGACCAGCGACATATTCCCCCTGATAACGTGCGATAGACAACTCTTCCTGGCTGGGTTGGCGTGAACCGTCACCGCCTGCAATGGTGGTTGCGCCGTATGGCGTTCCGCCACGAACCTGCGAGACGTCAAATAATTCCTGCGCTGCGTAGCCAATGGGGACAATAATCATGCCGTGATGAGCAAGGGTCGTCCAGGTTGAAGTGATAGTCTGTTCCTGTCCACCGCCAGTACCGGTAGAGCTAAAGACGCTCGCCAGTTTTCCGTACAGTGCGCCGGAAGCCCACAGGCCACCAGTCTGATCCAGGAAGGTACGCATCTGGCCCGACATATTGCCAAAGCGGGTTGGCGTACCAAAAATAATGGCGTCGTAATCGGCCAGTTCTTGCGGAGTTGCAACGGGTGCAGTTTGCGTTTTACCGCCTGCTTTTTCGAATAATTGCGGCTGCATGGTTTCCGGTACACGCTTAACAACAACTTCTGCGCCATCGACTTTGCTTGCGCCTTCAGCGACTGCGCGCGCCATCGTTTCGATATGTCCGTACATGGAATAATAAAGCACCAGAACTTTAGCCATTTCTAACCACTCCTCGTGTTATCTCTATTCCGTAGCGATTCGCTACCACTCTTTTAAAGATAAGACGTCCTTTTCAGAGTGCAAATTTCACAACCACTTATTTGATTTATAACAACTTTCACAAGCGCGTAAATTTGTCGCAAAATGATACATTTTTATCCCATAGCGTTTTTTTAATCATAAGAGAGGCTTATGGATAATTATTGGAAATGATATCTATTCTCGCTCAGAACCTGTTGCAGGATATTACCAAACGCGGGTCCACCCGCGTCAGTTCACTAAGCTTAGTCCCACGTAGCGAAAATATGGCACCGCCATACGCCGCGTTAATCTTATGCAATGCAATATGATGTCTACATCAAGACGGAGGTCAGTAATGGCAAACCATCGAGGCGGTTCAGGTAATTTTGCAGAAGACCGCGAAAGAGCATCAGAAGCAGGTAAAAAAGGTGGACAGCACAGCGGGGGTAATTTCAAAAATGACCCGCAGCGCGCATCTGAAGCAGGTAAAAAAGGTGGCAAGAGCAGTCACGGCAAAAGCGACAACTAGCCGGGCTAATCAATGACGAATGCATTTTTGTCTGTAACTCGTCAAAAAGCCATCACCGCCGGTTACCCGGCGGTTGATACTGATGACAAATGCACGATTGCCTGATGCTTATCAGGCCTACCAGAAGATTGCAATATATTGAATTTGCACTGTTTTGTAGGCCGGATAAGGCGTTTACGTCGCATCCGGCATGAACAATGCGTACGTTGTCAACAATCTGCACCGCCGGGTAATCCCGGCGGTTTTCTGTTTATGGCTCCTGATGAACAACTTCTGGCGGTGGAACGTCAACCAACTTTCTGCTTAACAACGCATTGAGTAAAATCGCGCCAAAAGTTGCTGTACCGATCCCTCCCAACGTAAAACCGCCCAGCGCGATGCTGATATTCGGGTTAATGCCCTGACCGTTAAAGCCCGTCGCGGCGATCACCACGCCAACAAAAGCCGCGCTGGAACCGAGATAACTGGGGACGTGTCCGCCGGTAATAAAGAAAAACAATAACGTGAAAGTCAGACGGGGCGCTGCATCCTGCATATCCTTTTCAGCCGCGTAATGGCTTGTTTGCAAAGCGGATGCCAGTTTTTAAAAATTCAATGTTATTAATGTGTTAATGTTTGGTTGTTGAAAATGACTGGTAAAAAGTGGACTAAACGGTCAAAACAGTTGCACATAAAACATGCGTTCGTGCGCGATGAGAGTGCAGAAGGTCGAGGCCAGACGGGGGGTTTTGCTATCCTGTTGCTAATCTACAAGAGGGGAGAGCGCATGACGCAAGGCGCAGTGAAAACAACGGGTAAACGTTCGCGCGCAGTGAGCGCGAAGAAAAAAGCGATTCTTAGCGCGGCACTGGACACTTTTTCGCAATTCGGTTTTCACGGCACAAGGCTGGAGCAAATTGCAGAGTTGGCGGGCGTTTCTAAAACCAATCTGCTGTATTACTTCCCGTCGAAAGAGGCACTGTATATTGCCGTGCTGCGGCAAATTCTCGATATCTGGTTGGCGCCGTTAAAGGCGTTTCGTGAAGATTTCGCCCCGCTGGCGGCGATCAAAGAGTACATTCGTCTGAAGCTGGAAGTCTCCCGCGATTATCCGCAGGCTTCGCGCCTGTTCTGTATGGAGATGCTGGCAGGTGCGCCGCTGTTAATGGATGAACTGACGGGCGATTTGAAGGCGTTAATTGATGAGAAATCAGCGCTGATTGCAGGCTGGGTCAAGAGTGGCAAACTCGCGCCGATTGACCCGCAGCATTTGATTTTTATGATCTGGGCTTCCACTCAACATTACGCCGATTTTGCCCCTCAGGTGGAGGCGGTGACAGGCGCGACGTTGCGCGATGAGGTATTTTTCAATCAAACGGTTGAAAACGTGCAGCGGATTATTATTGAGGGGATTCGACCACGTTAATGATGCCGGAGGAGGTTGCAACATCCTCCGGCTACCTGTTTAACCTATAGTCATTAAGCTGGCGTTACCGCCAGCGGCAGCGGTATTCACACTCAGCGAACGCTCGATATACAGCCGTTCCAGAAGGATATTGCTTTCGCCACGGGCAAAACCCTGCACCGAAACAATTGCGCCATCCCGCGCGGCAACTGCTTCACACAATGCGCGAAGCTGATCCGAATCACCGTGGAAGATCACCGCATCAAACGGTTGAGCGGTTATATTTTCCGCTTTCGCCAGTTGAATACGTTCGCTGACTGCCGATGGCAATGCCTTCACTAACTGACGATGCAGCGCGTCATCCGGCCACAGCACCTGGCTGCCCACCGCCAGCACGGCGGCAAGCTGAGTCAGCGCATCCTGTTCATCATCCGCGATACACAATACGCGCTCACGCGGCAGCAGCGTCCAGGTGTTGCGTTCACCCGTCGGCCCTGGCAGCAATCGTTGTGTTCCTGCCTGCGCCAGCTCGCCATATTGCGTACATAACGCCTGCAATTCTGGACGGTTTGCCGCCCATTCCCGCAGTGCATTCAGCGGCTGAGTCAATGCGGTTTTCAACTGCGTATCGACAGGATACTCTGCATCCTGACGCGCGAGCGTCACCGCCAGCGCACTTTCCGGGCGATTCGCCAGCAGACGGTAGAGATAGAGCGGACCGCCAGCTTTCGGCCCGGTGCCGGACAACCCTTCGCCGCCGAACGGTTGCACCCCAACCACCGCGCCAACCATATTACGGTTAACATACAAGTTGCCGACATGGGCCGAGCCAGTGACCTGGGCAATGGTTTCATCAATACGCGTATGGACGCCGAGCGTCAGACCATAACCGGAGGCGTTAATCTGCTCGATCAGCTCCGGCAGCTGGTTACGGTTATAACGCACCACATGCAGCACCGGACCAAAGACCTCTTTTTGCAATTCGGCAAAGTCATCCAGTTCGATAAGCGTCGGGGCGACAAAGGTGCCGCTTTGCCATTCACGGGCATCTTCGCTGTTTTCCCGCACCGCCTGGAACACCGGACGGCCTTTGCTACGCATGGTCTGAATATGACGCTCGATATTGCCTTTCGCTTCGCTATCAATCACCGGACCGATATCCGTGGTCAGGCGACCAGGATTACCCATTCGACACTCGGCCATTGCGCCGCGCAGCATTTTCAACGTGTGGTCGGCAATCTCATCTTGCAGGCACAGCACGCGCAGTGCCGAACAACGCTGACCCGCACTGTCGAACGCCGAGGCCAGCACATCTATTACTACTTGTTCGGTCAGGGCGGAGGAATCGACAATCATCGCGTTCATGCCGCCGGTTTCAGCGATGAGCGGAATAGGGCGCCCCTGAGCGTCCAGGCGGCTGGCGATATTGCGTTGCAGTAACGTAGCGACTTCGGTTGAACCGGTAAACATCACCCCGCGCACGCGATCATCACCCGTCAGTTGCGCGCCCACGGTTTCCCCCTGACCTGGCAGCAATTGCACTACGCCTGGCGGTACACCCGCTTCCAGCAAAATGGCGATCCCTTGCGCGGCAATCAGCGGCGTTTGTTCTGCCGGTTTTGCCAGTACGCTGTTACCTGCCGCCAGTGCGGCAGCAATCTGCCCGGTGAAAATAGCCAGCGGGAAGTTCCACGGACTGATACACACTACAGGCCCTAATGGACGGTGGGTTTCGTTAGCGAAATCATCCCGCACCTGTCCGGCGTAGTAGTGGAGAAAATCGACCGCTTCGCGCACTTCGGCAATGGCGTTGCTGAAGGTTTTTCCGGCTTCACGCACCAGAATACCAATCAGTTGCTGCATCTGGCTTTCCATTAGCACGGCAGCGCGATGCAAAATCGCCGCGCGTTCAGCCGGAGGAGTGGCAAACCAAATTGGCGCGTTATTAACTGCACTTTCCAGCGCCTGTTCCACTTCACGCGGCGTGGCTTCACGTACATAGCCCACAATATCTTTCGGTTCCGCAGGGTTAATAACGGGCGACATCTCACCAGCCGCTACCGGTTGTTCCAGCATTGGCAAGGCCTGCCATTTTTGCAGTGCACTATTGAGCAGGGCAGAAGAGAGCGAGGCCAGACGGTGTTCGTTAGCGAGATCCAGCCCTGCCGAGTTGTCGCGCCCGTGACCGTAAAGATCGCGCGGCAGGGGAATTTTCGGATGCGGTAATCCAGTTTGTCCTTCCTGTTGCGCCAATTTTTCTACCGCAGTGACCGGATCGGCGACCAGTTCATCCAGTGGCAAAGAGGTGTCGGCAATACGGTTAACAAACGAGGTGTTAGCACCGTTTTCCAGCAGGCGGCGCACCAGATACGCCAACAGCGTTTCATGTGTGCCAACCGGAGCATAAATACGACACGGACGGTTAAGTTTGCCGTCGGCAACTTTCCCGGTGACCTGCTCATACAGTGGCTCGCCCATACCGTGCAGGCACTGGAACTCGTACTGACCCGGGTAGTAGTTTTGACCCGCCAGTTGATAAATTGCCGCCAGCGTATGGGCGTTGTGCGTCGCGAACTGCGGGTAGATTAAATTCGGCACCGCCAACAGCTTTTTCGCACAGGCGAGATAAGAAACGTCGGTATACACCTTGCGGGTATAAACCGGATAACCTTCAAGGCCGTCCATCTGCGCACGCTTGATTTCACTATCCCAGTATGCGCCTTTCACCAGGCGAATCATCAGACGGCGACGGCTGCGGGTGGCGAGATCAACCAGGTAATCAATCACCAGTGGGCAGCGTTTTTGATAAGCCTGAATAACAAAACCGATGCCGTTCCAGCCTGCCAGTTCCGGCTCGAAACAGAGTTTTTCCAGCAGATCGAGGGAGATCTCCAGACGATCGGCCTCTTCGGCATCGATGTTAATACCAATATCGTACTGACGCGCCAGCAGGGTGAGTGATTTCAGACGCGGGTAAAGCTCTTCCATTACCCGGTCATACTGGGCGCGGCTGTAACGCGGATGCAGCGCCGACAGTTTGATTGAAATGCCCGGACCTTCATAGATGCCGCGACCATTGGACGCTTTACCAATGGCGTGAATCGCCTGCTGATAGGAAACCATATACGCTTGTGCGTCTGCGGCAGTCAGTGCCGCTTCGCCCAGCATATCGTAAGAGTAACGGAAACCTTTCTCTTCCAGCTTGCGGGCATTGGCTAACGCTTCCGCGATGGTTTCGCCCGTGACGAACTGCTCGCCCATCAGGCGCATCGCCATATCCACACCTTTGCGGATCAGCGGTTCACCGCTCTTACCGATAATGCGGTTCAGCGAGCGGGAGAGGCTGGCTTCGTTATGGGTGGAAACCAGTTTGCCGGTAAACAGCAGCCCCCAGGTGGCGGCATTAACAAACAACGACGGGCTACGACCAATGTGTGACTGCCAGTTACCGTTGCTGATTTTGTCGCGAATTAACGCATCACGGGTGGCTTTGTCGGGAATACGCAACAACGCTTCCGCCAGACACATCAGCGCCACGCCTTCCTGCGATGACAGCGAAAACTCCTGCAATAACCCCTGGACCATACCTGCGCGACCACTGGCATTTTTTTGATTACGCAGTTTATCGGCCAGTTGATATGCCAGTTTATGCGCCTGTTCAGCAACTGGCTGCGGCAGGCGAGCTTGTTCCAACAGCATAGAAACCGCTTCAGTTTCCGGACGGCGATAGGCCGCGGTGATAGCGGCGCGGGAAACCGACTGGGGCAAAATTTGCTCGGCAAAGTCGAGGAAAGGCTGGTGTGGTTCCTCTGCCGGATTCGGCGCTTCATCGCTCTCATTGGCTGCGCCAGAAAGCAGTGCAGGCAGCTCCGGCAAGGTATCGCTATTTTCCAGTTGTTCAAGATAAGAAAAAATCGCCTGCTTAATTAACCAGTGCGGTGTGCGATCGATACGTGTCGCGGCAGACTTAATACGCTCACGCGTCGCGTCGTCCAGCTTAACCCCCATGGTGGTGGTTCCCATGCCATTACTCCTGTTGTTCTGAAAAGTGCAACTTAACGTTATCGTGAAATATCTATTATGTTGCAACTTTGTGCAACCACGTTAAATGTGACTTACGTAGCAAGCTTAAAAATGAATGAAATGTTAATAAAAGAAATCGATATGACAGGGATTAAAAAAGTAATGCAGACTTTTTCTCTGCGGCAGTTAACATTTTTGAAAGGTGCAACCGCGAAAAATGTGAGGAAGTGCAACCTGATGAAAAATAGTATCGCTGGGCAATAAAATTTGATGTAAATGATGTGTTAAATCGATTGTGAATAACCAGCACTTCCGGCAGGATACGGTCGCCCTGGTAAAACATAAACTCTGTTACCCCGTTCCGGTGGCAGATATAACGGCAAGTTTCGACATTGCCGATAATAATTTTTGGAGACTTTAGATGGCTATTAGCACACCGATGTTGGTGACATTTTGTGTCTATATCTTTGGCATGATATTGATTGGGTTTATCGCCTGGCGATCAACCAAAAACTTTGACGACTATATTCTGGGCGGTCGTAGCCTTGGGCCATTCGTGACGGCATTATCGGCGGGTGCGTCGGATATGAGCGGCTGGCTGTTAATGGGGTTGCCGGGCGCAGTCTTTCTTTCCGGGATTTCAGAAAGCTGGATCGCCATTGGCCTGACATTAGGCGCGTGGATCAACTGGAAGCTGGTGGCCGGGCGGTTGCGTGTTCATACCGAATACAATAATAACGCCTTAACTCTGCCGGATTATTTCACCGGGCGCTTTGAAGACAAAAGCCGCATTTTGCGCATTATCTCCGCGCTGGTTATTTTGCTGTTCTTCACCATTTATTGCGCTTCGGGCATTGTGGCAGGCGCGCGCCTGTTTGAAAGCACCTTTGGCATGAGCTACGAAACGGCTCTGTGGGCGGGAGCTGCGGCGACGATCCTTTACACCTTTATTGGCGGTTTCCTCGCGGTGAGCTGGACTGACACTGTACAGGCCAGCCTGATGATTTTTGCCCTGATCCTGACGCCTGTAATTGTCATTATCAGCGTTGGCGGCTTTGGCGACTCGCTGGAAGTGATCAAACAAAAGAGCATTGAAAACGTCGATATGCTCAAAGGACTGAACTTTATCGCCATTATCTCGCTGATGGGCTGGGGTCTGGGGTACTTCGGGCAGCCGCACATTCTGGCGCGTTTTATGGCAGCAGATTCTCACCACAGCATTGTCCATGCGCGTCGTATCAGTATGACCTGGATGATCCTCTGCCTGGCAGGGGCGGTGGCTGTTGGCTTCTTTGGGATTGCTTACTTTAATGAGCATCCGGCTTTGGCGGGTGCGGTAAATCAGAATGCCGAGCGCGTGTTTATCGAACTGGCGCAAATTCTGTTTAACCCGTGGATTGCCGGGATTTTGTTGTCGGCGATTCTGGCGGCGGTGATGTCAACCTTAAGTTGCCAGTTGCTGGTGTGCTCCAGTGCGATTACCGAAGATTTATACAAAGCGTTTCTGCGTAAACATGCCAGCCAGAAAGAGCTGGTGTGGGTAGGGCGTGTGATGGTGCTGGTGGTGGCGCTGGTGGCGATTGCGCTGGCGGCAAACCCGGAAAACCGCGTACTGGGCTTAGTGAGCTACGCGTGGGCAGGCTTTGGCGCGGCGTTTGGTCCGGTGGTGCTGTTCTCGGTGATGTGGTCACGCATGACGCGCAACGGTGCGCTGGCGGGGATGATCATCGGTGCGCTGACGGTTATCGTCTGGAAACAGTTCGGCTGGCTGGGTCTGTACGAAATTATTCCGGGCTTTATCTTTGGTAGCATTGGAATTGTGGTGTTCAGTTTGCTGGGTAAAGCGCCGTCAGCGGCGATGCAAAAACGCTTTGCTGAAGCAGATGCGCACTATCATTCTGCGCCGCCGTCACGGTTGCAGGAAAGCTAAGGGACTTAGCCTGCGGCGGTTTTGTTTGGCTTCAGCAGCGTGTTGCGCAGCATTAAAATAGTTGTGTGGTTCTTGCCGGATAAGGCGTTTACGCGGCATCTGGCAAGAACACAGGGCTCGTTGTAAACAATCCCATCTTTGTACCTGGAATAATCGTTTATATCCCTAGGTATTACCTCTCTTTGTTTACATTCCAACATCATTTTATAAACATTCCGCTTGTATTTTTCTTCACCGTAATGATAATCGCTATCACTGCGATTTACTTTTCTTTGCATAGATTGACTCAGAAAAACGTTTAAGGGTGGGTGGCATGTTTGTTCCGTTTCTCATTATGTTGCGCGAAGGACTTGAAGCCGCGCTGATTGTCAGTTTGATTGCCAGCTATCTTAAGCGTACCCAGCGAGGCCGGTGGATTGGTGTCATGTGGATTGGCGTGTTGCTTGCCGCTGCGTTGTGCCTGGGCTTGGGTATCTTCATTAACGAAACTACCGGCGAATTCCCGCAAAAAGAACAGGAACTGTTTGAAGGTATCGTGGCAGTGATCGCTGTGGTGATCCTCACCTGGATGGTTTTCTGGATGCGCAAAGTGTCGCGCAACGTCAAAGTGCAACTGGAACAGGCAGTCGATAGCGCATTGCAGCGTGGAAATCATCATGGCTGGGCGCTGGTGATGATGGTCTTTTTTGCTGTTGCAAGGGAAGGGCTGGAGTCGGTCTTTTTCCTGCTGGCGGCATTTCAACAAGATGTCGGGATTTGGCCGCCGCTGGGTGCAATGCTCGGTCTTGCTACTGCCGTGGTGCTCGGCTTCCTGCTCTACTGGGGCGGTATTCGTCTTAATCTCGGCGCATTTTTCAAATGGACCAGCCTGTTTATTCTCTTCGTCGCCGCAGGGCTGGCAGCTGGTGCCATTCGCGCATTTCATGAAGCTGGCCTGTGGAACCACTTTCAGGAAATCGCCTTCGATATGAGCGCGGTGCTCTCAACTCACTCGCTATTCGGCACGCTAATGGAAGGGATTTTTGGCTATCAGGAAGCGCCGAGCGTCAGCGAAGTCGCCGTCTGGCTTATTTATCTCATCCCGGCTCTGGTGGCATTTGCTCTGCCACCACGTGCAGGGGCGACAGCGTCTCGCTCCGCATAACGAATACGACGCAAACTCTTGCTTAGTTACAACATACTTTAAAGGGATAGTCTCGTCATGACCATTAACTTCCGCCGTAACGCATTGCAGTTGAGCGTGGCTGCGCTGTTTTCTTTTGCTTTTATGGCTAACGCCGCTGATGTGCCGCAGGTCAAAGTGACCGTGACGGATAAGCAGTGCGAACCGATGTCCATTACGGTTAACGCCGGGAAAACGCAATTTATCATTCAGAACCACAGCCAGAAGGCGCTGGAGTGGGAGATCCTTAAAGGCGTAATGGTAGTGGAAGAGCGGGAAAATATCGCCCCTGGCTTTAGCCAGAAAATGACGGCGAATTTACAGCCTGGCGAATACGATATGACCTGCGGTCTGCTGACTAACCCGAAAGGGAAGTTGATCGTCAAAGGCGAGGCAACGGCGGATGCGGCGCAAAGTGATGCGCTGTTAAGTCTTGGTGGTGCAATTACTGCATATAAAGCGTATGTCATGGCAGAAACCACGCAGCTGGTGACCGACACTAAAGCCTTTACTGACGCCATCAAAGCAGGCGATATCGAAAAAGCGAAAGCACTGTATGCGCCGACGCGTCAGCACTATGAGCGCATCGAACCGATTGCTGAACTGTTCTCCGATCTGGATGGCAGCATTGACGCCCGTGAAGATGATTACGAGCAAAAAGCCGCCGATCCAAAATTCACCGGTTTCCACCGTCTGGAAAAAGCATTGTTTGGCGACAACACCACCAAAGGGATGGATACGTACGCTGACCAGCTTTATACCGATGTGGTCGATTTGCAAAAACGCATCAGTGAACTGGCTTTCCCACCTTCAAAAGTGGTCGGCGGCGCAGCCGGACTGATTGAGGAAGTGGCAGCCAGCAAAATTAGCGGTGAAGAAGATCGCTACAGCCACACCGATCTGTGGGACTTCCAGGCTAACGTTGAAGGCTCGCAGAAAATTGTCGATCTGCTGCGTCCACAACTGCAAAAAGCCAACCCGGAGCTGCTGGCAAAAGTCGATGCTAACTTCAAAAAGGTCGATACCATTCTGGCGAAATACCGTACCAAAGGCGGTTTTGAAACCTACGACAAGCTGACCGACGCCGACCGTAACGCGCTGAAAGGGCCGATTACTGCGCTGGCGGAAGATCTGGCGCAACTTCGCGGTGTGCTGGGGCTGGACTAAGCGTTATGCAGTATGAAGATGAAAACGGCGTGAATGAACTGTCACGCCGACGTTTATTGAAAGGGATTGGTGCGCTGGCGCTGGCGGGAAGTTGTCCGGTCGCTCATGCACAAAAAACGCAAAGTGCGCCGGGTACGCTTTCACCGGATGTACGTAATGAGAAACAGCCGTTTTACGGTGAGCATCAGGCAGGGATCCTGACGCCACAACAGGCCGCAATGATGCTGGTGGCGTTTGATGTGCTTGCCAGCGATAAAGCCGATCTTGAACGATTGTTTCGCTTGTTGACTCAGCGTTTTGCTTTTCTGACTAAGGGCGGAGCGGCACCAGAAACACCAAATCCGCGCCTGCCACCACTCGATTCCGGCATTCTTGGAGGCTACATTGCGCCCGATAATCTCACCATCACGTTATCGGTGGGTCACTCATTGTTTGATGAGCGCTTTGGCCTTGCGCCGCAGATGCCGAAAAAGTTGCAGAAGATGACACGTTTCCCCAACGACTCGCTGGATGCGGCGTTATGTCATGGTGATGTGTTGCTACAAATTTGCGCCAACACCCAGGACACGGTGATCCATGCACTGCGCGATATCATCAAACACACGCCGGATTTGCTCAGTGTGCGCTGGAAGCGGGAAGGGTTTATTTCCGATCACGCAGCGCGTAGTAAAGGCAAAGAGACGCCGATTAATTTGCTGGGTTTCAAAGATGGCACTGCCAATCCCGATAGCCAGAATGATAAGTTGATGCAAAAAGTGGTATGGGTGACGGCAGATCAGCAGGAGCCTGCGTGGACAATCGGTGGCAGCTATCAGGCAGTACGCTTGATTCAGTTTCGAGTGGAATTTTGGGACAGAACGCCGCTGAAAGAACAGCAGACGATTTTTGGCCGTGATAAGCAAACCGGCGCACCGCTGGGAATGCAGCATGAGCATGATGTTCCCGATTACGCCAGCGACCCGGAAGGGAAGGTGATTGCGTTGGACAGCCATATCCGGCTGGCGAATCCCCGCACGGCGGAGAGTGAGTCCAGCCTGATGCTGCGTCGTGGCTACAGTTATTCGTTGGGCGTCACCAACTCCGGACAACTGGATATGGGGTTGCTGTTTGTCTGCTACCAACACGATCTGGAAAAAGGCTTCCTGACAGTACAAAAAAGGCTCAATGGCGAAGCGCTGGAGGAATACGTTAAACCTATCGGCGGCGGTTATTTTTTTGCGCTGCCGGGAGTGAAGGACGCGAACGATTATCTGGGAAGGGCGCTATTGCAGGTTTGAACGACGCAAATATGCCCGATGCGCAGGTTTATCGGGCATGAGTTTTGTGCACAAATTATTAATCACTTGTAGGTCGGGTAAGGCGTTCGCGCCGAATCCGGCAAACACGAGGCACATTTTACCAGCCCTGCGAATCCTGCTGAAAGCACACAGCTTTTTCCATCACTGTCATCACTCTGTCATCTTTCCAGTAGAAACTAATGTCACCGAAATGGGTGTTTATCGTTAAATGCAAGTAAAAATATTGTTGCAATGAATGCGAAAACTGTTGTACTTATTAAGTAACAGCGGTAGTTCCCGGCAGTGATAGTCAGTCACTATGGAGATCGCGGATGGTAACGTCCTGCACTGGACATGTTTTTGACAATCAACGCTCGACCAAACGCGGAGATTTCTCCTCCGGTAGCAACTTCGTCACTCTGTATTTTTACTCACTTCCTCCCTTTTCTTGTGTTACCGACGCCGCAAACGGTGTGCGTAGCCGTTTTTCGGCATTTTATCCAAAAGCAAACTATGGCTTACAAGGAAGCCAACCCTCTGATGTTCGTGCGCATAATCGCGCTGCCAACGGCGCGTGTGATGAATACAAACAACTCAAGGTGCTCTCCATGGGAAGACAAAAAGCAGTGATCAAAGCTCGTCGCGAGGCAAAACGTGTGCTGAGACGGGATTCGCGCAGCCATAAGCAGCGTGAAGAAGAATCGGTCACCTCGCTTGTGCAGATGAGCGGCGTAGAAGCCATTGGTATGGCTCGCGACAGTCGCGATACCTCGCCCATCCTCGCGCGAAATGAAGCGCAATTGCACTATCTGAAGGCTATTGAGAGTAAGCAGCTGATATTCGCCACGGGCGAAGCCGGGTGCGGAAAAACCTGGATCAGTGCGGCAAAAGCGGCTGAGGCCCTGATACATAAGGATGTCGACAGGATCATCGTCACCCGTCCAGTTTTGCAAGCCGATGAAGATCTTGGCTTCTTACCTGGGGATATCGCAGAAAAGTTTGCTCCCTATTTTCGTCCGGTCTATGACGTGCTGGTCCGGCGCCTGGGGGCTTCCTTTATGCAGTACTGCCTGCGACCAGAAATAGGGAAGGTGGAAATCGCGCCGTTCGCCTATATGCGTGGACGTACCTTTGAAAATGCAGTTGTCATTCTTGACGAGGCGCAGAATGTGACTGCCGCGCAAATGAAAATGTTTTTAACCCGCCTCGGGGAAAACGTAACGGTTATCGTCAATGGTGATATCACGCAATGCGATCTGCCTCGCGGCGTGCGCTCCGGATTAAGTGACGCGCTGGAACGTTTCGAAGAAGATGAAATGGTCGGGATCGTCCGGTTCGGCAAAAATGATTGCGTACGTTCGGCACTTTGCCAACGTACGCTACATGCCTATAGTTAAGCGTATTACAAGCACAGAGCCCGGGCTAACCGGGCTTTGTTTTTGATGTGTATGCCCGGAGTGCAAATTTATCTAAAACCACCTACAGCCGGTTTAGTTGCAATGCAGGATAGCTATTTTAAATTATAAAGTCTGTTCTCAATATATTCATTCAGTTTTGTCAGCTCTTCTGCGATTTTTTCCTTGTTTAATTCATTGTTGTCGGTCATGGTTAATAAAATCAATTCCTTTGTTTTTTTTGATAAAATTTCCGGGTGAAAATTTCTGCTGTTATACATTTCTTGAATAATGCTGAGTAATTCGTTATTGAAAAAATCAATATTATCCATGTTGTCGATTTGAGGGTTGCTGTCTTGAAAATTTTTAATAATTTTATTTATCTTGATAAGGAAATAAAACTCAATATTTCTCTGGGTTTGTTCTTCTGGTGTGAAAATTGGAAAGTCATAATGTTCACATATTGTATCATAATCATCAAACTTTTTGTTTTCAATTGACCATAACTTTTTCTTTTCTATTTTATCCTTCGTTGATTTTATCTCTGAAAACATTCTTTTTATTATCAATAAAATGATGGCCGTGACAAATAAAATAATTACGCCAATATGTGTGGAGTAATAAAAAAGTAACATGATAAATGAAATTACTGGTAGTGCTAATGAAGTAATAATCAATAAATTACCGACTTTACTATATGAGTGTAGCTCAAAAATGAATTCCCTTTCGTCACTTGCGAATATGTAAAATAATGAGAAGCCTGTGTTCAGTAATGTTGATATTGCGAAACCTAACGTAGCCCACCATAGCGGAAAACTATTGGAGATATTAACAGGGGGTACACTAAAAAGCCCAATAAAAAAGGTAAAGCAGGCTCCAGTAAGAATTGAGTGAAAATATGAAAACCATTTTATACTCTCCCCTGTATGATACCCTTTTTTATATGCACGCCAGGCAATCCGCTTTGTATTATACATGGTTATATCCTTAAATTGATTTACTATGAAAACTATACTGATTGATATTAATGCATGCGCAAGATTATTATTAATATCGTATATAATTTACTGCCTCATCGCCCGAATCAATGCCATATCAGTTTGTGCATTAGATTAGTTGATAAATAAATGATTATGAACAAAAGCATTTATCTGGTAATAGATTTAGCCTACTACCAGATAAACAATCAGTTATTGTGGCGAATAATTTGGTAAAACTCGGCAGGTATGTTGGGGCCAAAACTCAGCGCATATTGATAACAAACATCTGTCCACTGATGGTTTTTGTAAAAAGCAAGAATAACTTGTTTTACCATTTGGTATTCAATATCGAGTTCATCTTTTAAGTCGTTTTCAAATTCATACCATTTTAATTTTTCATTGTTGCTTAATTTTTCATCGTATTTTTCAAATATATCATGTGTACGATTAATGTTTTTTTCATTCCAATCCATTGAAATAGTTAATGACTCCACAGGATGATTATGGTAATCGATTATGTCACCAAGGATACTTATATGGTATTTCAATTTTTCAATTTCTTTTGAAATTTCAGTTAAGTTCATGCTTTATCCTCCATTTTAGAATTTGTAGAATTCATCGCAGATATGACATCTTGAGTCTTTGTTTGTAGATCATGAACATATGCGAGTCTGGAGTGCCTGAATGCCAACCTGTTTCGTAAGAGTTAAGATTTATTTTGCTTCAACAAGAAGCAGGTGAGTATCAGCATCAGGATCTTTTGTATCAAGAGTTCCTAAAGCAATATCGGAAACTCTTTTGTCTTGTGCTCGCTTCAGAAAAGCATAGTCATGCTGGCTGTTATTAAAGGATACTCCCATCCATTTACCCGCAATAGTTAGAATTGAATCACTTTGTACATTTATATTCAGCTTTTGCCTTGGTAAATAATAAATATTATTTCGGTATTATCTAATGCAAAAATGATTTTGCAAAACAAGGTATCGCTTACCTCGTCCTTTCTGAACGCAACAGGAAACTATGTTGGGAAATTCCTCGTCGCCCTGCGGGCAGCCCGTTCACTGCGTTCGCGGTCTGTCCAACTGGCTGTCGCCAGTTGTCGAACCCGGTCCGGGATTCTCATCCCCGCCAGGTTGTGCAATATGCGAGAAAAAAGCCCATACTTTCGTACAAGCTCTTCTTTAAATATGGCGGTGAGGCGGGGATTGACTCGCTTCGCTCGCCCTGCGGGCAGCCTGCTCACTGCGTTCGCGGTCTGTCCAACTGGCTGTCGCCAGTTGTCGAACCCGGTCCGGGATTCTCATCCCCGCCAGGTTGTGCAATATGCGAAAAAAAGCCCGTACTTCCGTACGAGCTCTTCTTTAAAATATGGCGGTGAGGCGGGGATTCGAACCCCGGATACGTTGCCGTATACACACTTTCCAGGCGTGCTCCTTCAGCCACTCGGACACCTCACCAAATTGTTGTTCCTGTCTTGCTGGAACGGGCGCTAATTTAGGGAAATAGTCGCCTCGGGTCAACAAACTTTTTTAAAAAAAAGTGCGTTTATTCAAACTTCAATCAATTTGCGGCTTAAATAAGCAAGTTTCGCTTTTTTTGCCACCGACAGCAGATTTGCTATTCTGATGTTCCTTGCAGATCATAACAATAAGCGCGAATAAATTCCGCTCAACTCTTTTCGGGAGCCAATATGGATATCATCTTTTATCACCCAACCTTTGACTCAAAATGGTGGATTGAGGCACTGAGTAAAGCGATACCTCATGCCAGGGTCAGAGCTTGGAAAAACGGAGATAACCAGGGCGCGGATTATGCGTTAGTCTGGCATCCTCCAGTTGAAATGCTGGCAGGACGCGATCTTAAAGCTGTGTTTGCACTAGGCGCCGGTGTGGATTCTATATTGAGTAAACTACAGGCACACCCTGAAATGCTTAAACCCTCCATTCCGCTTTTCCGCCTGGAAGATACCGGTATGGGCGAGCAAATGCAGGAATATGCTGTCAGCCAGGTGTTACATTGGTTCCGACGTTTTGACGATTATCGAATCCAGCAAAATGCTTCACACTGGCAACCGCTGCCTGAATATCATCGGGAAGATTTTACAATTGGCATCCTGGGCGCTGGCGTGTTGGGCAGTAAAGTCGCACAGAGTCTACAAACATGGCGCTTTCCGCTGCGTTGCTGGAGTCGCAGTCGTAAATCCTGGCCAGATGTACAAAGCTTTGCTGGAGGCGAAGAGCTGAAGGCATTTCTGAGTCAATGCCGGGTACTGATTAATCTGTTACCGAATACGCCCGAAACCGTCGGCATTATTAATCAACAATTATTCAATCAATTACCGGATGGCGCGTATCTTCTCAATCTGGCGCGTGGCGTCCATGTGGTGGAAGATGACCTGCTCGCGGCGCTGGAAAGTGGCAAGATTAAAGGAGCAATGCTGGATGTTTTTAATCGTGAACCTTTACCGCCGGAAAGCCCGCTCTGGCAACATCCACGCGTCACGATAACGCCACATGTGGCAGCTATTACTCGCCCCGTCGAAGCAGTGGAGTATATTTCACGCACCATTTCCCAGCTAGAAAGAGGTGAGGCCGTCAGCGGGCAAGTCGACCGAGTTCGAGGCTACTAATAAAGCGCCAGGATTCCTGCTATCCTTGGCAAGAATTGAATACAGGAGAGAGTTATGTATCCCGTCGACCTACATATGCATACCGTTGCCAGCACGCATGCATACAGCACATTAAGTGACTACATTGCCCAGGCTAAACAGAAGGGAATCAAGCTTTTTGCAATTACCGATCACGGCCCGGATATGGAAGATGCGCCGCATCACTGGCATTTCATTAATATGCGTATTTGGCCACGAGTGGTTGATGGGGTAGGGATCCTGCGCGGCATTGAAGCCAACATTAAAAATGTTGACGGTGAAATTGACTGTAGCGGCAAAATGTTTGAGTCGCTGGATTTAATCATTGCTGGTTTTCATGAACCGGTTTTTGCACCACATGATGAAGCGACCAATACGCAAGCGATGATCGCGACTATCGCCAGCGGCAATGTGCACATAATAAGCCATCCGGGCAATCCGAAATATTCCATTGATTTCAAAGCAGTTGCGGAAGCAGCCGCGAAACACCAGGTCGCGCTGGAAATCAATAATTCGTCCTTCCTACACTCACGCAAAGGCAGTGAAGATAACTGCCGTGCAGTTGCCGCTGCGGTGCGCGATGCTGGCGGTTGGGTGGCATTAGGCTCGGATTCTCATACTGCGTTTACTATGGGTGATTTTGAAGAGTGTCGTAAAATTCTTGACGCGGTTGATTTTCCAGAAGAACGCATTTTGAATGTTTCACCGCGCCGTTTACTCAACTTCCTGGAATCCCGCGGTATGGCGCCGATTGCGGAATTTGCTGAACTTTAATTGCTTTTATGGAAATAAATAAATGAACGAGTTTTCTATCCTGTGTCGTGTACTGGGGTCACTTTATTACCGCCAACCGCAGGACCCTTTACTGGTTCCGCTGTTTACCCTGATTCGTGAGGGAAAATTGGCAGCGAGCTGGCCTCTGGAGCAGGATGAGTTGCTGGCACGCTTGCAGAAAAGTTGTGATATGGCGCAAGTATCTGCCGATTACAATGCGCTGTTTATCGGCGATGAATGTGCAGTACCGCCTTACCGCAGTGCCTGGGTTGAGGGCGCGACGGAAGCGGAAGTGCGTGCTTTTCTTTCAGAACGCGGGATGCCGTTAGCAGATACGCCAGCCGATCACATCGGCACGTTACTGCTTGCGGCTTCCTGGCTGGAAGATCAGTCAACGGAAGATGAAAGCGAAGCTCTGGAAACGTTGTTCAGAGAGTATCTGTTGCCGTGGTGTGGTGCATTTCTCGGTAAAATTGAGGCCCATGCAACCACGCCGTTCTGGCGCACTATGGCACCACTGACCCGCGATGCTATCGGCGCAATGTGGGATGAACTTGAGGAAGAAAAAGAAGAATAAGTGTGATCGTGGTCACTAATGAATGCAACATCAAACTCTACGTTGCATAAAATGTGTGCTCGATCTCATTCATGACCGCGTTTTCTGCTATCATTCGCGGCATGAACATACTTCTCTCTATTGCAATCACAACAGGCATTCTCTCCGGTATCTGGGGATGGGTGGCTGTTTCCCTTGGTTTACTCAGCTGGGCGGGTTTCCTTGGCTGCACGGCCTACTTTGCCTGTCCGCAAGGCGGCCTGAAAGGGTTGGCGATCTCCGCTGCGACGCTGCTTAGCGGTGTGGTGTGGGCAATGGTCATTATTTACGGTAGTGCGCTGGCACCCAATCTGGAAATAGTTGGCTATGTCATGACTGGCATTGTCGCTTTCCTGATGTGTATTCAGGCCAAACAGCTATTGCTTTCATTTGTTCCGGGTACATTTATCGGCGCGTGTGCGACGTTTGCCGCGCAGGGAAACTGGAAACTGGTATTGCCATCTCTGGCGCTTGGGCTGGTGTTTGGTTACGCGATGAAAAACAGTGGGCTTTGGTTGGCGGCGCGCAGTGCTAAGACCGCTAATCATGAGCAACAAGTAAAAAATAAAGCGTGAGAGAATCACGCTTTATATTGAATACGTAAAAGCCGGATTAATACTCCGGCTTTTTTATGGATCAGGATTCCGGCGGTACTGACAGATGGCGGTATTTCACCAGAATGTCATTCTGCAGATCTGCTTTATTCTGCAAATCCCACAGACCGCGGTCGATACCATCATTAATCAGGAAGATAACACCGGTTTCAATCGCCGACATCAGGCATAGCATAACGGGTTCGTTTGAGGTATATCCTACTTCCCCTTCCAGTAACCGCTGGTAGTCGATAAAGCGGAAGACGCCGGCCTGGACTTCATAGGAAAGAATGGTCTTACTGGTGTTCACTGATGACAGGATTTCACCGGTGCTGACATTAACGACACGCAAGTTCACCGCGATTTGGTCAAGTTGGTACTGCGTATCGGCGCCAATACCGAAGTATCTCGCCCCGGCACCGCCCGATTTCACATTACTTTCATAACCAATAATCGACCCTTCAACCATGATATTGGCTGCTGTCAGCGACTGTAGCGGGATCCGGTTATTGAGCGCAACGGTGCCATTTTCCTGTGCCGCACGAATAATCTTACGTTCGTTCAGTAAGTTTTGTAGGCCCTGACGCTCCAGCGGTACAAACCAACGCGAATCTTTCAATGCGGTGACCAACATAGCGGTCGCGCTTTGCGGAACTGCGGTGGAGAAGTTACTTGCCGGATAGGGTTTAAATTGTCCAGTTTCATCCTGGATGTTGTATACCGAGACAAAGATTTTGCCCGTTGGCGAAGGCAAATGGGTTAAATCTTTGTAGCTTTGAGCTCGAGGCATTAATGTCGGCTTGGCGGCTTCTTTTGGTGGTGCGGTTAAGCATCCACTCAGCAACATGACTGCAACCAAAACAAATAAGCGCTGCATATTATTTTCCTTACAAAGCTGGGGCTTAAAAATCGGTTGAGTTATTTTGTAATCCCGAAACCTGAATCGTGGACGTTTGACCCGTTTTACGATCGGTTACGTTCAGTTGCAGCTGACCATCCCGGTTGGCAATATCGACGATATATTCGTTAGTCACCATTCGTCCTGGCTGACCCGTATTAATATTTGTCAGCAGCCCACCTAATATTTGTGACTGAATGGCCTGGGTGAAGTTATCTAACGCCGAGGGTGTTTCAATACCAAAGTCATCATTATAGCTAGGGTCTTTATACGAGTTCTGTGCCTGGGCGCTGTTTAGTAAAAAAGCACCATTATTGGGGTTGCCACCAAAATTAGGATTGCGGAACTGGAAGGTCATATTCCCGGCCCAACTTATTGGCGAAATTAGCATGAGTAGAATTACTGCATGTTTGACACGCATTGCAGCCTCCGGACAATTTAATTTAAAATTCATCAGGCGCTAAATCGCCCGTACTCAGTAAAGCCTGACTAATCTGTCGACGGTTCAGTGCTTCTTCAGTTTGTGCCAGTGCAAAGACAACAGTTTTCTCGAAGTCTCTTTTCAATGGGAATAAAAAAGTCTGGAAAATAACGTCCTGATTTACCGTTATGGTGATCCAGCTTCCCCATCGTGCACTGGGCCTTTCATTAATCGTCAAGTTCCCGGTATAGCTACTTTCCCATTTATCACTAAAGGCACGATAAAAATCATGTCCAATGGATGAAACAGTATGGTCAGTTAACAATCCCGGTACTTCTACCTCTACGGCGTGAACATTCCCCGCAGCGAAGAAAATATTCGCTGCTACAATCCAGCATAAATAACGTTTCATGGCTTTATCGCCTGAGGTTATCGTTTGCCCATGAGACTGCTTGAGTCCGGTTTTTGACTGCTATCTTCTTGAAAAGATTATAAAGATGCGTTTTAACCGTATTTTCGCTGATGAACAGCGAGCGAGCAATCTCGTTATTGGAGGCGCCGATACGCAGTTTATTAAGGATCTCTTTTTCCCTATGAGTAAGGAGGGCAGATTCCGTGCTGTTATAACGATAGTTACCTGAATGTGTAATCAGATAGCTGGCAAGTTTTTGCGTAAAGTAGCATTCCCCGCGTAAGACGCCTTGCAACCCATTGATGACGCGTTCTTGATCCTCCAGGGCGTAAAAAACACCGTTGATATGAGGCCAGTTTTCAATGTCGCGGTACGGGTAATCGTCTGGAGTATTTAACAACAGTGTTTTGATGTTGTTGTGTTTTCTGCTTAATGTATCTTGCCAGTAATGGATGAGTTTTTTATCTGCTTCCATCATATCCAACAAAATAATGCAGCCAGAAGATATATCGTCCAGAGAACGTTGAATGTTATGTAGTTTTCCTGTGATTGCCAGCGATTGTTTTAAATGCTGCAATAACGCAGTCGCTTGCAAGGAAGGTTTAGTGATTAACAGTAATGTATGACCATGAATACTATGGACTTCATTAAACATGATGAAACCCCGCTCTTTTTATTAATCGCACACCTGACAGCTGCCTTTATTCAATAAAGGCACCAGAAGTACTGACAGATGTTGCACTGCTGTGTGTAGTAATAAATCAACCCTAAATGGGTAAAAAATAAAACTAATGGATTACATCTGATTTCAATCTAGCCATTACAAATCTTAAATCAAGTGTTAAACATGTAACAAAATGTAATCTGGTAATTAAATTTGTTAACATTAAGGGATTGTTAAGTTTGGTAATGATAGAAAAGTTGTACATATGGCTTTTATTGCACAATTTTGAAAAGTCATACAAATACACGTAACTACATGATTATTTTAATAAATGTTATTTATCTCTGGTCCTTTTGTTGCGCTAAAATTGTCTGCATTTTCAGATTCTCTTCATGGACAATTTTTGGCTGCAAAAAAACGATGTTTGTGACGGCTTGTCAGGCAAACATATCGACAGAATCTTCGTGAATCATGAGGAGAGATAGTTTGTCGAATTTTCGTGGTCAAAAAACGACGGTTTAAAAGTAAACAAAATAATTTTTGCGTAAATAACAGCGTATTTACGCGAGTTTTAATACTTTGGCATGAGTAAAAAAAGAAAAATACAACGCGCGGGTGAGTTATTAAAAATATTTCCGCAGACATACTTTCCATCGTAACGCAGCGTTAACAAAAAACGGTTTGCGTTAACAACCAAGTTGAAATGATTTAAATTTCTTAAATGTACGACCAGGTCCAGGGTGACAACATGAAAAACAGATTGTTATTTATGATGTTAACAGTACTGGGTGCGCCTGGGATTGCAGCCGCGGCAGGTTATGATTTAGCTAATTCAGAGTATAACTTTGCGGTAAATGAATTGAGTAAGTCTTCATTTAATCAGGCAGCCATAATTGGTCAAGCTGGTGCTAATAATAGTGCACAGTTACGGCAGGGAGGCTCTAAACTTTTGTCGGTTGTTTCGCAAGATGGTAATAACAACCGGGCAAAGATTGACCAGACAGGAGATTATAACCTTGCGTATATTGATCAGGCGGGCAATGCCAACGATGCCAGTATTTCGCAGGGCGCATATGGTAATACTGCAATGATTATCCAGAAAGGTTCTGGTAATAAAGCAAATATTACGCAGTATGGTACTCAAAAAACGGCAATTGTAGTGCAGAGACAGTCGCAAATGGCTATTCGCGTAACACAGCGTTAATTTCCATTCGACTTTTAAATCAATCCGATGGGGGTTTTACATGAAACTTTTAAAAGTAGCAGCAATTGCAGCAATCGTATTCTCCGGTAGCGCTCTGGCAGGTTCTATTCCTCAGTACGGCGGTGGCGGCGGCAACCACGGTGGTGGCGGTAATAACAGCGGCCCGAATTCTGAACTGAATATTTACCAATACGGTGGCGGTAACTCTGCTGTTGCATTGCAGGCTGATGCCCGCAACTCTGATCTGACTATTACCCAGCACGGCGGCGGTAACGGCGCAGACGTGGGACAAGGTTCTGATGACAGCTCAATTGAACTGACCCAACGTGGCTTTGGTAACAGCGCGACACTGGATCAGTGGAACGGTAAAAACTCTGAAATGACTGTTAAACAGTTCGGTGGCGGCAACGGTGCAGCAGTTGACCAGACTGCATCTAACTCCAGCGTCAACGTAACTCAGGTTGGCTTTGGTAACAACGCGACCGCTCATCAGTACTAATATAGAATTTGTATTACAGAAACAGGGCGCAAGCCCTGTTTTTTTTCGGGAGAATAGTATGAACGCGTTATTACTTCTCGCGGCGCTTTCCAGCCAGATAACCTTTAATACAACCCAGCAAGGTGACATGTACACCATTATTCCTGAGGTTACTCTGACGCAATCATGCTTGTGCCGGGTGCAAATATTATCTCTGCGTGAAGGCAGTTCGGGACAAAGTCAGACGAAGCAAGAAAAGACCCTTTCATTACCCGCTAATCAACCCATTGCCTTGACGAAGTTGAGTTTAAATATTTCCCCGGACGATCGGGTGAAAATAGTTGTTACTGTTTCTGATGGACAGTCACTTCATTTATCACAACAATGGCCGCCCTCTTCAGGAAAGTCTTAATGTATTGATAGTTGAGCATAAAATGAGCCGGAAGAGAATGGTCTGATACGAATCGACCACCTGAAAGCATGGATAACACACCCTCAAGGATGATTAATCATTGAGGAAATAGAAGAGATGTTCAGACCGTTATTAAACTCCCTTATGCTTGGCAGCCTGGTTTTTCCTTTTTTTGCAACAGCGGAAAGCAATGCGCAAGGTGGCGTGATTCATTTTTATGGTCAAATTGTGGAACCGGCGTGTGACGTGAGCTCCCTACAAGCGCCAGTTGAAATGACCTGTATGCAAAATGGTCCTGTACAGAGCAAAACGTATTCCAGCAAAGAGCTAATGAGCGGCAAAGTTAAAAATGCGCAAATTGCCTCAGTAAAAGTGCAGTATCTTGATGAGCAGAAAAAGCTGGCTGTGATGAATATCGAATATAACTAAGTTTCTGAACCACTCACGTCGCCGACAAGAAAAATGCGATTTCTCTAAAAACCCTGCTGTACACTTAAGAAACAAGATGGTGTAAGGAGGCGTTATGAAATCGCGTATTCATGTTGTACAGGGCGATATTACCAAACTGGCCGTTGATGTGATTGTTAATGCGGCAAATCCATCGTTGATGGGGGGAGGCGGCGTCGATGGCGCTATACATCGCGCTGCCGGTCCGGCGCTGCTGGATGCCTGTTTAAAAGTCAGACAACAACAGGGCGATTGCCCTACGGGACACGCAGTAATTACCCTCGCAGGCGATCTCCCCGCCAAAGCTGTTGTACACACTGTTGGACCCGTGTGGCGCGGCGGAGAACAAAATGAAGATCAGCTATTGCAGGATGCCTATCTCAATAGTCTGCGACTGGTGGCGGCGAACAGTTATACATCGGTAGCTTTCCCTGCCATTAGTACTGGTGTTTATGGATACCCACGCGCAGCAGCAGCTGAAATAGCAGTAAAAACCGTTTCGGAATTTATTATCCGTCACGCTTTACCCGAGCAGGTATACTTTGTCTGTTATGATGAAGAAAACGCCCATCTCTACGAAAGACTCCTTACCCAACAAGGAGATGAATGATTTGCCTCGGCTGGCGAGCGCGGTGTTGCACTTGTGTTCGCAACATCCAGGACTGTGCGGCATTTTCCCCCTTGATAAAGGTCTGGATGCGTTTGCCGCACGTTATCGCCTGGCAGAAATGGCGGAACATACGCTGGATGTTCAGTATTACATCTGGCAGGACGATATGTCGGGGCGGTTACTGTTTTCCGCTCTGTTAGCCGCCGCGAAGCGTGGCGTTCGCGTTCGTTTGTTGCTTGATGACAACAATACCCCCGGACTTGATGACATTTTACGCTTGCTCAATAGCCACCCGCGGATTGAAGTTCGACTTTTCAATCCTTTCTCATTTCGCTTATTGCGTCCGCTTGGCTATATCACCGATTTTTCCCGTCTCAATCGACGTATGCACAATAAGAGTTTTACCGTCGATGGCGTGGTGACGCTGGTGGGGGGGAGAAACATTGGCGATGCATATTTTGGTGCAGGAGAAGAACCGCTTTTTTCAGATTTAGATGTGATGGCAATGGGGCCGGTTGTTGAGGACGTCGCTGATGATTTTGCCCGCTACTGGTATTGCAAATCAGTTTCACCCTTGCAGCATGTTCTGGATGTGCCAGAAGGTGAAATGGCTGATCGTATTGAACTACCCGCATCCTGGCATAATGACAGCATCACGCATCGCTATTTGCGTAAACTGGAATCAAGCCCTTTTATGAATCAACTCGTTGAGGGGGCGTTACCGCTTATTTGGGCAAAAACGCGTTTATTAAGTGATGATCCTGCGAAAGGGGAGGGCAAAGCAAAACGCCATTCCCTTCTGCCGCAGCGTCTGTTCGATATCATGGGGTCACCCGGCGAGCGGATTGATATTATCTCTTCCTATTTTGTGCCGACGCGTGCAGGTGTAGCGCAACTGTTACGGATGGTAAGAAAAGGGGTAAAGATAGCAATCTTAACCAACTCACTTGCCGCCAATGATGTCGCTGTGGTGCATGCTGGCTACGCACGCTGGCGCAAAAAATTGCTCCGTTATGGCGTGGAACTCTACGAACTGAAGCCGACGCAGGAACAACCCGGTACACTGCACGACCGTGGAATAACCGGGAATTCCGGTGCCAGTCTGCATGCCAAGACCTTCAGTGTCGATGGCAAAACCGTATTTATTGGTTCATTCAATTTCGACCCGCGTTCAACATTACTCAACACTGAAATGGGCCTGGTAATAGAGAGCAAAACGCTGGCGCAACTGATCGATAAACGCTTTATTCAGAGTCAGTATGATGCGGCCTGGCAGCTGCGTCTGGATCGATGGGGGCGGATTAACTGGGTCGATCGCCACGGGAAGGAAGAAATTATTCTCAAAAAAGAACCCGCAACCAGTTTCTGGAAGCGGGTTTTGGTCAGACTGGCGTCAATATTACCCGTTGAATGGTTATTGTAAGTGTGGCTCAGCGGGCTGGCGCTTTATCATTCTCGCGCTTAATGGCCGGTTTTCCGGAGAACAAAAACTTCAACAACGGAATGCGTAAATGAATTTCATACAGAATTATCGCAATCCCTATCACAAATATCAGACCGCAGAGAAAACCAAGCCAATTTGAGGTGATATGCGGGGTGATGTATGCGCCGAAAAACAGCGTTAACGGGTGGTGAACCAGGTAGATAAACAGCGATGCGTTTACAAAATAGGTCACCCGCGCCGACTGAAAATTGAGCAAACGGTGACCAAAGGAGAAAACCACATTCACCATCCACAAGCCGAGTACCATCGTGATCACCGACTCGGTTTCATACATCCAGGCATCACCGCTACCGTAACGTTGATTGAGCAAATATGCGACAAATGCCATTGCTGCAGCGAGTGTGCAACCACGAGAAGGTGTGGTAAACAAGGCCTTAAGATTAGGGAAAATAAAAGCTAATGCACCAAGGATAAAAAATGGCATATAAAACAGCGTCTGCATGAAAATAAAATTGAACATGCCATCGCTTAAAATAGGCGGATAAACGATAAAGAGCGTTCTTCTTATTGCCGCATAGCCGATGCCGAGGCATAAAAAGATCACCGATAGTTTAGCCATTGAGAATTTTTTATTTTTGTTATCGGAATTATCTAAATTATCTTTGATGCGCTTAAATATCCATATGCAAAGTGTCGTCATGACCACCAATACCAGTAAAAACCACAGGTGCGAAATTAATTCCCAGGCCAGTGTATTATATTTGTCATACAATGACAGGCCAGGCCAGCTTTCTGCTTTGCCTTTGACATACTGCAGCATAATGAATTGCGGCAAGGTCAGCAGAGGAATGGCCGTTAACATCGGGATCCCCACGCGTTCGACACGAACTTTCCACCATTTTTTCAATGGGTAGCGCAAAAAAAGCATGTAGGAAAAATAACCAGAAATAACGAAAAATACCTGCATGCGGAACGAGTGGATGAAATCGTTAAAAAGTGTCAGCCACCAGGACGGCTCTGCGCTATTCACATGCCAGGTGTGGCTTGAATAGATTAAAGAAATATGAAAAGGGATCCCTAACAACATCAACCAGGCGCGGATGGAGTCGAGGAAATATTCACGCTGCGCGGGTACTGGATTCATATATGATTAACTAATCTCGGATTTTTCGTCTTATCCCTGCCGGGTAATGCCTTTAGGCTTTTGCCACAACAACATCGACCTGACCGCATCTGGCACAGGCTTCGCGGGTGTTTTTGCGCGGCATAGTCACTACCACTAACCAAAATGGAAGCGTCTGTAAGACTGTTGATAAATAAATTTGCTGGCAAACCCTACACGAACTCGCTGCTTCTGTCTTTAGGAGAAGCACGGAAAGTGAAAACGGCCGCAATCAAGTGCTTAATCCATGAGCCAGCATGCTGAATAACGCCGGGATTCTGTTGTCGTAATGGCTGGTTATCCATTAAAATAGATCGGATCGATATAAGCACACAAAGGGGGAAGTGCTTACTTATTATGAAACATAAACTACAAATGATGAAAATGCGTTGGTTGAGTGCTGCAGTAATGTTAACCCTGTATACCTCTTCAAGCTGGGCGTTCAGCATTGACGATGTTGCAAAGCAAGCTCAATCCTTAGCCGGAAAAGGCTATGAGGCGCCTAAAAGCAACTTGCCCTCCGTTTTCCGCGACATGAAATACGCGGACTATCAGCAGATCCAGTTTAATCATGACAAAGCCTACTGGAACAATCTGAAGACCCCATTCAAGCTCGAGTTCTACCATCAGGGTATGTACTTCGACACGCCGGTCAAAATCAATGAAGTTACTGCAACGGCAGTAAAAAGAATCAAATACAGTCCGGATTATTTTACATTCGGCGATGTTCAGCATGACAAAGACACGGTAAAAGACCTTGGTTTTGCCGGTTTTAAAGTGCTTTACCCGATCAACAGCAAAGATAAAAACGATGAAATCGTCAGCATGCTCGGGGCCAGCTATTTCCGCGTGATTGGTGCAGGTCAGGTTTATGGCCTTTCTGCCCGCGGCCTGGCAATTGATACCGCGTTGCCATCCGGTGAAGAATTTCCGCGCTTTAAAGAGTTTTGGATCGAGCGACCAAAACCGACTGATAAACGTTTAACCATTTATGCATTGCTTGACTCACCGCGAGCGACAGGCGCTTACAAGTTTGTGGTTATGCCAGGACGTGACACGGTTGTTGATGTGCAGTCTAAAATTTATCTGCGCGACAAAGTCGGCAAACTGGGTGTTGCGCCGCTAACCAGTATGTTCCTGTTCGGACCGAACCAGCCGTCTCCGGCGAATAACTATCGTCCGGAATTGCACGACTCAAACGGCTTGTCTATCCATGCCGGTAACGGCGAGTGGATCTGGCGTCCGCTGAATAACCCGAAACATCTGGCGGTTAGCAGCTTCTCTATGGAGAATCCGCAAGGGTTTGGTCTGTTACAGCGTGGCCGCAACTTCTCTCGTTTTGAAGATCTCGACGACCGTTACGATCTGCGTCCAAGCGCCTGGGTAACACCGAAAGGGGAGTGGGGCAAAGGTAGCGTTGAGTTGGTAGAAATCCCGACTAACGATGAAACTAACGATAACATCGTCGCTTACTGGACGCCGGACCAGCTGCCGGAACCGGGTAAAGAGATGAACTTTAAATACACCATCACCTTCAGCCGGGACGAAGACAAATTGCATGCGCCAGATAACGCCTGGGTACAGCAGACGCGTCGTTCAACGGGGGATGTGAAACAATCAAACCTGATTCGTCAACCTGACGGTACTATCGCCTTTGTGGTCGATTTTACTGGTGCAGAAATGAAAAAACTGCCAGCGGATACGCCAGTCACCGCACAAACCAGTATTGGCGATAATGGTGAGATTGTAGAGAGTACAGTGCGTTATAACCCGGTCACCAAAGGCTGGCGTCTGGTAATGCGCGTGAAAGTGAAAGATGCCAAGAAAACCACTGAAATGCGTGCTGCGCTGGTGAATGCCGATCAGACGTTGAGTGAAACCTGGAGCTACCAGTTACCTGCCAATGAATAAAACAACTGAGTACATTGACGCAATGCCCATCTCCGCCAGTGAGAAAGCGGCATTGCCGAAGACCGATATCCGCGCCGTTCATCAGGCGCTGGATGCCGAACACCGCATCTATGCGCGGGAGGATGACTCCCCGCAAGGGTCGGTGAAGGCGCGTCTTGAACAAGCCTGGCCGGATTCACTGGCTGATGGGCAGTTAATTAAAGACGACGAAGGACGCGATCAGCTGCAGGCCATGCCGAAAGCAAAACGTTCTTCTATGTTTCCCGACCCGTGGCGAACTAACCCGGTAGGGCGATTCTGGGATCGTCTGCGCGGACGCGATGTGACACCGCGCTATCTGGCTCGGTTAACCAAAGAAGAACAGGAAAGCGAGCAAAAGTGGCGTACCGTCGGGACAATCCGTCGTTATATCCTGCTTATCCTGACACTGGCGCAAACCGTTGTCGCTACCTGGTACATGAAGACGATTCTGCCGTACCAGGGGTGGGCGTTTATTAATCCGGTTGATATGGTCGATCAGGATCTGTGGGTTTCCTTTATGCAGCTCCTGCCCTATATGCTGCAAACCGGCATTCTGATCCTCTTTGCTGTTCTTTTCTGCTGGGTGTCTGCCGGTTTCTGGACCGCGTTGATGGGGTTCCTGCAACTGCTCATTGGTCGCGATAAATACAGTATTTCTGCGTCGACCGTTGGCGATGAACCGCTAAACCCTGAGCATCGTACGGCATTGATCATGCCCATCTGTAATGAAGACGTGAATCGCGTCTTTGCAGGCTTGCGCGCAACGTGGGAATCGGTAAAAGCCACCGGCAATGCTAAACACTTTGATGTCTACATTCTGAGTGATAGTTACAACCCGGATATCTGCGTCGCAGAGCAAAAAGCCTGGATGGAGCTTATCGCTGAAGTCGGCGGCGAAGGGCAGATTTTCTATCGCCGCCGCCGCCGTCGTGTAAAGCGTAAAAGCGGTAATATCGATGACTTCTGCCGTCGCTGGGGCAGTCAGTACAGCTACATGGTAGTGCTGGATGCCGATTCAGTGATGACCGGTGATTGCTTGTGCGGCCTGGTGCGCCTGATGGAAGCCAACCCGAACGCCGGGATTATCCAGTCTTCGCCGAAAGCATCTGGTATGGATACGCTGTACGCGCGCTGCCAGCAGTTTGCGACCCGTGTTTATGGGCCATTGTTCACTGCCGGTCTGCACTTCTGGCAACTTGGCGAGTCGCACTATTGGGGGCATAACGCGATTATCCGCGTGAAACCCTTTATCGAGCACTGCGCGCTGGCGCCGTTGCCGGGTGAAGGCTCTTTTGCCGGTTCAATCCTGTCGCACGACTTTGTAGAAGCGGCACTGATGCGCCGTGCAGGTTGGGGAGTATGGATTGCGTACGATCTCCCGGGCTCTTATGAAGAGTTGCCACCAAACTTGCTGGACGAGCTAAAGCGTGACCGTCGCTGGTGTCACGGCAATCTGATGAACTTCCGCCTGTTCCTGGTCAAAGGGATGCACCCGGTACACCGTGCGGTGTTCCTGACGGGGGTAATGTCTTATCTCTCTGCGCCGCTGTGGTTTATGTTCCTCGCGCTCTCGACCGCATTGCAGGTAGTGCATGCGTTGACCGAACCGCAATACTTCCTGCAACCACGGCAGTTGTTTCCGGTGTGGCCGCAATGGCGTCCTGAACTGGCGATTGCACTGTTTGCCTCAACAATGGTGCTGCTGTTCCTGCCAAAATTGTTGAGTATTTTGCTCATCTGGTGCAAAGGGACTAAAGAGTATGGTGGCTTCTGGCGCGTCACCTTGTCGTTGCTACTGGAAGTGCTGTTCTCCGTACTGCTGGCGCCGGTGCGCATGCTGTTTCATACGGTATTCGTGGTCAGTGCCTTCCTTGGCTGGGAGGTGGTGTGGAATTCACCGCAACGTGATGATGACTCCACTTCCTGGGGAGAAGCCTTTAAACGTCACGGTTCGCAACTGTTACTGGGCCTGGTGTGGGCGGTTGGCATGGCATGGCTGGATCTGAGATTCCTGTTCTGGCTGGCGCCGATTGTCTTCTCGCTGATCCTGTCACCGTTTGTTTCGGTGATCTCCAGTCGTGCGACCGTGGGGCTGCGTGCTAAACGCTGGAAACTGTTCCTGATCCCGGAAGAGTATTCACCGCCGCAGGTGCTGGTAGATACCGATCATTTCCTTGAGATGAACCGTCAACGTTCTCTCGACGATGGCTTTATGCACGCGGTATTTAACCCGTCGTTTAACGCCCTGGCAACGGCAATGGCGACCGCTCGTCACCGCGCCAGTAAGGTGCTGGAAATCGCCCGTGACCGCCACGTTGAACAGGCGCTGAACGAGACGCCAGAGAAGCTGAACCGCGATCGTCGTCTGGTGCTTTTGAGCGATCCGGTAACGATGGCACGTTTGCATTTCCGCGTATGGAACTCTCCGGAGAAATATTCTTCATGGGTGAGTTACTATGAAGGGATTAAGCTGAATCCACAGGCATTGCGTAACCCGGATGCGGCTTCGCAATAAAAACGTAGTTGCCTGATGCGCTACGCTTATCAGGCCTACATCGTTCCTGCAAAATATTGAGTTTGCAAGATTTTGTAGGTCGGATAAGGCGTTCACGCCGCATCCGGCAAAAACAACGAGCCAATAAAAATACCGGCGTAATGCCGGTATTTTTTTAGGAAAGAGGTATCAAATGCGTTTCATTGTGGTAGGCATCATGGTTACCTTACTGAGTGGCTGTGGCAGCATCATTAGCCGCACTTTACCGGGGCAGGGGCATGGCAATCAATATTATCCCGGAGTGCAATGGGATGTTCGTGACTCCGCATGGCGCTATGTTACGATCCTCGATCTGCCGTTGTCCCTCGTCTTTGATACCTTACTCCTGCCCATTGATATTCAACATGGGCCATATGAGTAATTAACGCTCATCCCATTCATCGGCGGCAGCGTGTCCTTCTTCAGTATCCAGAGGCGGCTCAAGCTGAAATTCGCCTTCGTCCCATTCATGCAGCGTATTTTCATCTTGCCATTCCTGGCGGATTTCAATTTCATCATAATCGCCGTCAAAGACGCTTTGTGCAGCTTCACCGCTGAACATTGGCAGACATTCACCTTCTTCGCCTTCATCAGCAAAAAACTCAACCTGCCACATAATGTCGCCATCTTGCAGAATGTATTTCTGGACATTGAACTGTTGCACATTTGCTTCATCTGCATCAATTCCGGGGTTGTCAGCAAGAAATTCTTCCCGTGCGGCATCAATGGCTTCTTCAAGCGTTGCGTACATAGTCATCACGATTCTCCCTTTGATTTGATGATGTATTCAGGGAAAGAATAGCTGATTATGCGCTTTTGCAAGTATGAAAGGCGAAAAATCAGCCTGTCACTTGGGGCAATCGGCGGCGACGCAAACTGTTCCAGGAATAAACCGCGTTAAACAACACAACTCCTGCGGTGACCAGAAACACTGCGCGGAAACCATAGTTTGCTGAGATAGCCGCGCCCATCAATGGTCCCGTAACGTTGCCAATATCACGAAATGACTGGTTGTAGCTGAAAATTCGTCCGGCGATTTGGTTTGTTGAGTTATAAACCAGTAGCGTTTGTACTGCGGGGAGTAACGCACCATCGGCGGCCCCGAGTAAAAAGCGTAAAACCCCCAGTTGGAATGGTGTCTGGACGTAAGACATAGGGATTAACAGCAGCACAGAAAAGAGCAGCGCCGTTATCAGGATCTTCTCTGGCCCGATACGATCCCCCAGTTTGCCAAGTCGTGGCGCGCTAAGTAGCGCAGCCACACCGGGGACCGAGGCAATCATGCCACTGATAAAAGCAACATTACTGACATTCCCCGCCAGTTCGCGGACATAGAGTGTCAGGATTGGCGCGATTGAACCGGTGGCGACCTGGATGATTAATGTTGTGACAAACAGGCTAAGTACCAGCTTCGGGTTTTTAAGCGATGTCACGACATCCCGCATGTGCAGCATCTCTTTTTTGCTGACTGGCTGGAATTTCTCTTTGATACAAAATAGGGTGACGAAAAAGCAGAGTATTAGCACACTGGCGGTAATAAAAAATACCGGACGTAAGCCGTAGTTATCGGCGAGCAGGCCGCCAGCCATGGGGCCGAGCAGCGCGCCGCTAACGCCACCGGTAGAGAGCGTACCCAGCGCCCAGCCGCTTTTATTGCGTGGGACCTGAGTGGCGATTAGTGCGTTGGCATTAGGGACAAATCCACCGAGCAGACCCAGCAATGCTCGCAGGATCAGAAATTGCCAGATATTTTGCACTACCCCCATCAGCACCATCACGATACCCATCCCGAGGGCAGAGCGCAGGAGCATAATTTTTCGACCTTTTCGGTCAGCTAATCCTCCCCAGAACGGAGAAGCAATGGCGGAAAATAGAAAGGTAATACTGAAGACAATCCCTGACCACATATTTAGCGCCGAGTGGCCCGTAACGCCAAGTTGCTCAACGTAGAGGGGTAAGAACGGCATTACCAGACTGAAGGCGGCGCCGGTAAGAAAACAGCCAAGCCAGGCAACGAGCAGGTTTCGTTTCCAGTTTATGGGAGTGTCATTTTCACAGGGTGACATAGCAATCCGCTGTTGGTGCGCCAGGGCGCGGTGAACAAGAGAATAAAAGATAAGCACACTAATTATGCGCCTGACTTATAAGTGACGCAATGCAGAGAGCTTTTATCGCTAAATCAGGGGATTTGATGCTGATGTGCCGGATGCGATGCTGCGCATCCGGCATAAAGAAGGTTAGTAACGTGAAGGTACGCCTTCCGGGCGCGTTTTGAAGCGGCGATGCAACCACATGTATTGTTCTGGCGCCATCATGATGCATTTTTCAACCACTTTGTTCATCCATGCGGCGGTGGTTTCAGCGTTATCCAGAGGCGGTGAACACTCTGGCGGCAGCATGATCAACTGATAACCTTTGCCGTCCGGCTTACGACGAGGGACAAATGGCACCAGACATGCGCCGGACATTCGTGCCAACATCCAGGTGCCGCTAGTGGTTGCCGCCTGCTCAACGGCGAACAACGGCACAAAAACGCTCGAGCGCGGACCGTAATCGTGATCCGGCGCATACCAGACGACTTCACCTTTTTTCAGGGCTTTAATCATCCCTTTTAAATCTTTGCGATCGAGCATCGATTTATTCGAACGCAGGCGGCCCCAGGTTTGCAGCCAGTCGATCAATGGATTGTCATTCGGGCGATAAACCCCGATCCCCGGCTCCTGCATTCCAAATTGTCGTGCACCGAGTTCCAGCGTCAGAAAATGGATGCCAACTAACAGGATGCCACGCTTTTGCGCCTGCACGTCACGGACATGCTCCATGCCGATAACTTCCGTCCAGCGGGCAACCCGACTTTCTGGCCAGAACCATGCCATGCCGGTTTCCATCAGTCCCATGCCAACGGATTCAAAATTCTTAATCACCATCTGCTGGCGCTCTTGTTCGCTCATTTCCGGGAAGCACAGTTCCAGGTTGCGATGCACAATTTTGGCGCGTCGTTTCATTAAACGTAACGCCAGTCGCCCCGTCGCAATGCCAAGGCGGTAGATGATTGGGTAGGGTAACTGAACGACTAACCAAAGTACGCCAATACCCAACCAGGTTAACCAATAACGCGGATGAAGCAGTGCGGTGGAGAACTTGGGTAGATTCGTCATATCAATCCTGTCTTTCAACCTATATGGGCAATTGTATGTATTGTCGCATTTTTTCGCCCTCAACCAAAATTTGAGGCTGAAGACTGGGCGAAAATGCCGCACATGTAAACTATTAATAATTTTTAATGCGCAAATGTAGCGTAAAATGTGTGGATGTTAATTTGCGATTATTGCTATATCATGCGCCGGATTTTACTTTCCCACCTCGCAGGAACCGTACACCATGCCAGTGTTACACAACCGAATTTCCAACGACGCACTGAAAGCCAAAATGCTGGCCGAGAGTGAACCGCGCACCACCATTTCGTTTTATAAATATTTCCATATTGCCGATCCTAAAGTGACCCGCGATGCTTTATATCAGCTATTTGCTTCGTTGAGTGTTTTTGGCCGGGTCTATCTGGCACATGAGGGGATCAACGCGCAAATTAGTGTACCAGCGAGCAACGTCGAGACATTTCGTGCACAGCTTTATGCTTTTGATCCTGCGTTAGATGGTTTACGCCTGAATATCGCGTTGGATGATGATGGGAAATCCTTCTGGGTGCTGCGCATGAAGGTCCGCGAGCGGATTGTCGCCGACGGGATTGACGATCCTCAATTTGATGCCACCAATGTCGGGGAATATCTGCAAGCGGCGGAAGTGAATGCCATGCTTGATGATCCCGATACGCTGTTTATCGACATGCGCAACCACTATGAATATGAAGTCGGTCATTTCGAAAATGCGTTGGAAATTCCGGCTGATACCTTTCGTGAACAACTGCCGAAGGCGGTTGAGATGATGCAGACGCATAAAGATAAAAAAATCGTCATGTACTGCACTGGTGGCATTCGTTGCGAAAAGGCCAGTGCCTGGATGAAGCATAACGGCTTTAATAAAGTCTGGCATATTGAAGGCGGCATTATTGAATACGCCCGTAAGGCGCGTGAACAAGGCTTACCAGTGCGTTTTGTTGGCAAAAATTTCGTTTTTGACGAACGGATGGGCGAGCGCATCTCTGATGAAATTATTGCACATTGCCATCAGTGCGGCACGCCATGCGACAGCCATACCAACTGTAAAAATGATGGCTGTCACTTGCTGTTTATCCAGTGTCCGACGTGTGCTGAGAAATTCAAGGGGTGTTGTAGTGAGATTTGCTGCGAAGAGAGCGCATTACCGCCAGAAGAACAACGACGCCGTCGAGCCGGGCGAGAAAATGGCAATAAAATCTTCAATAAGTCGCGGGGACGCCTGAATACGACACTGGGCATACCTGATCCTGCGGAATAAACATCATTGCCGGATGCGCGCCATCCGGCAACATTTCAGCATTATTTCTGCTGTACACCTTCCACCGAAATAATCAGATCAACTTCCTGAGAGGCCGGACCTAAATCTGACTTGATATTGAAGTCTTTCAGCTTAATTTTACCTTCAGCTTCGAAGCCTGCACGTTTACCACCCCATGGGTCGTCGCCCTGACCAATCAACTTCGCTTCCAGCGTTACTGGTTTAGTTACGCCATTCAGTGTCAGATCACCTGTGATATCCAGCTCGTCACCGTCTTTCTTTACGCTAGTGGACGTAAAGGTTGCCTGCGGATATTTTGCTGTGTTGAGGAAATCCGCGCTGCGCAGATGTTTATCGCGCTCGGCATGGTTGGTATCTACGCTGGTGGTGTTAATGGTGACATTGACTTTATCGGCAGCCGGATTCTTTTCATCAAACGTAAAAGTACCGTCGAAATCTTTAAAAGTGCCGTAAACCCAGCTGTAGCCCAGATGTTGAATGCGGAAATTGACAAAGGCGTGCTGGCCTTCTTTGTCAATTTTGTAATCGGCAGCGATAGCTGAACCGGCAGAGAACAACAGGGAAGCGAAGGTTAAACCAAGCAGGCTTTTTTTCATTTTTTATACTCCATAGTCAGATGACGACTTTCCCAGAATGCGCTTCAGGGTGTCGTCTTTATCGATGAAATGATGTTTCAGCGCCATAAATCCGTGCATAACTGACAGGACGACGACACTCCAGGCAAACCAGAAATGTAGAGCGCCTGCTAAGTCAGCTTGCGTGCCTGCGTCGGCAAGCGTTGCGGGGATTTCAAACCAACCAAAGATGCTGATGGGTTTGCCATCGGCGGTCGAAATAAGGTAGCCGCTCAAGCCAATAGCAAAGAGCAAAAGATAAAGTGCCAGATGGCCTGCTTTCGCTCCGTAACGTATACCGGGGGAATAGCTTTTCAGTGGGCCAGGCGGAGGAGAAATTAAACGCCAGAGAACGCGAATAACCAGCCCCATCATTAATAGAATACCGATGCTTTTATGCAACTCTGGCGCCTTATGATACCAACCGTCGTAATAACTTAACGTTACCATCCACAAACCTAAAGCAAACATGCCATAGACAATAATTGCCGTTAGCCAATGTAAAGCGGCAGAAATAACACCATAGCGTTGAGGGGAATTTATGAATTGCATAACTGCATCCAGAACATATTCACGAGGTAATGAAAATGGCCTGTCACGAGATGAATTGCAACTTAAAAACAACAATCCGAATGATATTTATTTTTATTTCAATAATTTTGATTTAATAATGAAAGAATCTTCATAAGTTTAGTGGTTCCAGGCTGAGGGATGTCTGGTGAATGCTGTTGCGACTGGAATAAGCTTATTCAAATTTTCACGCCAAATGAAAGGGAAATTAAATTTTTGTCAGTTTGTGTCAGCGCCTGGCGATTAAAAATAAAACACATAGATCAGATCCATAATCGCCAATACCCCCCAGAGAAAAAGATAAAGCATGAGATGTTCGCGAATATTATTGATGAGATAGTTCACCAGGCGACGCATTAAAAGCTCCTGTAAAAACGGCCTCAACTTAGAGGCCGTGATGATGATTATTGGAAGCGGGAAAGCCGGAATGGCGTTAAATCAAAATCGATTTTTTTGTCTTGCGCAAAATCAGCGGCTATTTCCCCTAATACCGAAGCAAATTTAAAGCCATGCCCACTCAGGCCGGTAATCAGTAGCGTATTAGCGTGTCCTGGTAGGGTATCGATAATAAAATCTTCGTCAGGCGAATTATCATAGGTGCAAGCAGCGCCATACAGGCAGCAGCCGATACCTGGCAACACACTACGTAAGAATGGGAAAGCTTCGGAACCGTCACTATCGATTTCCGCAAACGGAACACGTTCATCCGCTGAATGAATGACCTGACCACCGTTATGTTTCCCAATCTTCAGAGCATCGTTTTCCGCCGGAAAACCGTAGTATTGATCGCCATTGGGCAATTCACCGGTAAAGGCCGGGAATTTATTCTTCACGCTATAGCGGCCATCGGCCTGATACCAGGCGAATACTTTACGTACGGGCTGGATGGGCAGTTCTGGTAGCAGCTCTTTTACCCAGGTACCTGCACAGACGATCGCTTTCTTCGCCTGGTACTCGCCGTCCGCCGTTTCAATAGTTACGCCGTTATCGTCATGACGAATTGCGGTGACCGGACAGTTAAACAGTTGTGCGCAGCCAGCTTCATTCGCCAGTTTGATCCAGGTTTTAATCGCCAGTTCGCTGCGTAAAAAACCGGAATCGGCCTCAAATAGCCCGATATAGTTGTCAGGGACGCGTATTTCCGGCCAGCGGGCCATAATTGTCTGTGCATCCAGTTTTTCGACGTTGAGTTGCCATTGTTCCGCGCTGTGGGCGACATTGGCGAGAAACTCGGAGTCGGCAGGGCCGAGGTTGATGACGCCGGAGCGCACAAAAACGGGGTCTTCTTCGTTGTGACGGGAGAGTTCTTCCCACAGGGTTTGCGCACGGAGTACTAGCGGGACATACTTTTCGCCTTCGCCATAAGCATGGCGAATTAATCGCGTATCTCCGTGGTGGCTGCCGTGTTGATGTGGCGGCATATGGCTGTCGGTCATCAGCACTTTCAAACCGGCCTGGGTGGCATAATACCCGGCTGCAGCGCCTACGGAACCGCTGCCAATAATGATGAGATCGTATTTCATTTTTTTCTCTCTGCTCTCATGGTTTAAGCAGAGTAAATAAGTAACAAACGATATACAACCCAGAAATGGTAAAGGCACCGTTAAGGTGCCTTTTGGGTGGATGGTCATGTCATGTTAATGACGCCGATACTCATTGACATGGAAATCACCAGATTCAATTTTGGCGATTCCTGCTTCTAATATCGAAATAAATTGTCTGGCAACATCAGTAGTTAACCAGAGTGTCTGACCAACTTCAGTCCCTTCCTGCTCGGACTTATTTGGGGTCTGGTAGTGCAAACGCAACATCAGCGCATCATAGCTATCAACGGTGCTGATGTCCCACCCTACGAGCGGATGAGTCTGAATGACTTCATTGTTTTTTTCCATCATGGCCCCCTAATTCGTGTTACTAGACAACGTTATTCGAGGTTCAATGCGTTTTTATCTGAAGCAACTTCAGTATATCAATAAATATGGGTATTCACCGAAATTTTAAAGGGGTAGTGAGATATTTTTTTGCTTTTAAGATTTATATGAACAATAAAACAGCATGTCGTTCATATTTTTTTAGCATATTGTGCAATTATTTTGAGGGAGTGTAAAATTTGTACAAACAATCTTAAAATATAAAAAAGCCGGGGCGACCCGGCAAAAACAAACATCACTGCATATTATTCGCTAACAAACCAGTCATCGGCGCTTTCCCACGTTTCTTGTAGAATTTCGCTAATGCGCTGTTTATCTTCTTTTGTTGCGCCAATAACCGATAAATTATTTGCCGCAGCATATCGTACCGATACGTGACCTTCATTGTCCGGAAACTCATACTGAATACGACGAGAAAGTTCACCCGCCAGCGCGTCAATGGCCCCAGTGGGTAGTGGAGAAGTTTTCGCTATGGTGACTTCAATTCGCATAATAGCCCCCTGTTGAATATACTGGTTATTTATACAGGCAAAATAAGCTAAAGACAACAGGTGGCTACGTTTTTTATTGCTTAAAAGACCAACGTACAGTTTCCCCTGCCAGGAAAGGAACAAGCGTGTCGTCTGTCAGAGCGATGCTATCAGCAATTTGCTGTTCTTCGCGTATCAGCTCAATAAACGATTCATTGACCGGTAATCCATAGAATTTCGGCCCGTTTAAAGAACAGAATGCTTCAAAATGCTGTAGTGCATTCATCTCTTCAAATACGGTGGCGTAACTACCCAGCGCCGATGGCGCATTAAAGCAACCTGCACAGCCGCAGCTACTCTCTTTACGATGACGGGCATGTGGTGCGGAATCGGTACCCAGAAAAACGCGATCAAAACCACTGGCGACCAGCTCACGCAGCGCCTGTTGGTGAATATTGCGTTTGAGGATCGGCAGACAGTAGAGATGCGGACGCACACCGCCAACCAGCATATGGTTACGGTTAAACATCAGATGCTGGGGAGTAATGGTGGCGGCCAATAGTTCATTTCCGTCACGAACATAGTCAGCAGCATCTTTGGTGGTGATGTGCTCAAAAACAACTTTCAGCGCGGTCAGGCGCTGGCGTAGTGGCTCCATGACCGTCTCAATAAAACGCGCTTCACGGTCAAAAATGTCGATGTCAGCATGGGTCACTTCACCATGCACCAGCAGCGGCATACCGATTTTTTCCATGCGCTCAAGTACTGGCATGATTGCGTCAACCGACGTCACGCCGTGGCTGGAGTTGGTGGTGGCGTTCGCGGGGTAAAGTTTTGCGGCGGTGAACACGCCTTCGTTGAATCCACGCTCCAGCTCATTGGGGTCCAGCGAGTCTGTTAAATAACAGGTCATCAGCGGGGTGAAATCGTGTCCGTCCGGTACGGCGTCAAGGATACGTTGGCGATAAGCCACAGCAGCCTCAACTGTTGTTACAGGCGGTGCCAGATTGGGCATAACGATGGCCCGACCATAGGTTTCGCTGGTATACGGCACGACAGTTTTTAACATGTCGCCATCGCGGAGGTGAAGGTGCCAGTCGTCTGGGCGGCGGATCTTTAATACCTGGGATGGTGCAGTCATTAATTTCTATGCTCCGGCTGAAGGGATGTTTTTGCCGGACACAAAGGATAAGCGGAAACGTTTTCCTTTGCACGAAAAATAAAGGGCGCAAATACGCCCTCGTAATTAATCAGTGAACGGAATGACTATTTCACCTGGTTTCACTTCAATGCCTTTTGCCAGTTTTTTAGCCATTGCTTCGCCTTTGCTGCCATCTTCGCGCAGGACGTAAGCCGGCTGCTGGTTAAAGTAATTGCGTAATGCCTGATTCAAATAGGGAAGTAACGTTTGCATCACGGTTTGCATTTTTTCCGGCTGCACGGTCGCGTCGACCACTTCCATCTCTTTCAGGAAGATGGCGCCTTTCTCTTTATCAAACACAGGCAGCGCTTTCAGCTTCAGTTTCATGGTTGCTTTTTGGCTACCGAACAGAGAGTTCATATCCAGATTGGCGTCCCCGGTTAGGGTAACCTTATTAGGTTCTTCACGACCAATTTGGCTGGTCAGGTTTGTCAGAACTATATGGGCGTCAGCCACGCCGGGCAAACCGATATCTTTTGAGAAATTATTATGTTTCGCAAGCGACTGGTTAATCTCTTGTTCGGTGATGGTGTATTGGGTGAGTTGATTACAGCCAACGAGCAGGCCACTGACGATTAATGCAGCGGCAAATAAAAACTTGTTCATGGTAGTCCTCGACATGAAATCTGCGTCAATATCCTGACACAACGCAGCATGTGTCACCAGCGATAAACTCGCCAGCAGAAAAAACTGAAAACAGCGGCAACCCGCGAATACAGGCTGCCGCGGCAGGCCAGGATTAAATCGCCATTGATGATAGCAAATTGATTTGCGTCTGTTTGGCCATGTTATCGCGGTAATCAGCGACGCGGCTTGGCCAGTTTATTCCGGCAACCAGCGTCAGATTACGCAGCAGCGGAAAAAGTTGAATGTCATCTTCCGAAAGCTCGCCATTCACGGCGTTTGGCTTGACGATGAGTTTATCCAGTGCGCGTAAATCATCGCTGATATTTTTAATTAACCCATCAGAATGTGAGAGAAGCTCGGCAAAATTACCCGCGCTGACCTCTTTCTTGTCGATGAAGTATTTGCGTGCGGCGGGAGTAGAAAACTCATCAAACGCCGATTTGGCAAAACGCGGCAACAGCAGTTTATTGGCATAGCCGTTGACCTTGCGCAGCCACTCTTCAATGGCAGGGGAGCGTTTACCCGTCAGTAACGGTTTGCCGTCGAGCTTATCCACATAGTGAACAATGTCCATGCTTTCTGGCATATAGCGGCTGTCATCTTTTTGCAGAATGGGAACCTGTTTTTGACCGACCATCCGGGTGGGTGTTTCTGCATCGTCGTTGAGCAGAACGTGTAATTCGACGGGGATATTTTTCAGGCCGAAAATCATGCGGGCTTTGAGGCAGTAAGGGCAGTGATCGTAAATATATAGCTTCACGTGACTCCTCCATTTGGCTGTCAGTTCACTTTCAGTATGGAGGAGTCAGGGGGGAGTATCAAATCAGGCGTCGTGTTCCAGCAACCGACGCGCGGCACGTTTATGGCTAAATTGCCAGCCCAACGCAAGGAAGGTGATGATGCCAATAACGCCCAACATCATCCACGGCAACTCCGGTTGTTGCGTTGATTTACCCAGGTCAAACAGCCAGCCGCCGCCGATATAGCCAATAGCGCCGCCTATCGCCAGGCCCAGCCGACTAAATCCCATATAACTGCCGCGCGCTCGTGCATCCGCTAACGAGGCGCTAAGAGTTTCACGCGCAGGTTCGGCAATGATCGAGCCAATATAAAACAGACAAATCAGGGTGAAAAGTTGTTGCAGGCCACTGACCATGCCCACGGGTATCATGCTTAATGACATCACCAGTAGCCCCGCCATCAACCGGTGTTCCAGACGAAAACGCTTTTCGCTCCAGCGGGCGATAGGGTAGAGCAACGTTAACGACAGACACGCTTCGATGGCATACATCCATTTAACGGCAGAGGGCGCTCCGGCTACGTCGTTGACCATAATCGGCAGCATCAACATCACCTGCACAGCCAGCATGTAGTAGCCCGCGAGTGTCAGGACATAGGTGACAAAACGTTTATCGCGCATCACGCGGGTCATGCCTTCGCGGACTGGCGTACGCACGGTAGAGAGTTTCCATGCGGGCAACAACCAGGCGTTAAACGCTGCACACAATACAAACAGAATTGCCCCCGTGGCGCAGACCAGGCGAAAATCGTATTGCAATAACCAACTCCCCAACAGCGCGCCAATGACCGCACCGGCACTGTCCTGCATCATCAACAGGGAGAAAAAACGGCCCCGTTGTTCCGGACGAATTAATTTCACCACCAGCGCCGAACGCGGCGGATCAAATAACGTACCGCCGAGGCCCGAGAGCAAACAAGAAAACCACAGCATCCAGGGTTCATGGGCGATGCCCATGGTGGCGAATCCGGCGGCGCGCATCAGCATACCGGTAACGATCATCGGTTTAGCGCCAAAACGGTCGGCAATAGCACCGCCGAAAATGCCTAATCCTTGCTGAATGAACTGACGCAGACCGAGGGCAATACCGACCATTACGGCGGCCCAGCCCATTTGATCAACGAAGCGGATAGAGATCAGCGGGAAGACAACAAAGAACCCCAGCACGACCAGCATATTATCGACGAGAAGGAAATATTTACCCAGGTTCCTCGCCTGCGATACGCGCGACATTTCCCCTCCCGGGAAATAAAAGATGAGCACTTTCTATTCTGCATTGCTGCTAAGATTTTTCCCATCATATCGGGGACAATATTTTTTTATCAAAACGTCGCTTTGATAGAGAGTTTTTATCAAATATGTGAATAATGCAGAAAATGGTATTTTGGACTTTTCACAGGCTCTGGTTGCGCAGGTATAGTAATACTTACAGCGTATTAAAGACGTTACGGGAAGGAGTAGGTATAGAATGTTTGGCTATCGCAGTAACGTGCCAAAAGTGCGCTTAACCACCGACCGACTGGTCGTGCGTCTGGTGCATGAACGTGATGCCTGGCGACTGGCGGATTATTACGCAGAGAATCGCCATTTCCTGAAGCCCTGGGAGCCGGTGCGCGATGAAAGCCACTGCTATCCTTCAGGCTGGCAGGCCAGGTTAAGCATGATTAACGAATTTCATAAACAGGGCTCAGCCTTTTACTTTGGATTATTTGATCCAGATGAGAAAGAGATTATTGGGGTAGCAAATTTTTCCAATGTGGTACGCGGCTCTTTTCACGCCTGTTATCTCGGTTATTCGATCGGACAAAAATGGCAGGGTAAAGGACTGATGTTTGAAGCTCTGACCGCCGCCATTCGCTATATGCAACGTACCCAACATATTCATCGCATTATGGCCAACTATATGCCGCACAATAAACGCAGCGGTGATTTGCTGGCGCGGTTGGGGTTTGAAAAAGAAGGCTATGCGAAAGATTATTTGTTGATTGATGGAAAATGGCGCGATCACGTACTGACGGCATTAACCACCCCTGACTGGACGCCCGGCCGCTAAGGAGAATTTCATGAAGTATCAACTTACCGCACTGGAAGCCCGTGTGATTGGCTGTTTGCTGGAAAAACAGGTGACGACGCCAGAGCAATACCCGCTTTCCGTGAATGGCGTGGTAACGGCCTGTAACCAGAAAACAAACCGTGAACCGGTAATGAATCTGAGCGAATCCGAGGTACAGGAGCAACTGGATAATCTGGTAAAACGCCATTATCTGCGCACGGTGAGTGGCTTTGGTAATCGAGTCACCAAATATGAACAGCGTTTCTGCAACTCTGAGTTTGGTGACCTGAAACTTAGTGCCGCGGAAGTCGCATTAATTACCACCTTGTTGTTGCGAGGCGCTCAGACGCCGGGTGAACTGCGCAGTCGCGCGGCGCGGATGTATGAATTCAGCGATATGACGGAAGTAGAAACAACGCTGGAACAACTGGCTAATCGCGAAGATGGGCCTTTTGTTGTTCGTCTGGCTCGCGAACCGGGTAAACGCGAAAGCCGCTATATGCATCTTTTCAGTGGCGAGGTGGATGATCAGCCTGTGCTTACAGAAACGTCGGACGCGGTTGGTGGTGATTTACAATCCCGCGTCGAAGCCCTGGAAATCGAGGTGGCAGAACTGAAACAGCGTCTTGATTCGTTGCTGGCCCATCTGGGAGATTAACGTGAAAAAATTACGTATCGGCGTAGTGGGTTTAGGCGGCATCGCGCAAAAAGCGTGGCTGCCAGTGCTGGCAGCAGCGTCTGACTGGACGCTACAGGGGGCGTGGTCGCCAACGCGTGAGAAAGCCATCTCAATTTGTGAAAGCTGGCGCATTCCTTACGCCGATTCGTTATCTAACCTTGCCGCCAGTTGCGATGCGGTATTTGTCCACTCCAGCACCGCCAGTCATTTTGAGGTGGTCAGTGCGTTATTAAATGCAGGTGTACATGTCTGTGTCGATAAACCGCTGGCGGAAAATCTGCGCGATGCCGAGCGACTGGTTGAACTTGCAGCGCGCAAAAAACTGACACTGATGGTCGGCTTTAACCGTCGTTTCGCGCCGCTGTACTGTGAGTTAAAAACGCAGCTTGCCAGCGCAGCCTCGCTAAGAATGGATAAACATCGTACCAATAGCGTCGGGCCACACGATCTTTATTTCACCTTGCTGGATGATTATCTGCATGTGGTTGATACCGCGCTGTGGTTGTCTGGCGGCAATGCAACTCTCGAAAGCGGTACGTTGCTGACCAATGAGTCTGGCGAAATGCTGTTTGCCGAGCACCATTTTTCGGCAGGTCAGTTACAAATCACCACCTGTATGCATCGTCGTGCCGGAAGTCAGCGTGAAGCGGTGCTGGCAGTGACTGAAGGGGCATTAATCGACATCACCGATATGCGTGAATGGCGTGAGGAGCGTGGGCAGGGCGTGGTGCATAAACCGATTCCTGGCTGGCAAAGTACCCTCGAGCAGCGTGGATTTGTCGGTTGTGCGCGCCATTTCATTGAATGCGTGCAAAATCAGACAGTTCCGCAAATCGCGGGTGAACAGGCGGTGCTGGCGCAGCGCATCGTTGATAAGATCTGGCGCGATGCGATGAGTGAATAAACCCTGTAACATCTGGCGGTAGCAATTCACCATAATCCAGGTAGACTATTCGCCTCTTTCAGCGCCTGCCTTGCAGGCGTTTTGCCGTGGGTCTGGATTAGAACACCGATGAATTTATTAAAATCGCTGGCCGCCGTCAGCTCGATGACCATGTTTTCGCGTGTGCTTGGCTTCGCACGCGACGCTATTGTCGCCAGAATCTTTGGCGCAGGGATGGCAACCGACGCCTTTTTTGTCGCGTTCAAACTTCCTAACTTGTTACGCCGTATCTTTGCTGAAGGGGCATTCTCCCAGGCTTTCGTGCCGATTCTGGCGGAATATAAAAGCAAGCAGGGTGAAGATGCCACGCGGGTCTTTGTCTCTTATGTCTCTGGTCTGCTGACACTGGCGCTGGCGGTTGTGACGGTCGCCGGCATGCTCGCCGCGCCGTGGGTGATCATGGTAACCGCGCCGGGCTTTGCGGATACTGCCGACAAATTCGCACTTACCAGCCAGTTATTACAGATTACTTTTCCTTATATCTTATTGATTTCACTGGCATCGCTGGTGGGGGCAATTCTGAATACCTGGAACCGTTTCTCGATTCCGGCATTTGCCCCAACATTACTCAACATCAGCATGATTGGCTTTGCGCTGTTTGCAGCGCCGTACTTTAATCCACCCGTGCTGGCGCTGGCGTGGGCAGTTACGGTGGGCGGCATCCTGCAACTGGTTTATCAGCTACCGCATCTGAAGAAGATTGGCATGTTGGTATTGCCGCGCATTAACTTCCACGATGCCGGGGCGATGCGCGTAGTGAAACAGATGGGGCCGGCGATTCTTGGCGTCTCTGTTAGCCAGATTTCCTTAATCATCAACACTATTTTTGCCTCATTTCTTGCCTCCGGCTCGGTGTCATGGATGTATTATGCCGACCGTTTGATGGAGTTTCCGTCCGGTGTACTGGGCGTGGCACTGGGGACCATTTTGCTGCCGTCGTTGTCGAAAAGTTTTGCCAGCGGTAATCACGATGAATACAACCGTCTGATGGACTGGGGGCTGCGTCTTTGTTTCCTGCTGGCGCTGCCAAGCGCGGTGGCGCTGGGCATCCTCTCCGGTCCGTTAACTGTTTCGCTGTTCCAGTACGGTAAATTTACCGCCTTTGATGCGTTGATGACCCAGCGGGCGTTAATTGCCTACTCGGTAGGTTTGATTGGCCTGATTGTGGTGAAAGTGCTGGCTCCGGGCTTTTATTCACGGCAGGACATTAAAACGCCGGTGAAAATTGCCATCGTCACGCTGATTTTGACGCAATTGATGAACCTTGCATTTATCGGCCCGTTGAAACATGCCGGACTGTCGCTTTCCATTGGTCTGGCGGCGTGTCTGAATGCTTCGCTGCTTTACTGGCAGCTGCGTAAGCAGAAAATCTTTACCCCACAACCCGGCTGGACTGCGTTTCTGCTGCGTTTACTCGTGGCGGTACTGGTGATGTCTGGTGTGCTTTTAGGCATGTTGCATATTATGCCGGACTGGTCGTTGGGCACTATGCCCTGGCGTTTACTGCGTTTGATGGCGGTCGTTGTCGCGGGAATTGCAGCATACTTTGCCGCACTGGCCGTGTTGGGCTTCAAAGTAAAAGAATTTGCTCGTCGTACTGCTTAACGTAGAATTCCGGCCTGCATCGCAGGCCGGAGAAAATCTTCAAATAGAAATCTTTTTACCACCGCGCCAGGGTGTTGAGGTCTGACCGTTCGCCCCGTACAGTGTCGGCTCCTGATGCGGTTTCAGCATTTCCAGTGCCTGTTGATTGCGCTCAATCTGCCCTTCCAGTAGCCAGCCGTTATGCTGATTTAACTGGCGCAATTGCTGCGTTTTCTCGGTGATTTCCTGCCAGCATTGCGCAATATCTTCACTTATTTCTGTATCCGGTGCCTGTCGACGCAGCTGTTCCAGGTAATCCAGAGTCGCCAGCATTGAGCTTTTTTGTTCTGTAATATGTTGCAGCTGGCTACCGGTGAACTGCCCCATAGAGAGATGTTGCTGCTCCTGGACCATCACTATATTAAGCTCGTTAAGCACCACAGACATCTGGTTGAGAATCTCAGCAAGACGCGGCATCTGATTATTTACTCATTAAATCTTGTTGCACTTCGTTGATCAGCGCATCGGCAATTTTGCCGACATCCATTTTTAGTTCACCATTACGAATCGCCAATTTTAATGCTTCAACGCGTTCAAGATTGATATCACTGCTACCCGGTTGCATCAGTGTTGCCTGCGCATCGCTTAACTTGACGTTAGTACTGGCGGTAGCCGTCGTTTTTGCTGCGCGGTTATTGGCTACCGGAGCGTCACTGGTTTCACGTGGCTGAACGGTGCTTACAGGCTTCAGGGGGGAAGTGCGGTCAATACTCATGGTTTATTCCTCATTGAGGGCGCTTTATCATTTGTTGCTTATTTATCGGCAATGGACGGGCAATCTTTAATAGCTTACAGGTTTATAAGAATATTCCCATCGGCATCCACTACGCCACTGACTACCTGACCCGATATCATTCTCACGCGGGCTTTTTGCGCGACGGAAGCGTTATTCAGCGCCAGACCTTCAGCATTTGCACTGAACCCATCGCCACTGGCAATCACGTTAACGCGTTGTCCTGCTTTTACCCGCCAGGCCTGACGCAGCATAGTCAGCTGTATAGGTTGTTCGGGGACCAAATCGCGCAGGCTAACCGCATCAACCAGTTGATTAGCATCCAGCACGGTACGCGGCGGTAGTGTATCCAGTCTACCGCGTTTAAGTTTTACACTGCCAGCGTCAAGCTTTCCCCCACGCACAACCGGTATTGCTGCAACAACATAATTCCCTGTCGCCTGTACATTCACTTGCACGTAATGCTTATCGTTGCCACAACGTGCCAGCACATTCACATTGCCCCACAGGCGGGCGTTATTAGTCATGGAAAGCAGCGGCTGTTCGCATGGCGGCAATAAATTGGGTGCAGTACGAATAGAAACGTGGACCTCATCACTTAGCCCTGCCAGTTGTGCAACGAAATAGGTTTGCAATTGTGAGGGGAAATCGCCAGCCGCACTAAGTGGACTGAACAACATCGTGATGATCGCCACACAGCGCATTATTGTCAGCATTTTTGCCCCCGGCCATTTTCACAGCCTGAATTGTACCCGTACGCAATGACCATCAACGGCATAAATAGCAACCCATTTTGCTTTTATTCCGCCGATAACGCGCGCGTAAAGTCTTTAAGCTGACGGCAGAATTTTGATATCTGCGGAGGAGATATGCTCGATAAGCTCGACGCCGCCTTACGTTTTCAACAAGAGGCACTCAATCTGCGCGCCCAGCGTCAGGAAGTGCTGGCGGCAAATATCGCCAATGCCGACACCCCTGGTTATCAGGCGCGCGATATGGATTTTGCCAGTGAACTTAAAAAAGTGATGCAGCGCGGGAGAGATGAAACCAGCGTGGTCGCGCTGACGTTGACCTCGTCGCAGCATATTCCAGCACAGGCGTTGTCACCTCCTGCCACAGAATTGCAATACCGTATTCCGGACCAGCCTTCACTGGACGGCAATACCGTGGATATGGATCGCGAACGCACCCAGTTTGCCGATAACAGCCTGCAATACCAGATGAGCCTTAGCGCGTTGAGCGGACAAATCAAAGGCATGATGAACGTATTACAAAGCGGAAATTAACGGATGGCACTGCTGAATATTTTTGATATCGCCGGATCGGCGTTAACCGCTCAGTCTCAGCGTCTGAACGTGGCTGCCAGCAACCTGGCCAACGCCGACAGCGTGACGGGGCCAGATGGTCAGCCCTATCGGGCAAAACAGGTGGTGTTCCAGGTGAACGCCGCGCCAGGGGCAGCGACGGGCGGAGTCAAAGTGGCTGACGTGATTGAAAGCCAGGCCCCGGACAAACTGGTCTATGAACCGGGTAATCCGCTGGCGGACGCGAAGGGCTACGTGAAAATGCCAAACGTCGATGTGGTAGGCGAGATGGTTAACACCATGTCGGCGTCGCGCAGCTATCAGGCCAACGTTGAAGTACTCAATACGGTGAAAAGCATGATGCTGAAAACCCTCACGCTCGGTCAATAAAGGAGAAAGTCATGTCCATTGCGGTAACCACCACCGATCCGACAAATACCGGCGTCAGCACTACCAGCAGTAGTTCGATTACGGGCAGTAACGCCGCCGATTTACAGAGCAGCTTTCTGACGTTGCTGGTGGCGCAACTGAAAAACCAGGATCCGACCAATCCAATGGAAAACAACGAGCTAACGTCACAACTGGCGCAAATCAGCACGGTCAGCGGGATTGAAAAGCTCAACACCACACTCGGTTCGATTTCCGGGCAGATTGATAACAGCCAGTCGCTACAGGCCAGCAACCTGATTGGTCACGGCGTGATGATCCCCGGCACCACCATTCTTGCCGGTACTGGCAGTGAAGAAGGGGCGGTGACCACCACCACGCCGTTTGGTGTTGAGCTGCAACAGGCCGCAGACAAAGTGACCGCAACCATAACCGATAAAAATGGCGCGGTTGTGCGCACCATTGATATTGGTGAGCTCAGCGCCGGAGTCCACAGTTTCACCTGGGACGGCACGTTGACTGATGGTACGACCGCGCCGAACGGTTCTTATAACGTGGCAATTAGTGCCAGCAACGGCGGTACGCAGTTGGTTGCCCAGCCATTGCAGTTTGCGCTGGTACAGGGCGTGATTCGCGGCAATAACGGTAACACGCTGGATCTCGGCACTTACGGCACCACCACCCTCGACGAAGTACGGCAGATAATTTAAGCCTTCACATTTCAGGAGTCAGTCATGGCCTTTTCTCAAGCGGTTAGCGGATTAAACGCTGCCGCCACCAATCTCGATGTCATTGGCAACAATATCGCCAACTCCGCCACCTATGGCTTTAAATCCGGCACGGCCTCTTTTGCTGATATGTTTGCTGGTTCGAAAGTGGGACTGGGGGTAAAAGTTGCTGGCATCACTCAGGATTTTACCGATGGCACGACCACAAATACTGGCCGTGGCCTGGACGTCGCTATCAGCCAGAACGGTTTTTTCCGTCTGGTAGACAGTAACGGTTCGGTGTTTTACAGCCGTAACGGGCAATTCAAACTGGATGAAAACCGTAATCTTGTGAATATGCAAGGTTTACAGTTGACCGGGTATCCGGCAACCGGTACGCCTCCGACCATCCAGCAAGGGGCGAATCCAGGCAGTATTTCGATTCCAAATACCTTGATGGCGGCGAAGTCCACGACCACGGCGTCCATGCAGATTAACCTTAACTCCAGTGATACGCTTCCTACCGTTACGCCATTCAGCGCCAGTGATGCCGATAGCTATAACAAAAAAGGTTCGGTAACGGTGTATGACAGTCAGGGTAATGCCCATGACATGAGCGTCTACTTTGTGAAGACGCAAGATAATACCTGGGATATCTACACTCAGGATAGTAGTGCCCCAAACAGCATTGCAACGATAGCGACAACACTGGAATTTGATGCCAATGGTGTTCTGACGTCGGATCCAACAAAGGATATTACCACTGGCGCGATTAACGGCGCGGAACCTGCGACATTCTCCCTCAGCTTCCTCAACTCTATGCAGCAAAACACCGGCGCTAACAATATTGTGGCAACCACCCAGAACGGTTACAAACCGGGCGATCTGGTGAGTTATCAAATCAACGATGACGGCACGGTAGTCGGGAACTATTCGAACGAACAAACCCAATTGCTGGGTCAGATTGTGCTGGCCAACTTTGCCAACAACGAAGGGCTGGCATCAGAGGGGGACAACGTCTGGTCTGCAACGCAATCTTCTGGTGTAGCGCTGCTGGGAATCGCCGGGACCGGCAATTTTGGCGCACTGACCAACGGCGCCCTAGAAGCGTCTAACGTCGATCTCAGCAAAGAACTGGTCAATATGATTGTCGCCCAGCGTAACTATCAGTCTAACGCCCAGACCATCAAAACTCAGGACCAGATCCTCAACACGCTGGTTAACTTACGCTAATTGCTGACGGGATAGCTCGATGGATCACGCAATCTATACCGCGATGGGCGCCGCCAGCCAGACGCTGAATCAACAGGCGGTGACCGCCAGCAATCTTGCGAATGCCTCCACTCCCGGTTTTCGCGCGCAGTTAAACGCCTTGCGCGCAGTACCGGTGGAAGGGCTTTCTCTGCCCACACGCACTCTGGTGACGGCATCTACGCCAGGTGCAGATATGACGTCCGGCAAGATGGATTACACCTCGCGTCCCCTGGATGTTGCGTTGCAGCAGGATGGCTGGCTGGCCGTGCAGACCGCTGACGGCAGCGAGGGGTATACGCGTAATGGCAGCATTCAGGTTGATCCCGGTGGACAACTGACGATTCAGGGGTATCCGGTGATTGGCGAGGCGGGGCCGATTGCCGTGCCGGAAGGGGCGGAAATTACTATCGCCGCCGATGGCACCATTTCGGCGCTCAATCCGGGCGATCCGGCAAATACCGTTGCGCCAGTAGGACGGTTGAAACTGGTGAAAGCCATGGGCAGTGAAGTGCAGCGTGGTGATGATGGGATCTTTCGTTTGAGTGCGGAAAGTCAGGCCTCGCGTGGTCCGGTGTTACAGGCTGACCCAACGTTACGGGTGATGTCGGGCGTGCTGGAAGGTAGCAACGTCAATGCCATTTCGGCAATGAGCGACATGATTGCCAGTGCGCGGCGTTTTGAAATGCAGATGAAGGTAATAAGCAGCGTCGATGATAACGCTGGTCGCGCCAACCAACTGCTGTCGATGAGTTAATTGAAAGGATAAATGACAAGCATAAGTTGCCCGAAGCGCAAGCTTATCGGGCCTACGGGATAAATCGCAATTTATTGATTTTGCGAGCTCTTGTAGGCCGGATAAAGCGTTTACGCCGCATCCGGCAAGAAGACATATGCGATTTGTCAGCAATCCACTACAGGACATTTTATGATCAGTTCATTATGGATCGCCAAAACGGGCCTTGACGCCCAGCAAACCAATATGGACGTCATTGCCAACAACCTGGCAAACGTCAGTACCAATGGTTTCAAGCGCCAGCGGGCGGTGTTTGAAGATCTGCTTTATCAAACCATTCGCCAGCCTGGCGCACAGTCTTCCGAACAAACTACCTTGCCATCCGGGTTACAAATCGGTACGGGGGTGCGTCCGGTCGCCACTGAACGCTTACACAGCCAGGGCAACCTGTCGCAAACCAATAACAGCAAAGATGTGGCGATTAAAGGGCAGGGCTTTTTCCAGGTCATGCTGCCGGATGGCTCATCAGCGTATACCCGCGACGGCTCTTTTCAGGTGGATCAGAACGGGCAACTGGTGACGGCGGGCGGTTTTCAGGTGCAGCCAGCAATCACCATTCCGGCGAATGCGTTAAGTATTACCATTGGTCGTGATGGCGTGGTCAGCGTTACCCAGCAAGGCCAGGCTGCTCCGGTTCAGGTTGGACAACTCAATCTGACCACGTTTATGAACGACACTGGCCTGGAGAGCATTGGCGAAAACCTCTACACCGAAACACAATCCTCCGGCGCACCGAACGAAAGCACGCCAGGTCTGAACGGCGCTGGGCTGTTGTATCAAGGATATGTTGAAACGTCTAACGTCAACGTGGCGGAGGAACTGGTCAACATGATTCAGGTACAGCGCGCCTACGAAATCAACAGTAAAGCGGTATCCACCACCGACCAGATGCTGCAAAAACTGACGCAACTCTAAAGCATACCGGTAGGGCAACTTACCGGTTTATTGATTTTTGAAGATGATAGCCATGCGAAAAAAATACGGCATTTCCACCTTGTTGGTGCTTTCACTGACCGGCTGCGCCTGGATCCCGTCTACCCCGCTGGTGCAGGGGGTGACCACGGCACAACCTGTACCCGGCCCGACGCCCGTCGCCAATGGTTCCATTTTTCAGTCTGCCCAGCCGATTAATTATGGCTATCAGCCGTTATTTGAAGATCGCCGACCACGCAATATCGGCGATACGCTGACTATTGTGTTGCAGGAAAATGTCAGCGCCAGCAAGAGTTCGTCTGCTAATGCCAGCCGCGACGGAAAAACCAACTTCGGGTTTGATACTGTACCGCGCTATTTGCAGGGGCTGTTTGGTAATGCCCGTGCCGACGTCGATGCCTCTGGCGGTAATAGCTTCAATGGTAAAGGCGGGGCAAATGCCAGCAATACCTTTAGCGGCACCTTGACCGTGACGGTTGATCAGGTGCTGGTCAACGGCAACCTGCATGTGGTGGGCGAAAAACAGATAGCCATTAATCAGGGTACGGAATTTATTCGTTTCTCCGGCGTGGTCAATCCACGCACCATCAGTGGCAGCAACACTGTACCGTCAACCCAGGTGGCAGACGCGCGCATTGAGTACGTTGGCAATGGCTACATTAACGAAGCACAAAACATGGGCTGGTTACAGCGTTTCTTCCTTAACCTGTCGCCAATGTAAGTGAGGCTGTGGTGATTAAATTTCTCTCTGTATTCATTCTTCTGCTGGTAGCGACCGTTGCACAGGCTGACCGCATTCGCGATCTCACCAGCGTACAGGGCGTACGGCAAAACTCGCTGATTGGTTATGGCCTTGTTGTTGGCCTTGACGGTACGGGCGACCAGACGACCCAGACGCCGTTTACCACTCAAACGCTTAATAACATGCTCTCACAGTTGGGAATTACCGTTCCGACTGGCACCAATATGCAGCTAAAAAACGTCGCGGCGGTGATGGTGACAGCGTCACTTCCGCCGTTTGGACGCCAGGGGCAAACCATCGATGTGGTGGTTTCTTCCATGGGCAATGCCAAAAGCTTGCGTGGCGGTACGTTGTTGATGACACCGCTTAAGGGCGTCGACAGTCAGGTTTATGCGCTGGCGCAGGGCAATATTCTGGTCGGTGGCGCGGGGGCATCAGCGGGAGGTAGCAGCGTTCAGGTTAACCAACTGAATGGCGGGCGGATCACCAACGGTGCGATTATTGAGCGCGAATTGCCCAGCCAATTCGGCACTGGCAATACCCTCAATTTGCAGCTAAATGACGAAGACTTCGCGATGGCGCAGCAGATCGCCGATACCATCAACCGCACCCGAGGATTCGGCAGTGCCACGGCGTTAGATGCCCGAACTATTCAGGTACGCGTGCCGAGCGGTAATAGTTCCCAGGTGCGTTTCCTTGCCGATATCCAGAATATGCAGGTCAATGTCACCCCGCAGGATGCCAAAGTCGTGATTAACTCGCGCACCGGTTCGGTGGTGATGAATCGTGAAGTGACCCTCGACAGCTGCGCGGTGGCGCAGGGCAATCTCTCGGTTACGGTAAATCGTCAGGCCAATGTCAGCCAACCAGATACGCCGTTTGGTGGTGGGCAGACTGTGGTAACGCCACAAACGCAGATCGACTTACGCCAGAGCGGCGGTTCGCTGCAAAGCGTGCGTTCCAGTGCCAGCCTCAATAACGTAGTGCGCGCGCTCAACGCCTTGGGAGCTACCCCGATGGATTTAATGTCCATACTGCAATCTATGCAAAGCGCGGGATGTCTGCGGGCAAAACTGGAAATCATCTGATGATTAGCGACAGCAAGCTGCTGGCGAGCGCCGCCTGGGATGCTCAATCACTTAACGATCTGAAAGCGAAAGCGGGCGAAGATCCAGCTGCAAATATTCGCCCGGTAGCTCGCCAGGTGGAAGGGATGTTTGTGCAGATGATGCTAAAAAGCATGCGTGAAGCCTTACCGAAAGATGGCCTGTTCAGCAGCGAGAATACCCGGCTCTACACCAGCATGTATGACCAGCAGATAGCCCAACAGATGACAGCAGGCAAAGGTCTGGGACTTGCGGAGATGATGGTAGAACAGATGACGCCAGAGCAGCCATTGCCAGCAGAAGAAATGCCTGCCGGACCAATGAAATTCCCACTTGAAACGGTGATGAGTTTTCAAAATAAAGCACTCAAGCAGATGGTGCAAAAAGCTTTACCGCACAATTTCGATGCTTTGTTGCCTGGTGACAGCAAAGCGTTCCTTGCACAGCTCTCGCAGCCAGCTCAATTGGCAAGTCAGCAAAGCGGTGTGCCACATCACCTGATTCTCGCCCAGGCTGCACTGGAATCAGGATGGGGACAACGACAAATTCGTCGCGAAAATGGCGAGCCGAGCTACAACGTGTTTGGCGTAAAAGCGTCAGGTAACTGGAAAGGGCCTGTTACTGAAATCACTACTACCGAATATGAAAACGGCGAAGCGAAGAAAGTTAAGGCGAAGTTTCGTGTTTACAGTTCTTATTTCGAAGCATTGTCAGATTACGTTGGGCTGTTAACCCGTAATCCACGCTACGCCGCCGTGACTCGCGCTGCCAGCGCCGAGTTGGGGGCGCAGGCATTACAGGATGCAGGTTATGCCACCGATCCTGAATATGCCCGCAAACTCACCAATATGATTCAGCAATTGAAATCGGTAAGCGACAAGGTGAGCAAAACCTACAGTATGAGTATCGATAATCTGTTCTGAATAATTCAAGTCCGGCGGGTGTCTGCCGATAATGCTTGGTAATTGAAGGCTTATAAGGAACCTCCATGTCCAGCTTGATTAATAACGCCATGAGCGGACTTAACGCTGCCCAGGCGGCGTTAAATACGGCGAGTAATAATATTTCCAGCTATAACGTTGCCGGATATACCCGACAAACCACCATTATGGCGCAGGCTAACAGTACCTTAGGTGCGGGCGGTTGGGGAGGCAATGGCGTTTATGTTTCTGGCGTGCAACGTGAATACGATGCGTTTATTACCAATCAGTTACGTGCGGCCCAGACCCAGAGTAGTGGCCTGACTTCCCGTTATGAGCAAATGTCGAAAATCGACAATATGCTCTCTGGCAGCACCACGTCGCTGGCAACGCAAATGCAGGACTTCTTTACCAGTTTGCAAACGCTGGTCAGTAACGCAGAGGATCCGGCTGCGCGGCAGGCGCTGATTGGCAAGGCGGAAGGTCTGGTAAATCAGTTTAAAACCACCGACCAGTATCTGCGCGACCAGGACAAACAGGTCAATATCGCGATAGGTGCCAGCGTCGACCAGATCAATAATTATGCCAAACAAATCGCCAGCCTGAACGATCAGATCTCCCGTTTAACAGGCGTGGGAGCGGGGGCTTCACCCAACGATCTCCTTGATCAACGCGATCAACTGGTGAGTGAATTAAACCAGATCGTTGGTGTTGAGGTCAGTGTTCAGGATGGCGGTACTTACAATATCACCATGGCCAATGGTTACTCGCTGGTTCAAGGCAGTTCGGCACGTCAGCTTGCAGCAGTCCCATCCAGTGCCGATCCTTCTCGTACGGCAGTCGCTTATGTTGATGGGACGGCGGAAAATATTGAGATCCCAGAGAAATTGCTGAATACGGGGTCGCTGGGCGGCATTCTGACATTTCGTTCTCAGGACCTGGACCAGACGCGCAATACGCTCGGGCAACTGGCGCTGGCATTTGCTGAGGCTTTCAATGCCCAACATAACAAGGGGTATGATGCCAATGGTAAAGAAGGGGAGGATTTCTTTGCTATTGGTAAGCCCGCTGTTCTGGAAAATAGCAAAAACAAAGGTAGCTCCGCGATCGGTGCTACGGTAACCGATAGTTCCGCTGTGCTGGCGACAGATTACAAAATCTCGTTCAAAGATAATCAGTGGCAGGTCACCCGTCTGGCCAGCAATACCACTTTTACGGTGGTGCCGGATGCCGACGGTAAAGTCTCATTTGATGGTCTGGAACTGACCTTCACCGGAACGCCAAAACCAAACGACAGCTTCACCTTGAAACCGGTAAGCGATGCCATCGTCAATATGGACGTATTAATCACTGACGAAGCGAAAATCGCCATGGCCAGCGATGAAACGGCTGGTGAAAGCGACAACCGCAATGGTCAGGCGCTGCTGGATTTGCAAACTAATGGCAAAACGGTCGGCGGGGGGAAATCCTTTAACGATGCCTATGCCTCGTTGGTTAGCGATATCGGGAATAAAACCGCTACGTTGAAAACCAGCAGCACTACTCAAAGTAATGTGGTGACGCAACTTTCTAATCAGCAGCAGTCTATCTCTGGCGTCAATCTCGACGAAGAGTACGGCAATCTGCAACGTTTTCAGCAGTATTATCTGGCCAATGCCCAGGTTCTGCAGACGGCGAATGCCATTTTTGATGCGCTGATTAACATTCGCTAAGGGGAGATAAGATGCGTTTCAGTACCCAGATGATGTACCAGCAAAATATGCGTGGTATCACCAATTCTCAGGCGGAATGGATGAAGTACGGCGAACAGATGTCGACGGGTAAGCGAGTCGTTAACCCTTCTGACGATCCCATTGCAGCATCACAAGCCGTGGTTCTCTCCCAGGCGCAGGCGCAAAACAGCCAGTACACACTGGCGCGGACTTTCGCGACCCAAAAGGTGTCGCTGGAAGAAAGCGTGCTTGGCCAGGTGACGACGGCAATCCAGAATGCCCAGGAAAAAATTGTTTATGCCAGCAACGGCACGTTAAGTGATGATGACCGGGCATCGTTGGCAACGGATATTCAGGGGATTCGCGACCAGTTGTTAAACCTGGCGAATACCACGGATGGGAACGGGCGTTACATTTTTGCCGGTTATAAAACAGAATCCGCGCCGTTTAGTGAGGCTGACGGTGATTATGTCGGCGGAACAGAAAGTATTAAGCAGCAGGTCGATGCCTCTCGCTCAATGGTGATAGGGCATACAGGTGACAAAATTTTCAACAGCATCACCAGCAACGCGGTAGCGGAACCTGACGGTAGCGATTCTGAAACTAACCTGTTTGCTATGCTGGATAGCGCCATCGCGGCGCTAAAAACGCCAGTCGCAGATAGCGAAGCGGATAAAGAAACCGCCGCTGCGGCATTGGATAAAACCAACCGTGGCCTGAAAAACTCACTGAATAATGTCCTGACCGTACGCGCGGAACTCGGCACGCAACTGAATGAACTGGAGTCGCTGGATTCATTAGGTAGCGATCGCGCTTTAGGGCAAATGCAGCAGATGAGCGATCTGGTTGATGTGGACTGGAATGCGACTATTTCATCTTACATCATGCAGCAAACGGCGTTGCAGGCGTCGTACAAAGCGTTTACAGATATGCAAGGATTGTCGCTTTTCCAGCTCAACAAATAAGCTCGCTTTAAAACATATCATGAAACTGGGTATGTTTTGTCTGCCTGCTCTGGGATCGCCGGGGCGGGCATTTTTTTGCTATGAGGCATAAAGAACTATTACAGACATGCCTGCAAATCAGCCAATGTTGCCATCAGTATCATAGAATCGACAGGTGACGGCTCAAAACCCACTCGCAGATAAAACTCGCGGGCCTGGTCTGATAACGCATGGACCAACATTCCGCGAATACCAATGACTTCAGCTGCCTGTAGTACTCGTAGACCGGCATCTCTGACCATCGCGCGACCGATACCCTGACCCTGTAATGATTTATCTATTGCCAAACGACCAAGTACTACAACAGGGATCGGTTCTGGCATATTACGGCGAAATCGTCCTGTTGCGACATGCATTTCGACGGCGCTTGAGGCAAGCGAATAATAAGCCAAAACGTTGCTAAGAGTATCACAGCCAACAAATGTACGTGATGCACCTGCAAGCTGATTTTTTAGGGCCCTCTGCTTTAGCCAGTTATCCATCGTTTCTACCCCCGAGCAAAAAGAGGTGAATTGATGCTTTGCCTGGAGTGGTTCGGGGGCCTGAATCATTTTTTCTGTTCCCACGGCGCGGGTGTTTGCATGGTTTTGCGTAATGCAGAATTGGGCGCGGGTGGCTGATCCAGTCGATTCAAAAATAGCTGATAATCATCAGAATCCATCCTGAAAATTCGCTGCTCAATGAGCGCCTCTTCAGCTGCGGCTCTGGCGGCCTCAAGGACAAATTCGGTGCGATTTTTTCCTCGGGCTTTAGCGGCCCGGTCGATAAGATCGCGTTCTGCGGGTTTTATGCGCAGATTTAAAGATTCGCGCCTGGCTGGAATGTTTTTGGCGGCTGGCATAAAAAAATCCTTCAGCTTTATATGGATAATAATTATACAACATATGTAACGCTAATGTCATTACAGCAAAGACACTGCCCCTGAAATAAAAAGCCCCGGCGGTTGCCAGGGCTTGATCATTTTGAGTTAAGTTTTACTCAACAGGTTGCGGACGCGCAGGGCCAGCAGATGCATGATGTGTTGCTGCATGACCACCTGCGGCACCTTTACCTTCAAAGGCAAAGCTTGGGCGCTGCCAGTCACTTTGACGCGGTGCTTCCGGAACATATTCCGGTGCCGGAGCGCGTGTCATCGGCGCAGTGGCGTGGTTATGTTCAACGATTACCTCGGATACAACAGGAGATACCGTTTCAACCTCTGCTGCGACTTCAGCGACGACCGGGGCGGCAGGTTGAGCGACAACTTCAGGTTCGGCAACCACAACCTCGGCAGTTTCGGCAACTTCTTCAATGTCTGCCGTCTCTTCCTGCGGTTCAACTACCGGTTCTGCGTGCTCTGCAACGTCCTGCGCTACGGCAACATCGGCCTCGGCAATCACCTGAGGCTGTTCTGTTACCGCTGCGGCAATCACTTCAGGATGCGTTGTTTCAACAACTTCTGGTTGCGGTTCTGCAACCTGAACAGGTGTTTCTACAACTTCAGCCACCTCTTCAACAACCGGCGCAGCAACAACCGGCTCGACAGCGGCAGCAACAGGGACTTCTGTCACCATCGGCTGCACCTGCACTTCTTCCTGTTCGCGTTGCTCCTCAACCTGTACATCTTGCGGACGTACAACCGGATAACGGATCCATACTTTGCCAGAGGCCAGTTCCGGAGATGCGCACGCTACGGTTAACGGCATCGGTGACTGGGACGGATAACGCTCGTCACGATAGCGACGACGACGCTGACCACTCACGCGCAGGTGACGAGGCGAACGGCGAGAACGACGCGGCATGCCACCGTTGTCACGGTTATCGGCGTTGTTCTCTTCTTGCTGTTCCGGCGCAGTTTGCGCTACGACTGGCAGCGGTACTTTCACCAGTTCAGTGCTCGGGGCTTGTGCTTCCTGAGTAACAGGCTCGGCAGCGACAGTTTCTTCAACCACCGGTGCGGCTACCACTTCTTCTGCAACGCTTTGTTCATAGCGCACTTTCTGATTCAGCTGACGTTGTTTACGACGCGGCTGAACCGGACGTACACGTTCTTCCTGTTCGGTTTCCTGAACAGATTGCTCTTCAACATTCAGCGCCTTCACTTCTTGTTGCGCCTGACGTTTATCATCGTTACGGCGGCGGCTACGTTCACGACGCGGCGCTTGCTGTTCGTCAGTGGCACGCGCTTTTTCCGTTACATCAGCCTGCTGACGGCTATCACGCGTCTCAGCCGTTTGCTGCTGCGCCTGGCGACGATTACGACGGTTTTCTTCGCGATTATCGCTACCTTCCGTACGTTCGCTACGCGTGTCGCGGCGTTCATTACGGTCACGGCGGTTGTTCTGACGAGGCTTACGGCGATCCTGTTGGCGTTCCGGTTTCGCTTCCTCTTTTGGTGCAGGTTGCTCGACCGATTTGGTTTCTTCACCGCCACTGAACAGCGATTTCAGTACACTGAAAAGGCGGCTCAACAGACCCGGTTGTGCCGGAGCTGCTGGCGTTGCTGGTGCCGCTTTAGGTGCCGGGGCTGCTGCAGGCGCTACAGGTTCAGCCGGAGCTGGCGCTGGTGGCACATCTGGCATAGCAAAGGTTGCCAGTGCAGGTTGTTCAGGACGCTTACGTTCAGCGAACTCTTCTTCAGACGGCAACGCCATCGCTTCTTCATGTAGTTTCGGCAGCATGTAGCTTAAGGTCGGCGTTTCTTCCCCTTTACGCACGCGCAGCACGTGGTAGTGCGGAGTTTCCATCTGATCGTTTGGTACAATCACACAGCGCACGCCGTCCTGACGAGTTTCAATGGCATTTACCGCAGAACGTTTTTCGTTCAGCAGGTAAGAAGCGATTGGGACAGGAACAATGGCGTGAACTTCCTGAGTGTTCTCTTTCAGCGCTTCTTCTTCAATCAGACGCAAAATAGAGAGTGACAGGGATTCATTGTCACGCACGGTGCCAGTACCAGAACAACGCGGACAAACGTGATGACTGGATTCACCCAGCGACGGGCTCAGGCGCTGACGGGACATCTCCAGCAGGCCGAAGCGAGAAATATGGCTGATTTGAATACGAGCACGGTCCTGACGCACCGCTTCGCGCAGACGGTTTTCTACCGCACGCTGGTGGCGTACTGGCGTCATGTCGATGAAGTCGATAACAATCAGACCACCGAGGTCACGCAGACGCAGCTGACGAGCAATTTCATCAGCAGCTTCCAGGTTGGTGTTAAACGCAGTTTCTTCGATATCGCCGCCGCGAGTTGCTCGTGCGGAGTTGATGTCGATGGCGGTTAACGCTTCGGTGCTGTCGATAACAATAGAGCCACCAGACGGCAGACGGACTTCACGCTGGAAGGCGGACTCAATCTGCGATTCAATCTGGTAGTGGCTGAACAGCGGAATTTCACCAGTGTACAGTTTGATTTTGCTACTGAAATCCGGGCGACCTAATGCAGCGATATGCTGACGCGCCAGTTCGAGCACTTTCGGATTATCGATAAGAATTTCGCCGATGTCCTGGCGCAAGTAATCGCGGAATGCGCGAACGATTACGTTGCTCTCCTGGTGAATCAGGAACGGAGCAGGGCGACTTTCAGCCGCTTTTTTGATGGCTTCCCAGTGCTTCAGACGGAAACTTAAATCCCATTGCAGCGCCTCAGCAGATTTACCGACGCCTGCGGTGCGCACGATAAGCCCCATGCCTTCCGGCAGTTCCAGGCTTGCCAGTGCTTCTTTTAATTCGGTACGGTCGTCGCCTTCGATACGGCGAGAAATGCCACCCGCGCGCGGGTTGTTCGGCATCAGAACCAGATAGCTACCCGCCAGGCTGATAAAGGTAGTTAATGCCGCGCCTTTGTTGCCGCGCTCTTCTTTATCAATCTGAACAATAACTTCCTGGCCTTCACGCAACACATCTTTAATGTTGGGACGACCATGAGCACTGTAGTTAGCTGGGAAATATTCGCGGGCAATTTCTTTAAGAGGAAGGAAACCGTGACGTTCAGCGCCGTAATCAACAAAAGCAGCTTCCAGACTCGGTTCAATGCGGGTGATTTTACCTTTGTAGATGTTAGCTTTTTTCTGCTCATGCCCCGGGCTTTCGATATCCAGGTCATACAGACGCTGCCCATCTACAAGGGCAACGCGCAACTCTTCCTGCTGAGTTGCGTTAATTAACATTCTTTTCATCGTAACTTACTCATTATTCTTACATTGACGACTAAGCTGCGGGCAAAGTAACGCCTTGCCGGGTGTGAACCGATGGCCTCGTGTCTAGTCGCGTCGCCAACCTCACGGTTATCGTCAGCTCAAAGAGGCGCAGAGTGTCGGTTGCCCGTTTTTCATGCGGAAAAACAGCGCAATTATCAGAGAAACAGACTGGGTATTACTCTCCAGAAATATTTCCATCTACCGGTAAGGACTGCAACCCGCAGCCCGCTAACTGCCTGAAAGATCAATACGTCTTACGCCATTGCTGCGTTGATGATCGGTCGGGCAAAATGGGTTATTCCGTAAAATTTCTTGTTTTAACAAGGTTGGACACGGAAACGTTCTCATTATTCCATTGCAAGCCTTGTTATAGCAAGATGACTTTTACCATTTATCACCCACTTACTCACAGTTTTTTCACTTCTTGCTGGCGATTGGTTTAATAACCACCAATTAGGTGATCACCCTGCGAAGTAATAAGGTGCAAAACTAAATATAAGCATAGAAAAATGAGTGGCGCGAATCCTGCTGGCTATTTAGAATCGCCCACCATGAAAACAGAGACTCCATCCGTAAAAATCGTTGCTATCACTGCTGACGAAGCAGGGCAACGTATCGATAATTTTTTGCGTACCCAACTGAAAGGCGTACCAAAAAGTATGATCTACCGTATTTTGCGTAAAGGTGAAGTACGGGTGAACAAAAAACGTATTAAACCTGAATATAAACTCGAAGCTGGCGACGAAGTGCGTATTCCGCCAGTTCGCGTTGCCGAACGGGAAGAAGATGCGGTGTCGCCACATCTGCAAAAAGTGGCGGCGCTGGCGGATGTCATCTTATATGAAGATGATCATATTCTGGTGCTGAATAAACCGTCCGGCACGGCGGTACATGGCGGCAGTGGTTTAAGTTTCGGCGTTATTGAAGGTTTGCGGGCGTTGCGCCCTGAAGCGCGGTTCCTCGAACTGGTGCATCGACTCGACAGGGACACTTCAGGCGTGCTGCTGGTGGCGAAAAAACGCTCGGCGTTACGTTCGCTGCATGAGCAGTTACGTGAAAAAGGCATGCAGAAAGATTACCTGGCGCTGGTGCGTGGTCAGTGGCAGTCACACGTGAAGAGTGTACAAGCGCCGTTGCTGAAGAATATTTTGCAAAGCGGTGAGCGTATTGTACGTGTGAGCCAGGAAGGTAAACCATCCGAAACGCGTTTTAAAGTGGAGGAACGCTATGCGTTTGCCACTCTGGTGCGTTGTAGCCCGGTTACCGGACGTACTCATCAGATCCGTGTGCATACTCAGTATGCCGGTCATCCTATAGCGTTTGACGATCGTTACGGCGACCGTGAATTCGATAAACAACTGACTGAAGCGGGAACGGGGTTAAATCGCTTGTTCCTGCATGCGGCGGCGCTGAAGTTTACCCATCCGGGGACCGGTGAGGTGATGCGTATCGAAGCGCCAATGGATGATGGTTTGAAGCGTTGTTTGCAGAAACTGCGTAACACGCGTTAATGCGAGCATATAAACCTGCTAGTAGGCGGTTGGCCTGATAAGGCGTTTACGCCGCATCAGGCAGTCAGCACCAATTGCCGGATGCGGCGTAAACGCGTCCGGCCCATAAAATTATCCCATCAGCGGGTTTTGCCCTTCCCGGCGCAACATCTGACAGAGCGCGATAAGCGGCAAACCAACCAGCGTGTTAGGGTCACGCCCCTCTAAGCGCTCAAACAGCGTAATACCAAACCCTTCACTCTTAAAGCTGCCTGCGCAGTGCAGGGGATGTTCTTTACGCACGTAATTATCAATCTCCGCCTCGCTCAGGTGACGGAAATGGACGTCAAAAGGTTCCACTTCTGTTTGCAGATGCCCATTCGCCGAATTAAACAGCGCCAGCCCGGTATAGAAGGTGACAATATTGCCACTGGCTTTACGTAATTGCAGACGGGCATTTTCTTCCGTTAACGGTTTGCCAGTGATTTCACCGTCCAGTACACACACCTGATCAGAACCAATAATTAAATGATCCGGATAACGTGACGCCAGGGATTGCGCTTTTTCCTGCGCCAGTCGAAGCACCAACTGGCGCGGTGATTCATCGCTGCGCGGAGTTTCGTCGACCTCCGGCGCGGCACATTCGAAAGAGATTTGCAGTTTTTCCAGTAGGACGCGGCGCCAGGGCGATGTGGAGGCTAAAATAAGTTTAGGCATATTTTTTTCCATCAGATATAGCGTATTGATGATAGCCATTTTAAACTATGCGCTTCGTTTTGCAGGTTGATGTTCGTGGTCAGCACTGAACGAAAATAAAGCAGTAACCCGCAATGTGTGCGAATTATTGGCAAAAGGCAACCACAGGCTGCCTTTTTCTTTGACTCTATGACGTTACAAAGTTAATATGCGCGCCCTATGCAAAAGGTAAAATTACCCCTGACTCTCGATCCGGTTCGTACGGCTCAAAAACGCCTTGATTACCAGGGTATTTATACTCCTGATCAGGTTGAGCGCGTCGCCGAATCTGTGGTCAGTGTGGACAGTGATGTGGAATGCTCCATGTCGTTCGCTATCGATAACCAACGTCTCGCAGTGTTAAACGGCGATGCGAAGGTGACGGTAACGCTCGAGTGTCAGCGTTGCGGGAAGCCGTTTACTCATCAGGTCTACACAACGTATTGTTTTAGTCCTGTGCGTTCAGACGAACAGGCTGAAGCACTGCCGGAAGCGTATGAACCGATTGAGGTTAACGAATTCGGTGAAATCGATCTGCTTGCAATGGTTGAAGATGAAATCATCCTCGCCTTGCCGGTAGTTCCGGTGCATGATTCTGAACACTGTGAAGTGTCCGAAGCGGACATGGTCTTTGGTGAACTGCCTGAAGAAGCGCAAAAGCCAAACCCATTTGCCGTATTAGCCAGCTTAAAGCGTAAGTAATTGGTGCTCCCCGTTGGATCGGGGATAAACCGTAATTGAGGAGTAAGGTCCATGGCCGTACAACAGAATAAACCAACCCGTTCCAAACGTGGCATGCGTCGTTCCCATGACGCGCTGACCGCAGTCACCAGCCTGTCTGTAGACAAAACTTCTGGTGAAAAACACCTGCGTCACCACATCACTGCCGACGGTTACTACCGCGGCCGCAAGGTCATCGCTAAGTAATCACGCGTCTGCGTGATGAAGCTTAGTGAGGATTTTCCCCAGGCAACTGGGGAAAGACCAAACCGGGCGGCGACGATACCTTGACACGTCTAACCCTGGCGTTAGATGTCATGGGAGGGGATTTCGGTCCTTCCGTGACAGTGCCTGCAGCTTTGCAGGCACTGAATTCTAATTCGCAACTCACTCTTCTTTTAGTCGGTAATCCCGACGCCATCACGCCATTACTTGCTAAAGCTGACTTTGAACAACGTTCGCGTCTGCAGATTATCCCTGCGCAGTCAGTTATCGCCAGTGATGCCCGGCCTTCGCAAGCTATTCGCGCCAGTCGCGGTAGCTCAATGCGCGTGGCGCTGGAGCTGGTTAAAGAAGGTAGAGCACAAGCCTGCGTCAGCGCTGGTAATACCGGAGCGTTGATGGGACTGGCAAAATTATTACTCAAGCCCCTTGAGGGGATTGAGCGTCCGGCGTTGGTGACGGTGCTGCCGCATCAACAAAAGGGCAAAACGGTGGTCCTTGATTTAGGGGCCAACGTCGATTGTGATAGCACAATGTTGGTGCAATTCGCCATTATGGGTTCTGTTTTGGCTGAAGAGGTGGTGGAAATTCCCAATCCTCGCGTGGCGTTGCTCAATATTGGTGAAGAAGAAGTGAAGGGTCTTGACAGCATTCAGGATGCCTCAGCTGTGCTGAAAACAATCCCTTCTATCAATTACATCGGCTATCTTGAAGCCAATGAGTTATTAACTGGCAAGACAGATGTGCTGGTCTGTGACGGCTTTACAGGAAATGTCACATTAAAGACGATGGAAGGTGTTGTCAGGATGTTCCTTTCTCTGCTGAAATCTCAGGGTGAAGGAAAAAAACGGTCGTGGTGGCTACTGTTATTAAAGCGTTGGCTACAAAAGAGCCTGACGAGGCGATTCAGTCACCTCAACCCCGACCAGTATAACGGCGCCTGTCTGTTAGGATTGCGCGGCACGGTGATAAAAAGTCATGGTGCGGCCAATCAGCGAGCTTTTGCGGTCGCGATTGAACAGGCAGTGCAGGCGGTGCAGCGACAAGTTCCTCAGCGAATTGCCGCTCGCCTGAAATCTGTATACCCAGCTGGTTTTGAGCTGCTGGACGATGGCAAAAGCGGAACTCTGCGGTAGCAGGGCGCTGCCAGCGAACTCGCAGTTTGCAAGTGACGGTATATAACCGAAAAGTGACTGAGCGTACATGTATACGAAGATTATTGGTACAGGCAGCTATCTGCCCGAACAAGTGCGGACAAACGCCGATCTGGAAAAAATGGTGGATACTTCTGACGAGTGGATTGTTACTCGTACCGGTATTCGCGAACGCCATATTGCTGCGCCAAACGAAACCGTTTCAACCATGGGTTTTGAAGCGGCAACGCGTGCAATTGAAATGGCAGGCATCGATAAAGACCAGATTGGCCTGATTGTTGTGGCAACGACTTCTGCCACCCACGCCTTCCCGAGCGCAGCATGTCAGATCCAAAGCATGCTGGGCATCAAAGGCTGCCCGGCGTTTGACGTTGCCGCAGCCTGCGCAGGTTTCACCTATGCATTGAGCGTGGCCGATCAATACGTGAAATCTGGCGCGGTGAAGTATGCTCTGGTCGTCGGTTCCGATGTACTGGCGCGCACCTGCGATCCCACCGATCGCGGGACCATTATCATTTTTGGCGATGGCGCGGGCGCTGCGGTGTTGGCTGCCTCTGAAGAGCCGGGAATCATATCTACCCATCTGCATGCCGACGGTAGTTATGGTGAATTGCTGACGCTGCCAAACGCCGACCGCGTGAATCCAGAGAATTCAATTCATCTGACCATGGCGGGCAACGAAGTCTTCAAGGTTGCGGTAACTGAGCTGGCGCACATCGTTGATGAGACGCTGGAAGCAAATAATCTTGACCGTTCCCAACTGGACTGGCTGGTTCCACATCAGGCGAACCTGCGTATTATCAGCGCAACGGCGAAAAAACTCGGCATGTCAATGGACAATGTCGTCGTGACGCTGGACCGCCATGGTAATACCTCTGCCGCTTCTGTACCGTGTGCGCTGGATGAAGCCGTACGCGACGGGCGTATTAAGCCGGGGCAGTTGGTTCTGCTTGAAGCCTTTGGCGGTGGATTCACCTGGGGCTCCGCGCTGGTTCGTTTCTAGGATAAGGATTTAAACATGACGCAATTTGCATTTGTGTTCCCTGGTCAGGGTTCTCAAACCGTTGGCATGCTGGCTGATATGGCGGCGAGCTATCCAATTGTCGAAGAAACCTTTGCTGAAGCTTCTGCGGCGCTGGGCTATGACCTGTGGGCGCTGACCCAGCAGGGGCCAGCCGAAGAACTGAATAAAACCTGGCAAACTCAGCCAGCACTGTTAACTGCCTCTGTTGCACTGTACCGTGTATGGCAGCAGCAGGGCGGTAAAGCACCGGCGATGATGGCCGGTCACAGCTTGGGTGAATACTCCGCGCTGGTTTGCGCTGGTGTGATTGATTTTGCTGATGCGGTGCGTCTGGTTGAGATGCGCGGCAAGTTTATGCAGGAAGCTGTGCCGGAAGGGACTGGCGCAATGGCGGCAATCATCGGTCTGGATGATGCGTCTATTGCGAAAGCTTGTGAAGATGCAGCAGAAGGTCAGGTCGTTTCTCCGGTAAACTTCAACTCTCCGGGCCAGGTGGTTATCGCCGGTCACAAAGAAGCGGTTGAACGCGCTGGCGCTGCCTGTAAAGCTGCGGGCGCAAAACGTGCGCTGCCGTTGCCGGTGAGCGTACCTTCTCATTGTGCGCTGATGAAACCCGCTGCCGACAAACTGGCGGTTGAATTAGCGAAAATCACCTTTAACGCGCCGACCGTTCCGGTTGTGAATAACGTTGATGTCAAGTGCGAAACCGATGGCGATGCCATTCGTGATGCACTGGTACGTCAGCTGTATAACCCTGTTCAGTGGACGAAATCCGTTGAATATATGGCAGCGCAAGGCGTTGAGCATCTTTATGAAGTGGGACCGGGCAAAGTGCTTACTGGCCTGACGAAACGTATTGTCGACACCCTGACCGCCTCGGCGCTGAACGAACCTTCAGCGATGGCAGCGGCGCTCGAGCTTTAAAAGAGGAACAACATGAATTTTGAAGGAAAAATCGCACTGGTAACCGGTGCTAGCCGCGGGATTGGCCGTGCAATCGCTGAAACGCTCGCGGCTCGTGGCGCGAAAGTTATCGGTACTGCGACCAGTGAAAGCGGCGCTCAGGCGATCAGTGATTATTTAGGCGCCAACGGTAAAGGTCTGATGTTGAATGTGACCGACCCGGCATCTATCGAATCTGTTCTGGAAAAAATTCGCGCAGAATTTGGTGAAGTCGATATCCTGGTCAATAATGCCGGTATCACTCGTGATAACCTGTTAATGCGAATGAAAGATGATGAGTGGAACGATATTATCGAAACCAACCTTTCATCTGTTTTCCGTCTGTCAAAAGCGGTAATGCGCGCTATGATGAAAAAGCGTCATGGTCGTATTATCACTATCGGTTCTGTGGTTGGTACCATGGGAAATGGCGGTCAGGCCAACTACGCTGCGGCGAAAGCGGGTTTGATCGGCTTCAGTAAATCACTGGCGCGCGAAGTTGCGTCACGCGGTATTACTGTAAACGTTGTTGCTCCGGGCTTTATTGAAACGGACATGACACGTGCGCTGAGCGATGACCAGCGTGCGGGTATCCTGGCGCAGGTTCCTGCGGGTCGCCTCGGCGGCGCACAGGAAATCGCCAACGCGGTTGCATTCCTGGCATCCGACGAAGCAGCTTACATCACGGGTGAAACTTTGCATGTGAACGGCGGGATGTACATGGTCTGACCGCGATTTGCACAAAATGCTCATGTTGCGCGCAGTCTGCGTGGTTATGAGTAATAATAAGTGCAAAATGATTTGCGTTGTTGGGGGGTATGGCCTCAAAATAACGTAAAATCGTGGTAAGACCTGCCGGGATTTAGTTGCAAATTTTTCAACATTTTATACACTACGAAAACCATCGCGAAAGCGAGTTTTGATAGGAAATTTAAGAGTATGAGCACTATCGAAGAACGCGTTAAGAAAATTATCGGCGAACAGCTGGGCGTTAAGCAGGAAGAAGTTACCAACAATGCTTCTTTCGTTGAAGACCTGGGCGCGGATTCTCTTGACACCGTTGAGCTGGTAATGGCTCTGGAAGAAGAGTTTGATACTGAGATTCCGGACGAAGAAGCTGAGAAAATCACCACCGTTCAGGCTGCCATTGATTACATCAACGGCCACCAGGCGTAAGTGAACATCTCCAGGCGGTCGTTCGACCGCCTGAGTTTTTTCTTTTTTGTCCCACTAGAATCATTTTTTTCCCTCCCTGGAGGACAAACGTGTCTAAGCGTCGTGTAGTTGTGACCGGACTGGGCATGTTGTCTCCTGTCGGCAATACCGTAGAGTCTACCTGGAAAGCTCTGCTTGCCGGTCAGAGTGGCATCAGCCTAATCGACCATTTCGATACTAGCGCCTATGCAACGAAATTTGCTGGCTTAGTAAAGGATTTTAACTGTGAGGACATTATCTCGCGCAAAGAACAGCGCAAGATGGATGCCTTCATTCAATATGGAATTGTCGCTGGCGTTCAGGCCATGCAGGATTCTGGCCTTGAAATAACGGAAGAGAACGCAACCCGCATTGGTGCCGCAATTGGCTCCGGGATTGGCGGCCTCGGACTGATCGAAGAAAACCACACATCTCTGATGAACGGTGGTCCGCGTAAGATCAGCCCATTCTTCGTTCCGTCAACGATTGTGAACATGGTGGCAGGTCACCTGACTATCATGTATGGCCTGCGTGGCCCAAGCATCTCTATCGCGACCGCCTGTACTTCTGGCGTGCACAACATCGGTCAAGCTGCGCGTATTATCGCGTATGGCGATGCTGACGTGATGGTTGCAGGTGGCGCAGAGAAAGCCAGTACGCCGCTGGGCGTTGGTGGTTTTGGCGCAGCACGTGCATTATCTACCCGCAATGATAACCCGCAAGCGGCTAGCCGTCCGTGGGATAAAGAGCGTGATGGTTTCGTACTGGGCGATGGCGCCGGTATGCTGGTACTTGAAGAGTACGAACACGCGAAAAAACGCGGTGCGAAAATTTACGCTGAACTCGTCGGCTTTGGTATGAGCAGCGATGCCTACCATATGACGTCGCCGCCGGAAAACGGCGCAGGTGCAGCTCTGGCGATGGCAAATGCTCTGCGTGACGCAGGAATTGAGCCTGGCCAGATTGGCTACGTGAACGCGCACGGTACTTCTACGCCAGCTGGCGATAAAGCTGAAGCGCAGGCCGTGAAAACTATCTTCGGTGAAGCTGCAAGCCGTGTGCTGGTAAGCTCCACGAAATCCATGACCGGTCACCTGTTAGGTGCAGCAGGTGCAGTAGAGTCCATCTACTCCATCCTGGCGCTGCGCGATCAGGCTGTTCCGCCGACCATCAACCTGGATAACCCGGATGAAGGTTGCGATCTGGATTTTGTGCCGCATGAAGCGCGTCAGGTCAGCGGAATGGAATACACCCTGTGTAACTCCTTCGGCTTTGGTGGCACCAATGGTTCTTTGATCTTCAAAAAGATCTAAGTCGCCATTTCCCACCTACATAAAAGGTCCGCTTGCGGGCCTTTTTTCTTAGATTTTATTCAGACTTGTTCCGCAGTGAACATGCTGCCACACTTACAATCCTATTATAAGGAGCCGGTATGTTCTTAATTAACGGTCATAAACAGGATTCGCTGGCAGCAAACGATCGGGCCATACAGTTTGGCGATGGCTGTTTCACGACAGCCAGAATTATCGACGGTAAAGTCAGCTTATTATCCGCGCACATGACGCGACTACAGGAAGCCTGTCAGCGATTAATGATCGTTTGTGACTTCTGGACGCAGCTTGAGCACGAGATGGCGACTCTGGCGGCAGAGCAGCAAAATGGCGTGCTGAAAGTGGTGATCAGTCGTGGCAGTGGTGGGCGAGGGTACAGTACGTTAAACAGCGGACCGGCAACGCGCATGCTCTCAGTTACGGCTTACCCAACGCATTACGACCGCTTACGCAAAGAAGGAATGCTGCTGGCACTAAGCCCGGTACGCCTGGGACGCAATCCTCATCTTGCGGGAATTAAACATCTTAATCGTCTTGAGCAAGTGTTGATTCGCTCTCATCTTGAGCAGACAAACGCCGACGAGGCGCTGGTTCTTGACAGTGAAGGGTGGGTTACGGAATGCTGTGCAGCTAATTTGTTCTGGCGTAAAGGCAACGTGGCCTACACGCCGCGTCTGGATCAGGCTGGAGTTAACGGTATTATGCGACAATTCTGTATCCGTTTACTGGCACAATCCTCCTATCAGATTGCCGAAGTGCAAGCCTCGTTGGAAGACGTGATGCAGGCAGATGAAGTGATGGTTTGTAATGCGCTGATGCCAGTTATGCCTGTGCGTGCCTGTGATGATGTCTTCTTTTCGTCAACAACGCTATATGAATATTTAGCCCCACTTTGTGAGCACCCGAATTAGTCATGAAAAAAGTGTTTTTGATTATCCTGTTATTGCTGATGGTACTGGGTATCGCCGCTGGTGTGGGCGTCTGGAAGGTTCACCATCTTGCCGACAGCAAATTACTTATTAAAGAAGAGACGATATTCACCCTGAAACCTGGAACCGGAAGAATGGCTCTCGGTGAGCAATTGTATGCCGATAAAATCATCAATCGCCCCCGCGTCTTTCAGTGGTTGCTGCGTATTGAGCCGGACCTTTCCCATTTCAAAGCCGGGACTTATCGCTTTACGCCGCAGATGACCGTGCGCGAAATGCTGCAATTGCTTAAAAGCGGGAAAGAAGCGCAGTTTCCGCTACGCCTGGTAGAAGGGATGCGTCTGAGCGACTACCTCAAACAATTGCGTGAGGCACCCTATATCACGCACACGTTAAGCGACGATAAATACGCTACCGTGGCGCAGGCCCTGGAACTTGATAATCCGGAGTGGATTGAAGGCTGGTTTTGGCCAGACACCTGGATGTATACCGCTAATACCACTGATGTCGCGTTACTCAAACGAGCGCACAAGAAAATGGTGAAAGCGGTCGATAGCGCCTGGGATGGGCGAGCGGATGGTCTGCCGTATAAAGATAAAAACCAGTTGGTAACGATGGCGTCGATAATCGAAAAAGAAACCGCAGTTGCCAGCGAGCGCGATCAGGTTGCCTCAGTATTTATCAACCGTTTACGTATCGGCATGCGCCTGCAAACCGACCCGACGGTGATTTACGGGATGGGAGAGCGTTATAATGGCAAACTTTCTCGTGCAGATCTGGAAACGCCGACAGCGTATAACACCTACACTATTACTGGTCTGCCGCCAGGCGCGATTGCTACGCCGGGGGCGGATTCGCTGAAGGCTGCTGCGCATCCGGCGAAAACGCCGTATCTCTATTTTGTGGCCGATGGTAAAGGCGGTCACACGTTTAATACCAATCTTGCCAGTCATAACAAGTCTGTGCAGGATTACCTGAAAGTGCTTAAGGAAAAAAATGCGCAGTAAGTATATCGTCATTGAAGGGCTGGAAGGCGCAGGCAAAACCACCGCGCGAAACGTGGTGGTTGAGACGCTTGAGCAACTGGGGATCCGCGACATGGTTTTCACTCGAGAACCCGGCGGTACGCAGCTGGCGGAAAAATTAAGAAGCCTGGTGCTGGATATCAAATCGGTAGGCGATGAAGTCATTACCGATAAAGCCGAAGTACTGATGTTTTATGCCGCGCGCGTTCAGCTGGTGGAAACTGTCATCAAACCGGCGCTGGCGAAAGGCACCTGGGTGATTGGCGATCGGCACGATCTCTCCACTCAGGCGTATCAGGGCGGCGGTCGTGGCATTGACCAGCATATGCTGGCAACGCTGCGTGATGCTGTTCTGGGGGATTTTCGCCCTGACTTGACGCTTTATCTTGATGTGACCCCAGAAGTGGGGCTAAAACGCGCCCGTGCGCGTGGCGAACTGGATCGCATTGAGCAAGAGTCATTCGATTTCTTTAATCGTACTCGCGCTCGCTATCTTGAACTGGCGGCACAGGATAAAAGCATTTACACCATTGATGCCACTCAGCCACTGGAATCAGTGATGGAGGCGATTCGCACCACCGTGACTCACTGGGTTAAGGAACATAACGCATGAGATGGTATCCGTGGTTAAGACCCGATTTCGAGAAACTGGTAGCCAGCTATCAGGCCGGAAGGGGTCACCATGCGCTACTCATTCAGGCGTTACCTGGCATGGGCGATGACGCCTTAATCTACGCTTTAAGCCGTTACCTCCTGTGCCAACAACCAGAAGGGCATAAAAGCTGCGGCCACTGTCGTGGATGTCAGTTGATGCAGGCGGGAACGCATCCCGACTATTACACCCTTGCTCCCGAAAAAGGGAAGAACGCGCTGGGTATTGATGCGGTGCGTGAAGTCACCGAAAAACTGAATGAGCACGCGCGTTTAGGCGGTGCTAAGGTTGTCTGGATAACCGATGCCGCCTTGCTGACCGACGCTGCGGCGAACGCTTTGCTAAAAACACTGGAAGAGCCGCCGGCAGAAACCTGGTTTTTCCTTGCTACCCGGGAGCTTGAACGTTTACTGGCGACATTACGTAGTCGTTGTCGGCTACATTACCTCGCACCACCGCCAGAACAGTACGCCGTGACCTGGCTTTCACGTGAAGTGACAATGTCACAGGACGCGTTACTTGCCGCACTGCGCTTAAGCGCCGGTTCGCCAGGAGCGGCGTTGGCGTTATTTCAGGGAGATACCTGGCAGGCCCGCGAAACACTTTGCCAGGCGTTGGCTCACAGTGTGCAATCTGGCGACTGGTATTCCCTGTTGCCGACACTTAATCATGAACAAGCTCCGGCGCGTCTGCACTGGCTGGCAACCCTGATGATGGACGCGCTCAAGCGCAAGTATGGCGCTTCGCAGGTTACCAATGTTGATGTGCCGGGCGTTGTTGCTGCGCTGGCAAACCAGCTTTCTCCCGCGCGCCTGCAGGCTATACTGGGGGATGTTTGTCACACTCGTGAGCAGTTAATTTCTGTCACTGGCGTAAACCGCGAGCTTCTCATCACCGATCTTTTACTGCGTATTGAGCATTACCTGCAACCGGGCGTTGTGCTACCGGTTCCTCATCTTTAAGAGAGACATCATGTTTTTAGTCGACTCACACTGCCATCTCGATGGTCTGGATTATGAATCTTTGCATAAGGACGTGGATGACGTTCTGGCGAAAGCCGCTGCGCGCGATGTGAAATTTTGTCTGGCGGTCGCCACGACATTACCGGGTTATCTGCATATGCGGGATCTGGTAGGTGAACGTGACAACGTCGTATTTTCTTGCGGCGTGCATCCGCTCAACCAGAACGATCCCTATGATGTGGAAGATTTGCGCCGCCTGGCGGCGGAAGAGGGCGTTGTTGCTCTCGGGGAAACCGGGCTGGATTATTATTACACGCCGGAAACTAAAGTGCGTCAGCAAGAGTCTTTCATCCACCATATCCAGATTGGTCGTGAACTGAACAAGCCGGTTATCGTCCATACGCGTGACGCCCGCGCCGATACGCTGGCAATTCTGCGCGAAGAAAAGGTGACGGATTGCGGTGGCGTACTACACTGTTTTACAGAGGACAGAGAAACGGCAGGCAAATTACTGGATCTTGGATTTTACATCTCCTTCTCCGGCATTGTGACCTTCCGTAATGCAGAACAACTACGTGATGCCGCGCGTTATGTGCCGCTCGACCGGTTACTGGTCGAAACTGACGCGCCTTATCTGGCACCTGTGCCGCATCGAGGAAAAGAGAATCAACCTGCAATGGTTCGTGATGTTGCTGAATACATGGCTGTGTTGAAAGGTGTTGCCGTTGAAGAGCTGGCGCAGGTAACCACCGATAACTTCGCCCGCCTGTTTCACATCGACGCTTCCCGCCTTCAATCCATCCGTTAAATGAATTTATTTTAAGGCTCGTAATTAATTACTAAAACGAGTAAAGTTCACCGCCGCAAATTGGGCGGTGAATAACCATGTTTGATGCATTATGGCATTTATTTTGTCAATATGTGCAACTTCGCTAAAGGTCCGAAGTTGAAACGTGATAGCCGTCAAACAAATCGATAATGAATTATTTTACTCTGTGTAATAAATAAAGGGCGCTTAGACGCCCTGTACACGGCAAGGTTCTCCCCCCCTTGCCACGCGTGAGAACGTTAAAAGCACCCATACTCAGGAGCACTCTCAATTATGTTTAAGAATGCATTTGCTAACCTGCAAAAGGTCGGTAAATCGCTGATGCTGCCGGTATCCGTACTGCCTATCGCAGGTATTCTGCTGGGCGTCGGTTCCGCGAACTTCAGCTGGCTGCCCGCCGTTGTATCGCATGTTATGGCAGAAGCGGGCGGTTCCGTCTTTGCAAACATGCCACTGATTTTTGCAATTGGTGTCGCCCTCGGCTTTACCAATAACGATGGCGTATCCGCGCTGGCCGCAGTTGTTGCCTACGGCATCATGGTAAAAACCATGGCCGTGGTTGCGCCGCTGGTACTGCATTTACCTGCTGAAGAAATTGCCGCTAAACACCTGGCGGATACGGGCGTACTCGGGGGGATCATCTCCGGTGCGATCGCAGCGTACATGTTTAACCGTTTCTACCGTATTAAGCTGCCTGAGTATCTTGGCTTCTTTGCCGGTAAACGCTTTGTGCCGATCATTTCTGGCCTGGCTGCCATCTTTACTGGCGTTGTGCTGTCCTTTATTTGGCCGCCAATTGGTTCCGCCATTCAGACCTTCTCCCAGTGGGCTGCTTACCAGAACCCGGTAGTTGCGTTTGGTATCTACGGCTTCATCGAACGCTGCCTGGTACCGTTTGGTCTGCACCACATCTGGAACGTACCTTTCCAGATGCAGATTGGTGAATACACCAACGCCGCAGGTCAGGTATTCCACGGTGACATTCCGCGTTATATGGCGGGTGACCCGACTGCGGGTAAACTGTCTGGCGGCTTCCTGTTCAAAATGTACGGTCTGCCGGCTGCCGCGATTGCTATCTGGCACTCTGCTAAACCAGAAAACCGCGCTAAAGTGGGCGGTATCATGATCTCCGCGGCGTTGACCTCGTTCCTGACCGGTATTACCGAGCCAATCGAGTTCTCCTTCATGTTCGTAGCGCCGATCCTGTACATCATCCACGCGATTCTGGCAGGTCTGGCATTCCCGATCTGTATCCTGCTGGGTATGCGCGATGGTACATCGTTCTCGCACGGTCTGATCGACTTCATCGTCCTGTCTGGTAACAGCAGCAAGCTGTGGCTGTTCCCGATTGTCGGTATCGGTTATGCGATTGTTTACTACACCATCTTCCGCGTGCTGATTAAAGCTCTGGATCTGAAAACCCCGGGCCGTGAAGACGCAACTGAAGATGCGAAAGCTACCGGCACCAGCGAAATGGCACCGGCTCTGGTTGCTGCATTTGGTGGTAAAGAAAACATCACTAACCTTGATGCATGTATTACCCGTCTGCGTGTTAGCGTCGCTGATGTGTCCAAAGTGGATCAGGCTGGCCTGAAGAAACTGGGCGCAGCGGGCGTAGTGGTTGCTGGTTCCGGTGTTCAGGCGATTTTCGGTACGAAATCCGATAACCTGAAAACCGAAATGGATGAGTACATCCGCAACAACTAATCCGTAAGACGTTGGGGAGACTAAGGCAGCCGAATGGCTGCCTTTTTTACAGCCGCTAATCAGACCGGTCATCATTAAATTGCGTGTTGCGCCCGGGGCGATAGTTCCTTTCACGTTGATATCGTAGGTTTTGTCGAGCAGATTATTTCCAGCAATGAGACGTTTGGGGTTATCTGATAACAGACGAACAGCTCCACCTGCGCATAGCAATTTTGCCCGGCAGTGGAAGGAAACTGTCAAAGCAATGCTGGTGGTAGCAGGAAGGGCCTGGTAGCCGATATCCCTGTTATTATCTAAACCAAAGAGAAAAGGTGTTTTCGGCCCATTCATAGGCAAAAATGGGAATAATGGCGATGTATACGGCAGTAAAACGATTTTTTGCTTAATAAATCGTGGCTTAAGGTTGAAAGAGCAGGTTTAACTCGACCATACTCTATACTCGCAGTGTAGCGCGGCGTAGCATGGCGCAACGCATGGCAATTTGAAAAAGGAAAATGTCGTGGCAGAAGAAACTATTTTCAGCAAAATTATTCGTCGTGAGATCCCCTCCGATATCGTCTACCAGGATGAGCTGGTAACGGCGTTTCGCGATATTTCGCCGCAAGCGCCAACGCATATTCTGATCATTCCAAATATCCTTATCCCTACCGTGAACGACGTGTCTGCCGAGCATGAGCAGGCGTTGGGGCGTATGATCACCGTAGCGGCAAAAATCGCCGAGCAAGAAGGCATTGCCGAAGACGGCTATCGTTTGATCATGAATACCAACCGTCATGGCGGACAAGAGGTCTATCACATTCATATGCACCTGCTGGGTGGCCGTCCGTTGGGACCAATGCTGGCGCATAAAGGCCTGTAACGATGAGAAAAGGATGCTTTGGACTGGCGTCTTTGGCGTTGCTATTGCTGGTCGGTTGTCGTTCACATCCGGAAATTCCGGTGAATGATGAACAGTCACTGGTGATGGAGTCATCTTTGCTGGCAGCGGGCATTAGCGCAGAAAAGCCCGTTCTTTCAACGTCTGATATTCAGCCTTCAGCATCCTCGACGCTTTATAACGAAAGGCAAGAACCCGTTACCGTTCATTATCGTTTTTACTGGTATGACGCCAGGGGGCTTGAGATGCACCCTCTGGAAACGCCGCGCAGCGTCACCATTCCCGCTCGTTCAGCGGTGACTCTGTACGGCAGCGCCAATTTTCTTGGGGCGCACAAAGTCAGACTTTATCTTTATTTGTAAGGGGTGAATCTTGATGACAAAAATGAGTCGCTACGCCTTAATCACCGCGCTGGCGATGTTTCTCGCCGGGTGTGTGGGGCCACGTGAACCCGCACCGGTAGAAGAGGTAAAACCTGCGCCGGAGCAACCGGCTGAGCCGCAACAGCCAGTACCCACAGTGCCATCAGTGCCGACGATCCCGGAGCAGCCAGGGCCAATTGAGCACGAAGACCAAACCGCACCGCCTGCGCCGCATATTCGTCATTATGACTGGAATGGCGCAATGCAGCCGATGGTCGGCAAGATGCTTGGGGCCGATGGCGTGACCGCAGGCAGCGTCTTGCTGGTTGATAGCGTCAATAACCGCACCAATGGTTCTTTGAATACCGGGGAAGCGACAGAAACGCTGCGCAATGCACTGGCTAATAACGGTAAATTTACCCTCGTTTCCGCCCAGCAGCTTTCGATGGCCAAGCAGCAGTTAGGTTTGTCGCCGCAGGATAGCTTAGGCACTCGTAGTAAAGCCATTGGTATTGCTCGCAACGTGGGGGCTCATTACGTGCTGTACTCCAGCGCCTCTGGCAACGTTAACGCTCCGACCCTGCAAATGCAGTTGATGCTGGTGCAGACGGGCGAAATTATCTGGTCAGGTAAAGGTGCCGTTCAGCAACAATAATCCCATCACGCGCGACGAGTTATTGTCGCGCTATTTCCCGCAGTATCACCCCGTCGCGACGTTTAACAGTGGACTTAGCGGCGGGAGTTTTCTCATTGAACATCAGGATCAGCGTTTTGTTGTGCGTCAGACTCACGATCCTGATGCGCCGCAGTCCGTGTTTCTGCGCCAGTACCGGGCGTTATCAAGATTACCGGCATACCTTGCACCGAAGCCACGTCTCTATCTCCGTGGCTGGATGGCGGTCGACTATTTGCCCGGCGAGGTAAAAACGCAATTGCCGGATACCGACGAACTGGCAGGCTTGCTGTATTATCTGCATCAACAACCGCGTTTTGGCTGGCGAATAACCCTGCTGCCGTTACTGGAACGGTACTGGCAGCGAAGCGATCCGGCGCGGCGAACAGCGGGATGGTTGCGACTGTTAAAACGTCTGCGTAAAGCGCGCGAACCACAACCGTTACGATTAAGTCCGTTGCATATGGATGTTCATGCAGGGAACTTAGTCTATACCTCGTCAGGGCTAAAACTCATCGACTGGGAGTATGCCGGTGATGGCGATATCGCTCTGGAACTGGCGGCGGTGTGGGTGGAAAATAGTGAGCAGCACCGGCAATTAGTTAATGACTATGCCGTGCGGGCGAATATTAATCCGGCGCATTTGTGGCATCAGGTCAGGCGCTGGTTTCCCTGGTTACTGATGCTGAAAGCAGGGTGGTTTGAGTACCGCTGGCAACAAACCGGCGATCAACAATTTATCAGGCTGGCCAATGACACCTGGCGGCAGCTATCAATAAAACAATAAGGAGAGCAGTGTGGGTCCAGTAATGTTGGATGTTGAAGGTTATGAACTGGACGCGGAAGAGCGCGAAATACTTGCGCATCCGCTGGTGGGAGGGCTGATTCTCTTTACACGTAACTATCATGATCCAGCACAGTTGCGTGAACTGGTACGCCAGATCCGCGCAGCTTCACGCAATCACCTGGTGGTGGCGGTGGATCAGGAAGGTGGACGTGTGCAGCGTTTTCGTGACGGTTTTACCCGCTTACCGGCAGCGCAATCATTCGCTGCGCTGTTAGGAATGGAAGAGGGGGGCAAACTGGCGCAAGAGGCAGGTTGGCTGATGGCCAGCGAAATGATCGCTATGGATATTGATATCAGCTTTGCGCCAGTGCTGGACGTAGGACATATCAGCGCGGCGATTGGTGAACGTTCTTATCATGCCGACCCAGAAAAAGCCCTGGCAATCGCCAGTCGGTTTATTGATGGGATGCATGAAGCCGGAATGAAAACCACCGGTAAACATTTTCCTGGTCACGGTGCCGTAACTGCAGATTCACACAAAGAGACGCCGTGCGACCCACGCCCGCAAGCGGAAATTCGTGCCAAAGATATGTCGGTTTTCAGTACGTTAATTTGCGAAAATAAACTCGATGCCATTATGCCCGCGCATGTGATCTACAGCGATGTTGATCCGCGTCCGGCGAGCGGTTCTCCCCACTGGCTGAAAACTGTTTTACGTCAGGAGCTGGGGTTTGACGGCGTGATTTTCTCTGACGATTTATCGATGGAAGGTGCCGCGATTATGGGCAGTTATGCCGAGCGTGGACAGGCATCACTGGATGCAGGTTGCGATATGATCCTGGTCTGCAATAATCGTAAAGGGGCCGTCAGCGTGTTAGATAATCTGTCACCGATCAAGGCAGAACGTGTTACACGTTTGTATCATAAAGGTTCATTTTCGCGACAGGAACTGATGGACTCGGCTCGCTGGAAAGAGATCAGCGCCCGTCTGAATCAGTTACATGAACGCTGGCAGGAAGAGAAGGCAGGTCATTAACCCTGGCTTATGTGAGGAAGCGATGATTATCTATTTGCACGGTTTTGACTCTAACAGTCCGGGTAACCACGAGAAAGTCTTACAATTGCAGTTTATTGACCCGGATGTACGGCTAATAAGCTACAGTACGCGGCATCCGAAACACGATATGCAGCATTTGCTCAAAGAAGTGGACAAAATGCTGCAACTGAACGTCGACGAGCGCCCGCTCATTTGTGGTGTTGGTCTGGGCGGTTATTGGGCAGAGCGGATTGGTTTTCTCTGTGATATTCGCCAGGTGATCTTCAACCCCAATTTGTTCCCTTATGAGAACATGGAAGGGAAGATTGATCGCCCGGAAGAGTATGCCGATATTGCCACCAAGTGTGTGACCAACTTCCGTGAGAAGAATCGCGATCGTTGCCTGGTGATTTTGTCGCGTCACGATGAAGCGCTTAACAGTCAGCGGACATCTGAAGAGTTGCATCATTATTACGAGATTGTCTGGGACGAAGAGCAGACACACAAATTCAAAAATATCTCTCCGCATTTGCAGCGCATTAAAGCATTCAAAACCCTCGGTTAATTGGCATCGTCGCATCAGGTAACCTTGCCGGTACCTGATGCGGCCCCGGATTCTGTAGGTCGGATAAGGCGTTCACGCCGCATCCGACACTGGCAATGTGCCTGATGCGACGCCGTTCGCATCTTATCAGGCCTACCTAACGCCCTCCATATACGCCTCACTCTCCTGAATTAGCTCAAATAATAAACAATAAACTCTGTTTTTTGATCTCAACAGGTAAAGTCGCCTATCTTTTCAGCAACAAAACTTGATTAACATCAATTTTGGTATGACCAATGCACCATTCATGTTATTCTCAATAGCGAAGAACATTTTCATTGCTGTAACCTGTTGTTAATTAAGAGCTATATTAATAACCATTAGTTAACAATTGGTTAATAAATTTAAGGGGGTCACGTTGACTACGCCATTGAAAAAAATTGTGATTGTCGGCGGCGGTGCTGGTGGGCTGGAAATGGCAACACAGCTTGGAGATAAGCTGGGGCGCAAGAAAAAAGCCAAAATTACGTTGGTCGATCGTAACCACAGCCACCTGTGGAAACCGTTGCTGCACGAAGTGGCGACCGGATCGCTCGATGAAGGCGTTGATGCGCTGAGCTATCTGGCCCATGCGCGTAATCATGGTTTCCAGTTTCAGCTGGGATCTGTGGTTGATATCGATCGTGAAGCGAAAACAATCACCATTGCTGAACTGCGCGACGAAAAAGGTGAATTGTTAGTTCCAGAGCGGAAAATTGCTTACGACACGCTGGTGATGGCGCTGGGTAGCACCTCTAACGATTTCAACACGCCGGGCGTAAAAGAGAACTGCATTTTCCTTGATAACCCGCATCAGGCACGTCGTTTCCATCAGGAGATGCTGAATCTGTTCCTGAAGTTTTCTGCTAACCTGGGCGCCAATGGCAAAGTGAATATTGCGATTGTTGGCGGCGGCGCGACCGGCGTAGAGCTCTCTGCCGAATTGCACAATGCCGTGAAACAACTGCACAGTTACGGTTACAAAGGGCTGACCAACGAAGCCCTGAACGTTACTCTGGTGGAAGCGGGAGAGCGAATTTTGCCAGCGTTACCGCCGCGTATCTCTGCTGCGGCTCACAATGAGTTAACGAAACTGGGCGTTCGCGTGCTGACGCAAACTATGGTTACCAGTGCCGATGAAGGCGGTTTGCACACTAAAGATGGTGAATATATTCAGGCCGATCTGATGGTGTGGGCTGCCGGGATAAAAGCACCAGATTTCCTGAAAGATATTGGTGGTCTTGAAACCAACCGTATCAACCAACTGGTGGTGGAACCGACGCTGCAAACCACGCGCGATCCAGACATTTACGCTATTGGTGACTGTGCGTCATGCCCGCGTCCGGAAGGGGGCTTTGTACCGCCGCGCGCTCAGGCCGCACATCAGATGGCGACCTGCGCAATGAACAACATTCTGGCGCAGATGAACGGTAAACCGCTGAAAAATTATCAGTATAAGGATCACGGTTCGTTGGTATCACTGTCCAACTTCTCCACCGTCGGTAGCCTGATGGGTAACCTGACGCGCGGTTCAATGATGATTGAAGGACGAATTGCGCGCTTTGTGTACATCTCGCTATACCGAATGCATCAGATTGCGCTGCATGGCTACTTTAAAACCGGATTAATGATGCTGGTGGGCAGTATCAACCGCGTTATCCGTCCGCGTTTGAAGTTGCATTAATCGGCGTACACTGGCGGATGTGGCGTAAACGCCTCATCCGCCCTTGAGGAACAGTGCGATCGGTAGCCGCGTCGTATCAGGCATCCTTTCAGACTTCTCTGAATCCTTCAGCTTTTCCTGCTATTCCCACGCTTTTCATCTTCTGTCTGATAGCTGCTTTTCCCCTTCGCTTGCATGATTGTCATAACTGCAAAGAAGGAGGTGTTCCCGTGAATAAATCAATGTTGGCGGGTATCGGGATTGGTGTAGCGGCTGCGCTTGGCGTAGCGGCAGTGGCCAGTCTGAACGTGTTTGAACGTGGCCCGCAATACGCTCAGGTTGTTTCTGCAACCCCAATCAAGGAAACGGTTAAAACACCGCGCCAGGAGTGCCGCAATGTCACGGTGACCCATCGCCGACCGGTACAGGATGAAAACCGCATTGCTGGTTCGGTCCTCGGGGCCGTCGCTGGCGGGGTGATAGGGCATCAGTTTGGTGGTGGTCGTGGTAAAGATGTCGCCACTGTTGTGGGGGCGCTGGGCGGTGGATATGCCGGTAACCAGATCCAGGGCTCTCTCCAGGAAAGCGATACTTACACTACCACGCAGCAGCGTTGTAAAACGGTGTATGACAAGTCAGAAAAAATGCTCGGTTATGATGTGACCTATAAGATTGGCGATCAGCAAGGCAAAATTCGGATGAACAGCGATCCGGGTACGCAAATCCCATTAGATAACAATGGGCAACTGGTTCTGAATAACAAAGTATAACAAGGCTGAACTCTGCAATTTAGCCCCTCATTCGCTCAGGCTGAGGGGCTTTTTTTTGCGTCTTACTTCACCAGTTCAGGCCATAAACGCAGCGTTGTCCGGGCAATCAGCATCAGTTTTTCCAGCGATGCGCCTTCACGGGCGCTTATCGACATCCCCTGAATAATACAATTAAGAAATTCCGCAAGATGCGTTACGTCACAGTGGGCGGGAATTTCCCCGCGTGCCTGGCGTTGACTTAAAAACTGCTGCAAGGTGCGTTCTTGCATTGCGTGACGTGATTTCACCGTATGAGCAATATCGCCCGAATCCGCTGAAAGCGTGGTGCAGTTGTTAATCATAAAGCAACCCGCGGGGGTGTCTTTGCTGGTAAAGCAGCTGGCGACGGCAGCGAAATAGTCCGCCAGTGCAGACTCCACGCTTTTTTCTTCACAAAACAACTGCGCTTCATGCTTAGCGGCAAAGCGATCGATATAACGGTCGAGTACGGCGCGGAATAACCCCTCTTTGTTGGTAAATTCCGCGTAGAGCGTTGGCGCTTTGGCTCCGGTCGCTTCAACGAGGTCCGCAAGGGAAGTCGCTTCATAACCGTGCTGCCAGAACAATTTCATGGCCTTATCAAGCGCGGCGTCCCTGTCGAACACTTTTGGGCGGCCACGGCTTTTTTTTACACAATGTGTTGAGTCTGTTGCCATGATGCCATTGTACCTGGTGGCTGTGAATGAATGGTTATTATAAAAATAATCACCTCCCTTCACCAGTCCAGAAAATAGAAAAATAAAAACTCTCCATTTAACTGAAATTTAAAGTTTTTTAATTTAATTAACGATTGTTATAAAAAACTTCTTGTATGTGATCCAGATCACATCTATCATTTAGTTATCGATCGTTAAGTAATTTCTTGCGACGCCATTCACCTGCATAAGGCCACTATTATGAAAAACGTAAAAACCCTCATCGCTGCGGCGATTTTAAGTTCCATGTCATTTGCCAGCTTTGCTGCTGTCGAAGTTCAGGCAACACCAGAAGGCCAACAAAAAGTGGGTACAATTAGTGCTAACGCGGGGACAAATCTGGGATCGCTGGAAGAACAGCTGGCACAAAAAGCGGATGAGATGGGCGCAAAATCTTTCCGTATTACTTCAGTAACCGGTCCGAATACCCTCCACGGAACGGCAGTCATTTATAAATAAGCATTAACCCTCATTAATGCCCGCTATTGCTGCTTTTTTCCCCGCGACATGCTGTGCCGCGGGGATTTTTTTATCCGGGAGTTACAGCGATTGTGGGCTCAGTTGATGGCGGCGCACATCTACCGGCATTCCGGAACGGACATCCATCACATGCTGCATCACTTCAGCATCAGTTTGTGCTGCATCTTTAAATGATTGCATTGCGCTATTCAGCGTAATCGGCAATAGCTGCGGATCGTCATCAATCTTCTCTGACAGCGGCTGATGCACTTCAACCAGACGCGCACCGTTTGGTTCGGCAGAGACTTTTATCGGCGTGTTGATGATATTCACTTTGGTGCCTGGGGTAACCTGGCTAAAGAGTGTTTTGATATCGTCATCACGCAGACGAATACAGCCAGAACTTACCCGCATGCCAATACCGAAATCGGCGTTCGTACCGTGAAGCAAATAAACGCCGCCATAGGCCGCCAGACGAATCGCATGATGGCCCATTGGGTTATCCGGCCCAGCCGGAACTACCGCAGGCAACTCAATTCCCTGTGCTTTATAACGGGCGCGAATATTCGCTGTAGGCGTCCAGGTTGGGTTTGCACGTTTGTCTGAAACGGTGGTCACCATTGTCGGTGTCAGCGTGTCACCACCTAACTGACCAATACCTATTGGATACACGGTTACCGAATTTTTACCCGGCGGGTAGTAATAGAGACGCAGCTCCGCAATGTTGATCACAATGCCTTCGCGCGGCGCGTCTGGTAGTAGAGTTTGCAACGGAATCGTTAACACGCTACCCGCGCGTGGCACGTAAGGATCAACGCCGGGGTTAGCCTGTAACAGAGCGAGAAAGCCGACGTTATATTTTTTTGCGATGGCTTCCAGCGAACCACCGTCATTTTCCACCACATGAAATTTATTTTCGCCAACCAGACGACTGCCCGCTGGCGGCAGCGGCCAGGTATTGGCTTTTGCCGGTAGCGTCAGCGCCACGGCTGCGGCGAACGTAAAAAACGTTAGCCAGCGAGAAAAACGCGTTTTGATCATCACCAAAAATCCATAATAAATATAAGGTTATTGTAATAAAAAGATAAGCCTGAATTATGGATGGTGACAGTGTCGGATAGTGCAGGGAAGTGCAAAGAATTTGTAAATGTTACAGATGGGGGCGCAGAAACGCCCCCGATCTCACCATTAAGCGATCGCGTTCTCTTCCAGTTCACGCATAAACTGGCGAACCCACTCGATACGCGTTTTCCGCTCGCTCAAATCCTGAATAAACTTCAGGCGCGTCGGGCCATCAAGGCGATAATGCTGCGGCTGTTTTTGCAGCAAACCAATCAGCCAGGCTGGATTCACGTGATTCTTCTCGGCAAATTCGATCACGCCGCCTTTCTCATTACCTTCCAGCTTCCTGATCCCCAGTTTCTGCGCTTGCTGGCGCAGACGGGCAATATCCAGCAGGGTACGCGCCGGATCCGGCAGCAGGCCGAAGCGATCGATAAGCTCGACTTTGATCTCTTCCAGTTCGTTTTCCGTTTTGGCGCTGGCAATACGTTTGTAGAACGATAAACGCGTATTCACGTCAGGGATGAAATCATCTGGCAATAGCGACGGCATCCGCAGCTCGACTTCTGTTTGCTGGCTGGTGAGATCTTCCAGCGACGGCTCGCGTCCGGCTTTCAGTGCACCGACGGCGTTTTCCAGCAACTCCATATACAGCGAGAAACCGATGGTTTCCATCGAGCCGCTCTGTTCTTCGCCAAGCAATTCACCCGCGCCGCGGATCTCCAGATCGTGCGTTGCCAGCGCAAAGCCTGCCCCGAGATCTTCCAGCGAGGCAATCGCTTCAAGACGTTTTTGCGCATCGGTAGTCATCGCTTTCGGATGCGGCGTCAGCAGCCATGCATATGCCTGATGATGCGAACGTCCGACGCGACCGCGCAACTGGTGCAGCTGCGCCAGACCGAAGTGATCCGCGCGTTCAATGATAATGGTGTTGGCAGTCGGGATGTCGATTCCGGTTTCGATGATGGTGGTACAAACCAGCACGTTGAAACGTTGATGATGGAAATCATTCATCACCCGTTCCAGTTCACGCTCACGCATCTGCCCGTGACCGATGGCAATCCGCGCTTCAGGCACCAGTTCCGCCAGCCGTTCGGCGGCTTTCTGGATGTTTTCCACATCATTGTAGAGATAATAAACCTGCCCCCCGCGCAAAATTTCACGCAGAATCGCCTCCCGAACCACCAGACTGTCATACTCGCGGACAAACGTTTTAACAGCCAGACGACGGGCGGGTGGCGTGGCGATAATCGACAGGTCACGCATTCCGCTCATCGCCATATTCAGCGTACGTGGGATTGGCGTAGCGGTAAGCGTCAGAATATCCACGTTCGCCCGCATCGCTTTAATGCGCTCTTTATGACGCACCCCGAAGCGGTGTTCTTCATCGACAATCAGCAAGCCTAAATCTTTAAACTTGACGTCATTTTGCAGCAGTTTGTGCGTACCGATCAGAATATCGATTTTCCCTTCCGCCACTTCCGCAAGGATTTGCGTCTGCTCTTTGGCGCTGCGGAAACGGGAGATCATTTCGATGCGTACCGGCCAGTTGGCGAAACGGTCGCGGAAGTTGTCGTAATGCTGTTGCGCGAGAAGGGTGGTTGGCACCAACACCGCCACCTGCTTGTGATTCTCTACCGCCAGGAAAGCGGCGCGCATCGCGACTTCTGTTTTACCAAAGCCAACATCGCCGCACACCAGACGATCCATTGCCAGCGGCTGACACATGTCGCTAAGCACAGCATTAATGGCTTGCGCCTGATCCGGCGTGGTTTCAAACGGGAAGCTGTCGCAGAACAATTGATATTGCTCACGATCGTGCTTAAACGCGAAGCCCTCTTTGGCGGCGCGTTGCGCGTAGATATCCAGCAATTCCGCCGCCACATCACGCACTTTTTCCGCCGCTTTCTGCCGCGCGCGTGACCATGCATCGCCGCCAAGTTTATGCAGCGGGGCGTTTTCTTCCGCGCCACCTGCGTAACGGCTAATCAGATGCAGTGACGACACCGGAACATACAGTTTGGCGTCGTTGGCGTAGGTGAGCATCAAATACTCGCCAGTAATGCCGCCAGCTTCCAGCGTGGTCATTCCGGCATAGCGCCCGACGCCGTGCTCCAGATGGACCACCGGCTGACCAATGTGCAGCTCAGCGAGGTTACGGATCAGTGTATCGGGGTTGATGGCTCGCCGTGAATCTTGACGACGGCGGGCAACTCGTTCACCGAGCAGATCGCTTTCGCAGATCAGCGCCAGATTACGCACCGTATCGACAAAACCATGTTCGGCAGCGCCAATCATCAAATAACGCCCACGGTCGCTGGCTTCATCAAGACGCATAATGCGTTGCGGAGCAATTTTAATTCGCGCGAGCAGTTCACCCAGCGCTTCACGGCGACCTTCACTTTCTACCGAGAACACCACCGGACCGTCGAAAGACTCGAGGAACTTACGCAGCGCATCCAGCGGCGCTTTTTGTTGCGCCTGAACGGCCAGGTCTGGCAGCTTCTCGAAGCCTAAATTGGCATTCGCTGCTTTTGTCGGTAAATGTTCAGTTTTTAGCTGCACGCGGGGCCAGTTTTTCAGCTCTGAGAAGAGCTCGTCCACCCGCAGCCAGAGCGATTGTGGCGGCAACAGCGGTCGCATGGGATCGACGCCACGGCTTTCAAAACGCGCCAGCGTGTCAGCCTGGAAACGTTCGGCACTGTTTTCCAGATCGCCAGTATTCACCAGCAATGTATTGGCAGGGAAATAACTGAACAGTGGCGGCAGGGGTTCGCTGAAGAATAGCGGCTGCCAGTACTCGATCCCGGCAGGTAATGTGCCTTTACTCACTTGCTGGTAAATATGTTCTGGATCGCGCTTCACTTCGAAGGTATCGCGCCACTGGCTGCGGAACAGTTCAATCGCCGCTTTATCGGTCGGGAATTCGTGTGCGGGCAGCAGGTTGATGGCTTCAACTTCTTCCAGCGTGCGCTGGCTATCGACGTCAAATACACGCAGGCTGTCGATTTCATCATCAAAGAAATCAAGACGATAAGGCAGTTCGCTGCCCATCGGGAAGAGATCCAGCAACGCGCCGCGCGTGGCGTATTCGCCGTGCTCCATCACCTGATCAACATGGCGATAACCTGCGCTGTCCAATTGGGTTCGTAATGCATCTCGTGACAGGCGCTGACCTTTTTTCATCACCAGCGCATGACCGTGGAGAAAACTGTGCGGGCAAACGCGCTGCATAAGCGTATTCACCGGAACAATCAGTACGCCACGCTGCATCGTCGGTAGCTGGTAAAGGGTGGAAAGGCGCGAGGAGATAATGTCCTGATGAGGTGAAAAACTGTCGTAAGGGAGTGTTTCCCAGTCCGCCAGATTCATCACCATCTGATCGGTGAACTGGCTGATTTCATCATGCAAACGCAGAGCATTTTGCATATCTGGTGCAATGAGTACCACCGGACCGGCGTGACGTTCGGCAATTTCCGCCACCAGCGTCGCGCAGGCAGCGCCAGTTAACTCGCCCAGCAGACGCTGCTCACCCGCTTTGACGGGCAGCGTATAACGATATTGTTCAGGCATAACGGTTGTCAGAGTCTCGTTAGGATATGCCCCAACATATGGGGGCCTATCTCTGATAAGCAATGCTGTTCATTATCCGTAATCGAGATGGTTTAGCAAATTGAATCGCCCCGGCTGGGGCGATGGCTTAACGAGAGTAACTGGTGGCAGGCAGAGAAGGCGGGGAGAACAACAGGTCGCTGAATGCGCGTTGTGAAAATTTTCGCACCAGTAATCCAGCAACAGTACAAATCAACAAACTGACAAAAGGATAAACCAGCAGGAGCGTCAGTTCGAGTTGCGGCGACCAGCGGGCTGCATTCATTTGCGGAATCAGACTTAAGCTGAATATCTCTACCAGAATGCGATGGGTGGTGTAGATGGCAATGGTGTTAGAACCAATCACATTCAGCAGGCTGGAGGAACGCATACCGAAACGCTGCTCGTACTGATAAAACAGTTTCATGATCACTACAATCGATACCAGCGACAACAGCAGCGAGATATTAAACAACCAGGCTGCAACCGCCAGAACAGCCAGCAAAGAAGCCATCAGCAGATGGCGGCGCAACGGCACCTCTTTAACACAGGTCATTAATGCTGCGCCAAACCATGCACCAAGGCTGTAATAAGGCAAATTGCGGATCACACTGTTCATTCCCCACCATGGCGTGGGAACGAAATTAACCGCCACACTCATCAGCACAAACAGAACGAATAACGGCAGTGCCAGGCGGTTAAAAATTTTACATATCACGAAATAGACAATTAAAGCATACAGATACCACAAGCTGGTGCTGGCGGTGATCATCCCGTGCAGGAACTCACCGGTGGAATCGGCATAAGCGGCATTGGAAGCATTGCTTAAATCGCGCTCAGGCGCCAGCCACGGGTTCAGTGCACTTAACGCCAGCCACTGCACCACGCCCCAAAGCGCCAACACCCAGAAGATGTTCCAGATGCGTTTATCGAGACAATTTCCCCAGGGTACGCTGTCGATATAGCGGCGAATCAAATAGCCGGAAATAAAGAAAAAAACCGGCATACGAAAGGGGGCAAGGTAAAGATTGAAATAGATCCAGCATTTGCTCAGGACTTCCGATAACGGATGCTGGAAAGTGGTCAGATGCGGATAAAAGGTAATGACCGAGTGATAAATTACCACCAGACAAATACATAACCCTTTGATCTGGTTAATCCATAGCTCTTTTTGTTTCATCAGGACAACACGCTCTTTTTATTTAACATGCTGTTGATCCTGCGGGGCGAGTCGCGTGGTGTAATGCGTATCTGTCTGTATTTGGTTATTTTTCAGATAAAGATCAGGCCACAAGGCCGATGAGAAAATGAGGCCCTTTAGCCGATTGATTTGCTGGTACTTTTCATATTAGCCCTGACGATCACTTACAGTTCAGACGTTTACCCATCCCGCTTTCGCTTATATACTCGTGTCTTTGCTAACAGCAACCAGACGGATTTCATGTACCAACCTGTCGCTCTATTTATTGGCCTGCGTTACATGCGTGGGCGTGCAGCGGATCGCTTCGGTCGTTTCGTCTCCTGGCTTTCTACCATCGGCATTACCCTCGGGGTGATGGCGCTGGTCACAGTATTGTCAGTGATGAACGGCTTTGAGCGCGAGCTGCAAAACAACATCCTTGGCCTGATGCCACAGGCAATTCTCTCTTCTGAGCATGGCTCTCTTAACCCGCAGCAACTCCCGGAAACGGCAGTCAAACTGGACGGCGTTAATCGCGTCGCACCTATCACTACCGGTGATGTGGTACTGCAAAGCGCGCGCAGCGTGGCGGTCGGGGTGATGCTGGGTATCGACCCGGCGCAAAAAGATCCACTAACGCCGTATCTGGTCAATGTGAAACAAACTGACCTCGAGCCGGGGAAATATAATGTCATCCTCGGTGAACAGCTGGCCTCACAGTTGGGCGTTAATCGCGGTGATCAAATCCGCGTGATGGTGCCATCTGCCAGCCAGTTCACGCCAATGGGGCGTATTCCAAGTCAGCGCCTGTTCAATGTGATTGGCACTTTCGCCGCCAACAGTGAAGTCGATGGCTATGAAATGCTGGTGAATATTGAGGATGCCTCGCGTCTGATGCGTTATCCGGCAGGCAATATTACCGGCTGGCGTTTGTGGCTGGATGAGCCGCTGAAAGTCGACTCATTAAGTCAGCAAAAACTGCCTGAAGGCAGCAAATGGCAGGACTGGCGTGACCGTAAAGGCGAGCTGTTCCAGGCCGTACGCATGGAAAAAAATATGATGGGCTTGCTGCTGAGCCTGATTGTCGCCGTTGCGGCGTTTAACATTATTACCTCGCTGGGGCTAATGGTGATGGAGAAGCAGGGCGAAGTAGCGATCCTGCAAACGCAAGGCTTAACTCCGCGACAAATCATGATGGTCTTTATGGTGCAAGGGGCCAGCGCCGGGATTATCGGTGCAATCCTCGGAGCAGCGCTTGGCGCACTGCTTGCCAGCCAGTTGAATAATCTGATGCCGATAATTGGCGTCCTGCTTGATGGCGCAGCGCTGCCGGTGGCTATCGAACCTTTACAGGTCATTGTTATTGCTCTGGTGGCGATGGCTATCGCGCTGTTGTCTACGCTTTACCCTTCCTGGCGCGCTGCCGCCACTCAACCCGCTGAGGCTTTACGTTATGAATAAGATCCTGTTGCAATGCGACAACCTGTGCAAACGCTATCAGGAAGGCAGTGTGCAAACCGATGTGCTGCACAATGTCAGTTTCAGCGTGGGCGAAGGTGAAATGATGGCGATCGTCGGTAGCTCTGGTTCTGGTAAAAGTACCTTGCTGCACCTGTTAGGCGGGCTGGATACGCCAACCTCCGGCGATGTGATTTTTAATGGTCAGCCAATGAGCAAACTGTCTTCGGCAGCGAAAGCGGAACTGCGCAACCAGAAGCTTGGCTTTATTTATCAGTTTCACCACTTGCTGCCGGATTTTACCGCCCTGGAAAACGTGGCTATGCCACTGCTGATTGGCAAGAAAAAGCCCGCTGAAATCAACAGTCGAGCGTTGGAAATGTTAAAAGCGGTGGGGCTGGAGCATCGTGCGAATCACCGCCCGTCAGAGCTTTCCGGCGGTGAGCGCCAGCGTGTGGCGATTGCCCGTGCGCTGGTCAATAACCCGCGCCTGGTGCTGGCGGATGAACCTACCGGTAACCTTGACGCGCGTAACGCAGACAGCATCTTCCAGCTGCTTGGGGAGTTGAATCGCTTGCAGGGCACCGCCTTCCTGGTGGTCACTCACGACCTGCAACTGGCGAAACGTATGAGCCGCCAACTGGAGATGCGTGATGGTCGTCTGACGGCGGAACTAAGCCTGATGGGGGCGGAGTAATGGCGATGCCTTTATCGTTATTAATTGGCCTGCGTTTTAGTCGCGGACGGCGGCGCGGCGGCATGGTGTCGCTGATCTCCGTCATTTCTACCATTGGCATTGCACTTGGCGTGGCGGTATTGATCGTCGGCTTAAGCGCGATGAATGGCTTTGAACGCGAACTGAACAACCGCATTCTTGCTGTGGTACCGCACGGTGAAATTGAGGCGGTAGATCAGCCGTGGACTAACTGGCAGGAAGCACTGGATAAAGTGCAGAAAGTGCCGGGTATTGCCGCCGCTGCGCCGTATATCAATTTCACCGGGCTGGTGGAGAGTGGCGCGAATCTGCGCGCTCTGCAGGTTAAAGGCGTTGATCCGCAACAGGAACAGCGTCTGAGCGCGCTGCCATCATTTGTCCAGGGCGATGCCTGGAACAATTTTAAAGCGGGCGAACAGCAAATTATCATCGGCAAAGGCGTGGCGGATGCGCTGAAAGTGAAGCAGGGCGATTGGGTGTCGATTATGATCCCAAACTCGAATCCCGAGCATAAGCTGATGCAGCCGAAACGTGTGCGTTTGCACGTTGCGGGTATTTTGCAGTTGAGTGGCCAACTCGATCACAGTTTTGCCATGATCCCGCTGGCGGATGCCCAACAATATCTTGATATGGGTTCCAGTGTGTCAGGCATTGCCCTTAAAATGACGGATGTTTTTAACGCTAACAAACTGGTACGTGACGCGGGTGAAGTAACCAACAGCTATGTTTATATTAAAAGCTGGATTGGTACTTACGGCTATATGTATCGCGATATCCAGATGATCCGCGCCATTATGTATCTGGCGATGGTACTGGTGATTGGCGTGGCCTGTTTCAACATCGTCTCCACGTTAGTGATGGCGGTGAAAGATAAGAGTGGCGATATCGCAGTATTAAGAACGCTGGGGGCGAAAGACGGTTTAATTCGCGCCATCTTTGTCTGGTATGGATTGCTGGCAGGGCTGTTCGGCAGCCTCTGTGGTGTGATTATCGGCGTAGTGGTTTCACTGCAACTTACCCCGATTATTGAGTGGATTGAAAAGCTGATTGGTCATCAGTTCCTCTCCAGCGATATCTATTTTATTGACTTCCTGCCATCGGAATTGCACTGGCTGGACGTCTTCTACGTACTGGTCACAGCATTGTTGCTGAGTCTTTTGGCAAGTTGGTATCCGGCGCGACGCGCCAGTAATATTGACCCTGCGCGAGTCCTTAGCGGCCAGTAAAGGCAGTACATTAAAACAAGGAGCGGCAATGTATTACGGGTTTGATATTGGTGGAACGAAAATTGCGCTAGGCGTGTTTGATAGCGGTCGGCAGTTGCAGTGGGAAAAGCGGGTGCCGACACCGCGTGACAGCTATAACGCATTTTTAGATGCAGTGTGCGAACTGGTGGCTGAAGCCGATCAGCGTTTTGGCTGTAAAGGTTCTGTAGGTATCGGTATTCCGGGAATGCCGGAAACAGAAGATGGCACGCTGTATGCCGCCAATGTCCCCGCCGCCAGTGGTAAACCGCTGCGTGCCGATCTGAGCGCCCGCCTTGAACGCGATGTGCGCCTTAATAACGACGCCAACTGCTTTGCCCTTTCTGAAGCCTGGGACGATGAATTTACCCAATATCCACTGGTGATGGGACTGATCCTGGGGACTGGCGTTGGCGGTGGACTGGTATTCAACGGTAAACCGGTAACGGGTAAAAGCTATATTACGGGTGAATTTGGGCATATGCGCCTTCCCGTCGATGCATTAACCATGATGGGGCTGGATTTCCCATTACGTCGCTGTGGCTGTGGTCAAATTGGTTGTATCGAAAATTATCTATCAGGTCGGGGCTTTGCGTGGCTCTGGCAACACTATTATCATCAACCGTTGCAGGCTCCCGAAATTATTGCGCTTTATGAGCAAGGCGATGAGCAGGCAAGGGCGCACGTTGAGCGTTATCTGGATTTATTAGCGGTTTGTCTGGGAAATATCCTGACCATTGTTGACCCTGATTTGCTGGTCATTGGCGGTGGCTTATCGAATTTCCCGGCAATCACAACGCAACTGGCGGACAGGCTGCCTCGTCATCTCTTACCTGTAGCTCGTGTTCCGCGCATTGAACGCGCGCGTCACGGGGATGCAGGAGGAATGCGTGGTGCGGCCTTCCTACATCTAACCGATTAATCAACAGAGGTTGCTATGTTGTCGCGTCGGGGTCATCGGTTAAGTCGTTTTCGTAAAAATAAACGCCGCCTGCACGAGCGTTTGCGTCAGCGTATTTTTTTCAGAGATAAAGTGGTGCCGGAAGCAATGGAAAAACCAAGAGTACTCGTACTGACAGGGGCAGGAATTTCTGCGGAATCAGGTATTCGTACCTTTCGCGCAGCAGATGGCCTGTGGGAAGAACATCGGGTTGAAGATGTGGCTACACCGGAAGGTTTTGATCGCGATCCTGAACTGGTGCAAGCGTTTTATAACGCCCGTCGCCGTCAACTACAGCAGCCAGAAATTCAGCCTAACGCTGCGCATCTTGCTCTGGCTAAACTGCAAGACGCCCTCGGCGATCGCTTTTTACTGGTGACGCAGAATATCGATAATCTGCATGAACGCGCAGGTAATACCAATGTGATTCATATGCATGGGGAATTGCTGAAAGTACGTTGTTCGCAAAGCGGTCAGGTTCTCGACTGGACCGGAGACGTCACGCCAGAAGACAAATGTCATTGCTGCCAGTTCCCGGCTCCGCTGCGCCCACACGTAGTGTGGTTTGGCGAAATGCCACTCGGCATGGATGAAATTTATATGGCGTTGTCGATGGCCGACATTTTCATTGCTATTGGCACATCCGGGCATGTTTATCCGGCGGCTGGGTTTGTTCACGAAGCGAAGCTGCATGGCGCGCATACGGTTGAACTCAATCTCGAACCGAGTCAGGTCGGTAATGAATTTGCCGAGAAATATTACGGCCCGGCAAGCCAGGTGGTACCAGAGTTTGTTGAGAAGTTGCTGAAGGGATTATAAATCAGGAGTAATTGCCTGATGCGCTACGCTTATCAGGCCTACGAGCGGACCACAATTAATTGAATTTGTGGGGTTTGTAGGCCGGATAAGGCGTTCTCACCGCATTCGGCACAATACACGCGCACTTTACTGCTTCTTTTACCGTTTACTCGTCAATAACAACGCGGCAATAAACGTACAGACTCCAATCAGTCCCGCCCAGAGCGGCGATATTCTGGTAATCGCAAAGCTGTCATCGATATACAAACATAAAGCCTGATAACCCATATTGGCAATAGTCATCGCCACTGCAAACTTTAATGCATAAATAAAACGAGTCGTGTAGTAAAAGATCCTGGAAAACAAGACAAACGCCACAGCCCAGGAGATAAAACCTAATGTCGAGGTGCTGCCGGGAGGATCATTCTCATGCTTTTGTTCGGGATGCGGATAATATGTCAATGGCGGCGTCGGTTGTTTTAATATCTGTGCTTGTAAAACAGCCAATGCATTATTGATTCCCTGATACCAGAGGTCCGCATGTAAATAAGCCAGCGTGTGATTTTCTACCAGGAGGCCGAGATGTTTATCGTCCAGACCGCTTCCAACCTGGCCGTTGGTTATCACAATTAACCGTGGCTCCCGGGTGGTAAAGAGTAACAGAACACTTCCTTTTACATCAGTCAATGAAGATGACGCATGCGCCAGCATCGCTTTGCCATTTTGCCTGAGACTGGCTTCATTATTAATGTCGGGTAAAACCACAATAAATGGCGCAATCCCGGTTTGTTGACGAAAAATCTCGGCTTTACGCGCGATCTCTTCAGCATCTGGTACAGTACCGGTAACATCCGTAAAAAGTGTCTTCATTATTGGAATCAATGGCTTACTGGCTGCTGTCAGAGGCAGGAGTATCAGTAAACTGAGCAGTATAATGAATTTTTTCATGGGCGGGACTTCCGTTTCCTGCGAGATTTTTTGGTGGAGGGGAGAGTGATTATCAGACCGACACTACCGAAAATAATGCCTGCTATGCCAACAAAGCCCCATTTAAAAAAATTAACCCAGGGATTGTTTATTTCGGCTTGTTCTGGATGCCCTGGCGGATAATAGATATTGACTCTGTCACCTTCGCTATCTTCATAAAAATCACTACCAATACTCGAATTGAAAATTAGCGTGTAATCTGGCGTAGGGCGAAAGGCAACCACTGGATACCAGGAACCATTATCACCAACGTCGTTTGAGTGATTGTTGTACCAAACGGCATCAACAATGATTCCTTCTGTATGAACCGCGCTTTTGGTAAAAGTAAAATGGTAATAAAAGATAATTGCAGAAATAACGAGCAATATCAGACCGATACCGAGAAAAGCGCGGGATAAAACTTTACTGTCCTGACTCATTAGCCACATCCTTGCTAAATAAAAAACGGGCGGTAATACCACCGCCCGCTTGCTGAATTAACGTCCTGCTTTCAGCTTCTGATAATACTCTTCATAAATGCTACTGGCTGGGCCAACGTCACTCTGCCATTCGCCATTTTTAATGGTTTCAGCATCCGGGTAGAGCGTCTTGTCGTTTGCTATTTCCGGGCTTAACAGTTTGCGCGCGGCGAGGTTTGGTGTTGGATAACCGATAGTTTCGGCAACCTGTTTTGCCACATCCGGGCGCAGCAGGAAGTTGATCAGTTTCAGCGCGCCTTCTTTGTTTTTGGCATTTGCCGGAATCGCCAGGCTGTCCATCCAGAAAATGCCGCCTTCTTTCGGCCACACCACGTCAATTGGCGTACCCGCCTGGCGAGCAACGAAAGCAGAGCCGTTCCAGATCATGCCGAGGTTAACTTCGCCTTCCATGTACGGGTTTGCCGGGTTATCGGAGTTAAACGCCGCGACGTTTGGCATCAGTTTTTTCAGCTCGTTATACGCAGCTTCAATCTCTTTCGGATCGGTGGTGTTACCGGAGTAGCCCAGCTTACGCAGCGCCATCTGGAACACTTCACGGGCATCGTCGGTCAGCAGCAGGCTGCCTTTGTACTCAGGCTTCCACAGATCGGCCCAGCTGGTGACAGATTTCGGATCCACCGCATCACCGTTAACGCCAATCGCCGTCGCACCCCAGATATACGGAATGGAGTAGTCGTTATTCGGATCAAACGGCTTGTTGAGCATTTCTGGATCGAGGTTGCCAAAGTTTGTTAACTTCGACTTGTCGATCTTCTGGATCATCCCTTCTTTACGCATTTTATCAACGTAATAGGTTGAAGGAACCACCAGGTCATAGGCACCGTCTTTGTACGTTTTCAGCTTGGCGTACATGGTTTCGTTCGACTCGTAAGTCGAATAGATAACCTTAATACCGGTTTCTTTGGTGAACTGTTCGAGCAGTCCAGGCGGCACGTACTCGGTCCAGTTGTAGAAATACAGTGTGTTGTTGTCATCAGCGTGAGCGGCGCTCATGCCCAGTGCCAGAGCACCCGCCGCGAGCAGGTGGCGTGACCATTTTTTCATTTAACGTCCCCTGTGTTACCTTTCGTTTTATCACGAGCAATAAGCTGGCTGGCAATAACCATCACCAGCGACAGCACCAGTAATATGGTTGCCAGCGCGTTAACTTCCGGCGATACGCCGACTTTGACCATCGAATAAATTTTTAACGGCAGAATTTCATAGCTTGGTCCGGTGACGAACGAAGAAACCACCACATCGTCCATCGACAGGGTAAAGCTTAACACCCAGCCCGCCGCCACCGCTGGCATTGCCAGTGGCAGGATGATTTTTCGCAGAATGGTAAATTCACTGGCACCGAGATCTTTCGCCGCTTCCAGCATTCGCACGTCAAAACCTTTCAGGCGCGAATACACCGTCACCACCACAAACGGCAGGCAGAAGGTGATATGCGAGAACAGCAGCGACCAGAAGCCAAGCTGAATACCCAGCAGCATAAACAGCACCAGCAGAGAAATCGCCATCACGATATCTGGCGACATCATCACCACAAACAGCATTCCGCTAACGAACGGCTTACCGCGAAAGCGATAGCGGTACAGCGCAACGGCCGTCAGTGAACCGATAAGCGTGGCAAACGTCGCCGAAAACACCGCCATTGTCAGTGAATGCTGCGCTGCCTGTAACAGGCTGTCGTTGTTCATCAGCAGGCTATACCATTTGGTGGTAAAACCCTGCCAGTTGATGCCAAAGCGTGAGCTGTTGAAGGAGTTCACAATCAAAATAATGATTGGGATATACAGGTACGCGTAGATAGCGGTCATAAAACCGCCGCGAAGCAGTCGACCGATCATTCGAGTTCCACCTTCTTATTCAGCAAACGAGAAGCGCGCCAGTAAACCAGCAACATCAGGCCCATTACGATAGTCAGCGTAATGCTGGTGGCTGCACCAAACGGCCAGTCACGAATATTAAGGAACTGGACCTTGATGACGTTACCGATCAGCAGGTTTTTCGCACCGCCCATCAGGTCGGACACATAGAACAGGCCCATCGCTGGCAGCATCACCAGCAGACATCCGGCAATAATCCCCGGCATCGTCAGTGGAATAATGATGCGGATAAAAGTCTGCAACTTGCTGGCACCGAGATCGCGCGCCGCCTCCAGCAACGGCTTATCCAGTTTTTCGATACTGGAGTACAGCGGCATCACCATAAACGGCAGCAGAATGTAAACCAGACCGATAATCACCGCACTGGGCGTGAACATGATACGAATTGGTGTGTCGATAACGCCCAGCCAGAGCAAAAACTCGTTGAGATAGCCTTTGGTGCTGAGGAAAATTTTCAGCCCGTAGATGCGAATCAATGAGTTGGTCCAGAAGGGAACAATCAGCAGAAAAAGTAGCAGCGGACGCACCTTGTGCGGCAGCTTCGCCAGAAACCAGGCAAACGGATAGCCCAGAACCAGGCAGGCGAGGGTGGCGATCAGCGCCATATTCAGCGAGTGCAATAGCACTTCAAAATAGAGCGGATCGAGCAGACGTGCGTAGTTTTCCAGCGTAAAGACCATTTTGACGAAACTGGCGTCGTCGCGGGTCAAAAAGCTGGTGCCAATGATCATCAGGTTGGGCAGAAAGACAAACAACACAAGCCAACCGACAATAGTGACAATCACTACATTCTGGAACTTACTTGTGTTCTTCATCAGCCAGTACGACCTCCCAGCTTTCTACCCAATTAATGGCCATTTTTTGGTCGAGGGAGTGGTCAAAGTCAGGATCGTCTTCATTGAAGAATTCGCTGACCATCACCATCTTGCCATTTTCCAGTTCAACAACCGACTCCAGCGTCATGCCTTTGTAGTTACGCTCACGAACGTAACCAATCAGACCTTCAGCATGGTTGTCGTCGTTAATCTCTTCAACACGTAAGTCTTCCGGGCGCAGCAGAACATGCAGTTTTTGCCCCGGTTCAACGGCGAAGTTAACGTAGATATTACACTCGCGACCTTCAACGTTAGCCCGCACGCGCTGCTCGTCGAGACGTTCGATGACAGTGGCGTTGAACATATTGATTTCGCCAATGAATCCGGCAACAAATAAATTCTTCGGCTCTTCGTAAATTTCGCGCGGCGTACCATCTTGCTCAATACGACCCTCGCGCATCACCACAATCCTGTCTGACATGGTGAGTGCTTCTTCCTGATCGTGAGTGACAAAGACGAAGGTAATGCCAAGCTTACGCTGTAACGCTTTCAGCTCGTTCTGCATTTGCTTGCGCAGTTTGTAATCCAGCGCCGAGAGCGACTCATCAAGCAGCAGCAGGCGAGGCTTGTTAACCACCGCGCGGGCAATGGCGACGCGTTGCTGTTGACCGCCTGAGAGTTGATGCGGTTTGCGTTGAGCGAAGCTTTCCAGTTGCACCATCCGCAAAGCTTCCATCACGCGAGGCGTAATTTCAGCAGCAGGGGTTTTTTGCATACGCAAACCAAAGGCCACATTTTCGAATACGGTCATGTGGGGGAATAGCGCGTAGCTTTGGAAAACGGTGTTCACATAGCGGTTTTCCGCCGGAACGTGGGTGATGTCCTCGTTATCCAGCATGATGCGTCCAGAATCAACAGTTTCCAGACCCGCAATCAGGCGAAGAACGGTTGTTTTACCGCAGCCAGAAGGGCCAAGCAGCGTGAGGAACTCGCCATTGTTGATAGTCAGATCCAGCTGGGGAATGACCTCTTTACCATCAAAGCATTTGCGAATTCCCGCCAATTGCACCAGCGGTGAAAGCGAACTCGGTTGTTTATTCAATTTTTTACTCTGTCCCATGTAAACGCAACGGATGGCTTACCGAAGCGGGGTTTGTGGTTAACCACCTTGGTGACTCTTAAAGAGGGCCGTAATTCTACGGCAAACTACTTGGATCGCCAATCCTTGTTGTGAATTACTGGCTTAGCTTTATATTCATTAAGGTAATGTTGATAAATATTCCCGATTGCAGGGGTAAAAGTGACCTGACGCAATATTTGTCTTTTCCTGCTTCTTAATAATGTTGTCACGAAAAGTGAGGGTGACTACATGGATAAACTACTTGAGCGTTTTTTGAACTACGTGTCTCTCGATACCCAATCAAAAGCGGGGGTGAGACAAGTTCCCAGCACGGAAGGCCAGTGGAAATTATTGCATCTGCTGAAAGATCAGCTGGAAGAAATGGGTCTTATCAATGTGACCTTAAGTGAGAAAGGAACGTTGATGGCGACGCTACCGGCTAACGTTCCTGGCGATATTCCGGCGATTGGCTTTATTTCTCATGTGGATACCTCACCGGATTGCAGCGGTAAAAATGTGAATCCGCAGATTGTTGAAAACTATCGTGGCGGCGACATTGCGTTGGGCGTCGGCGACGAAGTCCTGTCACCGGTCATGTTCCCGGTACTGCATCAACTGCTGGGACAGACGCTGATCACCACTGACGGTAAAACATTGTTGGGTGCTGACGACAAAGCAGGTATTGCAGAAATCATGACCGCGCTGGCGGTATTGCAGCAGAAAAATATTCCGCATGGCGATATTCGTGTTGCCTTTACGCCAGATGAAGAAGTGGGCAAAGGGGCGAAACATTTTGATGTTGAAGCCTTTGATGCCCGCTGGGCTTACACCGTAGATGGTGGTGGCGTAGGTGAACTGGAGTTTGAAAACTTCAACGCTGCTTCGGTGAATATCAAAATCGTCGGCAACAATGTTCACCCAGGTACGGCAAAAGGTGTGATGGTGAATGCGCTGTCGCTGGCGGCACGCATTCATGCGGAAGTACCGGCAGATGAAAGCCCGGAAGCCACGGAAGGTTATGAAGGCTTCTATCACCTGACAAGCATGAAAGGCACTGTTGAGCGCGCCGATATGCACTACATCATCCGTGATTTCGACCGTAAACAGTTTGAAGCGCGTAAACGTAAAATGATGGAAATTGCCAAGAAAGTGGGCAAAGGGTTACACCCGGATTGCTACATTGAACTGGTGATTGAAGACAGTTACTACAACATGCGCGAGAAAGTCGTTGAGCATCCGCATATTCTTGATATTGCCCAGCAGGCGATGCGCGATTGCGATATTGAACCAGACCTGAAACCGATCCGTGGTGGTACTGACGGTGCGCAGTTGTCGTTTATGGGATTACCGTGTCCAAATCTGTTTACCGGCGGTTATAACTATCATGGTAAACATGAGTTTGTCACTCTGGAAGGAATGGAAAAAGCGGTGCAAGTGATTGTGCGTATTGCCGAGTTAACGGCGAAACGGAAGTAAGCGAAATTGGATGCGGCATATGATGCCGCATCCGGCTTCAATTCAAATTTACCCTTCGAAGAACCAATACCCGCTATTGACCAGCGCCGCGAGCATCGCGAGGAATGACGGATCTTCCAGTGCGTCGCCAAAATTCTCGGCGGTCAGTGCAATATTGCTGGCGAGTGCCTCCAGCGCCGGACGGTGCGGGGAATCAATTTTCTCACCATTAGCATAAACATCGTCGCCAATGCGCAAGACGCGCAGACCACCCAGACGCACCAGTACATCACCTTGTTTCAGCGCGTCGTAGATTTCATCCGGTTGATACGGTGGCTCTGGCGGAGCGATATCCAGTTCATGACGCGACTGCGAAATAAACTCGCCAAACCACTGCTTAAAGTGTTCTGGCTGGTTGATCAACTCAAGCATCATCTCACGCAGTTTATCCATCTCCTGCGGCAGAACGTCTGCCGGATGATCGCGAGGAGGGACATCCGGATCGCTGTAGTAATTACCGCCCAGCTCACGTTGCAGCACGTAATCGGCAAATCCGCTGATCAGTTCCCGCGTATTCGGCGCACGAAAACCAACGGAATAGTTCATCGCATTTTCCAGCGCGTAGCCTTCGTGCGGGAACCCTGGCGGAATATAAAGAATATCGCCTGGCTCCAGCTCTTCATCAATAATCGCTTCAAACGGATCAACCTGTAACAGATCCGGGTGAGGGCAGTGCTGCCTCATGTGCAGTTTTTCACCTACCCGCCAGCGACGGCGACCTGTACCCTGAATAATAAATACATCGTACTGATCGAGATGCGGACCGACGCCGCCGCCAGGCACGGAAAACGAGATCATCAGATCGTCAATGCGCCAGTCCGGTAATTCACGGAACGGACGCATCAGCGCGGCGGCCGGTTCATGCCAGTGATCAACCGCCTGGACCAGCAATGACCAGTTGGTTTCGCCCAGATGGTCGTAGCTTTCGAATGGCCCGTGACTGACCTGCCATTTGCCATCCTGATGACTGACCAGCCGACTGTCGACTTCACTTTCCATCGCCAGGCCCGCCAGCTCGTCGGGAGAAATAGGGTCAATAAAATTATTAAAGCCGCGTTTTAACACCACGGGACGTTTCTGCCAGTGGCGTTCAAGAAAATCGGGCCAATTAAGGGTGAGTTGGTATTCCATGTTAAGCGTCCATAGGCGGGTATCTGCAACCGATTATAACGGATGCATACTGTAATGCGCGAACAAAGGACATATTTATTCATCTTTCGACAAGGAATGCTGGCGACCAAAAATCACCTCCATTCGCGCACCGCCGAGCATGCTCTCTCCGGCGATGATTCTTCCGTCGTACTGTTCAGTAATTTCACGAGCGACCGCCAGCCCCACGCCTTGCCCGGGGCGTAAGGTATCAACACGCTGACCACGGTCGAAAATCACCTCACGCTTGCTTTGCGGGATCCCCGGTCCATCATCTTCGACCACGATGTAGAGATGTTTGTCAGTTTGCCTTGCGGAGATTTCGACAAACTCGAGACAATACTTACAGGCGTTATCCAGTACATTGCCCATTACCTCAACAAAATCGTTCTGCTCACCGACAAAGCTAATTTCTGGCGAGATATCGAGGGAAATATTGACGCCTTTACGCTGATAAACTTTATTCAGTGCCGATGTGAGATTGTCCAACAACGGGGCCACTGGATGTAGTTCGCGGCTAAGTAATGTCCCTCCACGCATACTGGCTCGGTGTAGGTAGTAACCAATTTGTTGCGAGATACGGCTAATTTGTTCCAGCATCACCGGTTCCGCCTCACTGACGTTCATCTTTTCACTTCGCAAAGAACGTAGCGTACTTTGTAGCACCGCCAGAGGCGTTTTCAGGCTGTGAGTCAGGTCAGTGAGCGTAGTGCGGTATTTGTCGTAACGCTCACGCTCGCTTTTTAAAAGTCGGTTCAGGTTACCCACCAGGCTGGTCAGTTCTCTCGTTGTTGTAGGGTTGAGCAGTTCACGGTGGTGTTCTTCCAGTTCGCGGACTTCTCGCGCCAGGGCTTCAATAGGGCGTAAGCTCCACCAGGCGGCGATCCACAGTAACGGGATCACTAACAACAGGTTGGCCAGGAGTACATAGAGAAACCAGCTCCATACCGTATAGGAACTTTTAAGCTCTACGGGAATGGTATCGACCACCACAATGGTGAGTTTTGGCATTCGCGCCGTTGCCGGATAGACATTAACGGCTACCGAGTGGGTCATTTCTGCATCGTCGTCGTCTTCCCGAACTTCCTGCAACTGCTGCTGAATAGAGAGATCGTTACTCAGTAGCAGGCTGGTATCGTTCACGTCAGCCTCTATTTCGTGAAAACCATTGGATTTCAGCCAGTCAGGCTGGATCATTTTCATCAGCCAGGGAACGTCACGCTGCGCCCACAATAGTTTGCCGTTCTCGTCATAAATCAGAGACATCGTGGGACTTTGCTTGTCGATATTTTCCGGCAGTTCAACGTGTAGCTTATTGTTTTCCCATTTCGCCAGTGTATAGAATAAATTGCTCTCGCCGCGTAACAGACGAAACGTCGTTTTATCGAAACTAACGCTATAACCGATCAGGGCAACCATACCGTAGGAAAGTGAAAGCACTAGTACTACCGCGGCCGTCGCCAACAGAAAACGTACCCGCAGCGAGAGCGGGAAAAAAACACGCAGTAATTTTTTCATCAGCGCAATTCGAAAAGATAACCCTGGCCGCGAACGGTGGTAATCACCTCGTGCGGGTATTGCGCCTGAATTTTTTTGCGCAGTCTGCCCATCAGAACATCAATGGTATGACTTTCCCGCAGTTCGGCATCCGGGTAGAGCTGTAGCATCAATGAATCTTTACTGACCACTTTGCCGTTGTTACGGATCAAGGTTTCCATAATGGTGTATTCAAATGCGGTCAGTTTGATGACTTCGTCACTAATGGATAATTCGCGACGGGAGAGATCAACCTGAAACGGCGGCAGCGAAATAACCTGTGAAGCCAGGCCGCTATTACGCCGCATTAATGCCTGCATTCGTGCCATCACCTCTTCAATATGAAAGGGTTTAGTCACGTAATCATCAGCACCGGCGCTTAATACTTCAACTTTGTCCTGCCAGCTTTCACGGGCGGTTAAAACCAGAATTGGCAGTGAAACATCATTACTACGCCAGCGACGGATCAGCGACAAACCATCTTCGTCAGGCAAACCGAGATCGACAATCGCAATATCCGGTAAATGTTCGTTGAGATAATAATCGGCTTCTTTGGCATCTTCTGCGTCATCGACCTGATGACCCGCGTCCTGAATCTGAACTTTAAGATGGTGACGTAACAACGCATTGTCTTCGACAACCAGTACGCGCATTTTTATTTCTCCCTGTCTTAATTATAAAAATAGTGTAACGCGATTATGTGGTTGTGGGGGTAAACATTAAATAAACCAGTGGGGAAGGGAGGTGTAAATAGAAAAGCGGATTATCTTAATAAACAGGCCGGACGGCATCACCATCCGGCACTGATACGAGGCTTATTTCAGCTCATCAACCATAGTGATGGCACGGCCAATATAGTTAGCCGGCGTCATCGCTTTCAGGCGTGCTTTTTCTTCTTCCGGCAACGCCAGACCATCGATAAATTGCTTCATGCCTTCGGCGTCAACGCGTTTACCGCGAGTCAGCTCTTTCAGCTTCTCGTATGGCTTCTCAATCCCGTAACGGCGCATTACCGTCTGGATCGGTTCTGCCAACACTTCCCAGTTGTGATCCAGTTCATCCAGTAGATGATCACGGTTCACTTCCAGTTTGCTCACACCTTTCAGGGTGGACTGGTAAGCAATCAGCGCATAACCGATACCCACGCCGAGGTTACGCAGCACGGTGGAGTCGGTCAGGTCACGCTGCCAGCGGGAAACCGGCAGTTTGCTTGCCAGGTGCTGCAATACCGCGTTGGAAAGCCCCAGATTGCCTTCGGAGTTTTCGAAGTCGATCGGGTTAACTTTATGCGGCATGGTGGAAGAACCAATCTCACCAGCAATGGTTTTTTGTTTGAAGTGGTTAAGGGCGATATAACCCCAGACGTCACGGTCGAAGTCGATCAGAATGGTGTTAAAGCGCGCAACGCAATCAAACAGCTCGGCGATGTAGTCGTGCGGTTCGATTTGGGTAGTGTACGGGTTCCACTGAATACCCAGCGAGGTGACGAACTCTTCGCTGAACTGATGCCAGTCAACTTCCGGGTAAGCGGCGATGTGGGCGTTATAGTTACCGACCGCGCCGTTGATTTTGCCGAGGATCTCCACCTGGTTAAGCTGGCGGTACTGGCGCTCCATACGGTAGGCGACGTTAGCCATCTCTTTACCGATGGTTGACGGCGTGGCTGGCTGACCGTGGGTACGGGACAGCAGCGGGATATCGCGATACTGAACGGCGAGATCTTTAATGCCGTCAATCAGTTGACGCCAGTATGGCAGGATCACTTCATCACGCGCAGTTTTCAGCATCAACGCGTGGGAGAGGTTATTGATATCTTCCGAAGTACAGGCAAAGTGAATGAATTCAGAAACCGCGTGCAGTTCCGGGATCTCCGCCACTTTTTCTTTCAGGAAATACTCAACCGCTTTAACGTCGTGGTTAGTGGTACGCTCGATGGTTTTGATTCGCGATGCATCTTCTTCACTGAAATTAGCGACGATTGCATCAAGGTAACCGATTGCGTCGGCAGCAAAAGCAGGAACTTCCTTGATCGCTGCGTGCGCGGCCAGTTTTTGCAGCCAACGTACTTCAACTTGTACACGGAATTTCAGCAAACCGTATTCGCTGAAAATCCCGCGCAGCGCGCTGACTTTATCGCCGTAGCGTCCATCGACAGGGGAAACGGCGGTCAGTGAGGATAATTCCATAGATCACAACTCCGGGGTTAAATGAGCAAGAATTTGTTTTGCCTGAGTGGTCAGGCGATTACGAGAAAACATCAGTTGCAGACGTCCGCCGCCAACCTGGTGCCAGAGCACGGCGGCGCGAATGCCTGCCAGCAGGGTTGCGCGAACTTTCGCCTGCACCTGTGGGCTTTGCAGTACGGCAGGGGAGCCGGTGACCTGAATGCGCGGGCCAAGCGGGCTTATCACATCAACATAGATGGCGGCCATCGCGCTCATCAGCGTTTCGGACTGTAAATCGAAGTGTTCGAGTTGGCGTTGCAGGCCGTTGATCCGGTTGCCCAGAGTGTCGAGCGCACCTTTCGCTGAGGAAAGTTTGCGCTCAAGCACCATCAGGCTTAGCGTGTAGCGGGTTAGCTCAGCGTTTAAGCCCTGACGACTGCTGGCATTGAGCACGCCGAGCAGGGTTTCCAGCCCGACGCGCAGGTTGGCTTCGCTACCGCCAAAAACCGCCAGCGTCGAGCTGGGGTTCATATCAATAATACTGTTGAGTGAGACGTGTAGCGCATCGGCATCACAATGCCCCTGGTGAGCGAGTTGTTGCACCAGGCGTGCCGACTGACAAATACCGGCCAGGGCGAGGGTGATGTCATAGTAATTCTTTGCCACGTTCACTGCTTCCTTGTTGTAATTAAAGACAATAATCAGACCGGCAGCGGTAGACGCTGCTCAATGATACCGCCACCGAGGCACACTTCACCGTTATAGAAGACGGCAGACTGGCCCGGCGTCACGGCGGCAACTGGCTCATCGAAAATCACTTCAATGCGATCGTCGTCCAGCGCCTTGACGGTGCACGGAATGTCGGTCTGGCGATAGCGGGTTTTTACCGTGCAACGCATAGTGCCGGTGAACGGTTCGCGATCGACCCAGTGTAGCTGCTGGGCAATCAGACCGACAGACATCAGACGCGGGTGTTCATGGCCCTGCGCAACAATCAGAATGTTGTTTTCGACGTCTTTATCGACCACATACCACGGTTCTTCGGTGCCTTCTTTAGTGCCACCGATACCCAGACCTTTACGCTGACCGAGGGTGTGATACATCAGCCCCTGGTGCTCACCAATTTCATCGCCATCGACGGTAATGATTTTGCCCGGTTGCGCCGGGAGATAACGGCCCAGGAACTCGCGGAATTTACGTTCGCCAATGAAGCAAATGCCGGTAGAGTCTTTTTTCTTCGCGGTGACCAGACCAAGATCTTCAGCAATCTTACGCACCTGCGGTTTTTCCAGTTCGCCGACCGGGAACAGGCTTTGCGCAATTTGCTCATGGCTGAGCGTATAAAGGAAGTAGCTCTGGTCTTTATTGCTGTCCAGACCACGCAGCAGGCGGCTCTTGCCATCGACATCTGCACGACGAACGTAATGACCGGTAGCGATATAATCGGCACCTAAATCTTCGGCGGCAAATTCGAGGAAGGCTTTAAATTTGATCTCTTTGTTGCACAGAATATCCGGATTCGGCGTGCGACCGGCTTTATATTCGGCAAGGAACAGTTCGAAGACGTTGTCCCAGTATTCGGCAGCAAAGTTGACGGTGTGCAGTTCAATGCCGAGCTTATCACAGACCGCCTGGGCATCAGCCAGATCCGCTGCCGCTGTGCAATATTCCTCACCGTCGTCTTCTTCCCAGTTCTTCATAAACAGGCCTTCGACCTGATATCCCTGTTGTTGCAACAGCCAGGCAGAAACGGAGGAATCGACACCGCCGGACATGCCGACGATCACTTTTTTTGCGGTTTCAGACATTGGATTACTCACGACATTGAACTTCAAGGCGGCGTATTCTATCACGCAGCCTTTTAGATGACACCCTTTGTAAAAGGCCAGTTAAAATCGCCAATCATCTCCAGCGGATAGCGTTGCCCGCTTTGATAACAACGAATACTTTCCGCCACCAGTGGCGAACGTAGATTTGACGCCTGTAAAATTTCTTCGGCGCTGACCCAACGGCAGCAGTCGATATCGCTGTCATGAGGCTGGGTCGGGCATATTTGCTCAAGTTCAATGGCAAACAGGAAACGCAAAAACGGCGTTTTATCTGGCGCAATCCACTGATGCATGCGGATGAAGTGTTGCGGTCGCGCGCTGATGCCGGTTTCTTCCCACAGCTCACGCGCAGCCGCTTCTACTAGCGTCTCATCCGCCTCCAGATGTCCCGCCGGTTGGTTCCATAACGCTTTACCGTTAATCGTCTCTTCAACAACTAAAAATTTGCCCTCTGCATGTACCACGCAGGCGACGGTAACGTGCGGTTTAAACATTGTGCATCCTTATTCTGTTGCTTCTCGCCATTCGCCGTTAGCGAGATTATCCAGTGTGTAATTGCCCATGGCATAACGAATCAGTCGCAGCGTAGGGAAACCGACATGGGCGGTCATGCGGCGCACCTGGCGATTACGTCCTTCATATAAAGTAATCTTCAGCCAGCTGGTGGGAATACTTTTACGTTCACGAATTGGCGGATTACGTGGCCATAACCACTCTGGTTCTTCAACCAGCTCCACGCCTGCGGGCAGGGTAGGACCATCATTTAAGGTTACGCCATTGCGTAAGGCTTCAAGAGCGTCTTGTGTGGGAATGCCTTCCACCTGCACATAATAGATTTTCCCGGTGCGTTTGCCCGGCTGAGTTAAACGAGCCTGTAGTGCACCATTATTGGTCAGCACCAATAACCCTTCGCTATCGCGGTCGAGACGACCCGCCGCATAAACACCCTGAACCGGGATGAATTCTTTTAATGTTTTGCGCCCAGCTTCATCGGTGAACTGTGGCAGGACATCGTAAGGTTTATTAAACAGGATCACACGCGTGGGCTGGTTTTCTGGTTTGCGTTTGTTAGTGTGTTGCGAGCTGAATCGCTTAACCTGGTGATTTCTAAAAGAAGTTTTTTGCATGGTATTTTCAGAGATTATGAATTGCCGCATTATAGCCTAATAACGCGCATCTTTCATGACGGCAAACAATAGGGTAGTATTGACAAGCCAATTACAAATCATTAACAAAAAATTGCTCTAAAGCATCCGTATCGCAGGACGCAAACGCATATGCAACGTGGTGGCAGACGAGCAAACCAGTAGCGCTCGAAGGAGAGGTGAATGGAAAGTAAAGTAGTTGTTCCGGCACAAGGCAAGAAGATCACCCTGCAAAACGGCAAACTCAACGTTCCTGAAAATCCGATTATCCCTTACATTGAAGGTGATGGAATCGGTGTAGATGTAACCCCAGCCATGCTGAAAGTGGTCGACGCTGCAGTCGAGAAAGCCTATAAAGGCGAGCGTAAAATCTCCTGGATGGAAATTTACACCGGTGAAAAATCCACACAGGTTTATGGTCAGGATGTCTGGCTGCCTGCTGAAACCCTTGATCTGATTCGTGAATATCGCGTTGCTATTAAAGGCCCGCTGACCACTCCGGTTGGTGGCGGTATTCGTTCTCTGAACGTTGCCCTGCGCCAGGAACTGGATCTCTACATCTGCCTGCGTCCGGTACGTTACTATCAGGGCACCCCAAGCCCGGTTAAACACCCTGAACTGACCGATATGGTTATCTTCCGTGAAAACTCGGAAGACATTTATGCAGGTATCGAATGGAAAGCAGACTCTGCCGACGCTGAGAAAGTAATTAAATTCCTGCGTGAAGAGATGGGCGTGAAGAAAATTCGCTTCCCGGAACATTGCGGTATCGGTATTAAGCCGTGTTCTGAAGAAGGCACCAAACGTCTGGTTCGTGCAGCGATCGAATACGCAATTGCTAACGATCGTGACTCTGTGACCCTGGTGCACAAAGGCAACATCATGAAGTTCACCGAAGGCGCGTTTAAAGACTGGGGCTACCAGCTGGCGCGTGAAGAGTTTGGCGGTGAACTGATTGACGGTGGCCCGTGGCTGAAAGTTAAAAACCCGAATACCGGCAAAGAGATCGTCATTAAAGACGTGATTGCTGACGCATTCCTGCAACAGATCCTGCTGCGTCCGGCTGAATATGATGTTATCGCCTGTATGAACCTGAACGGTGACTACATTTCTGACGCCCTGGCAGCGCAGGTTGGTGGTATCGGTATCGCCCCTGGCGCAAACATCGGTGACGAATGCGCCCTGTTTGAAGCTACCCACGGTACTGCGCCGAAATATGCCGGTCAGGACAAAGTTAACCCAGGCTCTATCATCCTTTCCGCTGAGATGATGTTACGCCATATGGGCTGGACTGAAGCCGCAGACCTGATTGTTAAAGGTATGGAAGGCGCAATCAACGCGAAGACCGTAACCTATGACTTTGAACGTCTGATGGAAGGCGCTAAGTTGCTGAAATGTTCAGAGTTTGGTGATGCGATCATCAAGAATATGTAATTTGGTAATTTATTAAATCCATTAACGGGAGCGTAACGCTCCCGTTATTTTTGTCAGGATGCTAACGGTTATCAAAATAAGTTATCAAAACCCCCAGGTAGTTGGGGGATGGTCAGATGGTTGTTCTACTGCCAGGTTCCAATTCTGTGCCAGAATCGGATGTCGCAATCGCAACAACGACGAATCCTTTAGTCCACAATAAAGAGTTTTGCTCCTGTCTCCGTTCTGGACTGATGTGGCTCTGCGTTATCACCAACCTGATAACTCATCCCCGCAGTTAAAGTGAATTTGCGGCCATCTGCGAGCAGTGTTTCGAGTTCTCCCTCCATGCATAAAAGGATATGACCTTTACTGCACCAATGATCCGCCAGGTAACCTGGGGTATATTCAACCATTCGCACACGGATTTGGTTCGGCTTGTGACCAAAAAATTGTGTGCGCCAGTAGGCCATGCCTGTTTCCCCGGGATGTTCTGTTTTTTCGACTTCACCCCAGTTGGTGGTGCCAAAAGCAAATGCTTCGATATTCATTTTATGGCCTTTCGTTGTTAAGAAAGAGTGCTTGAGCACAGGTTGGAATGAATTAACATAAGAAAAAATAATTTATATATCAACACATTATTTTTCATATGTAGTAACGAAGTTGAACCTGATTTAAGGTATATATTCATTTGGAGTGCTACATTAGTGAAAATCGGCGGGTGTCGGTAACGTCCGCTTTTCGCTCATAGCTCAACCGTAATCATTAAAAGTTCCTCTTAATTGTTGGTGAAAAGAAACGTTATTTTGATATAAGTGATAGTAAAAACACTTCCTAAAATGAAGGATAATATCAATTATATCAAATGGTTGGGAAAGGGCTGATTTCAATTGATAAAAGAACAATTAAATGAAATTTATCATTAAATATCAGTCGATTAAGAATGGATTTGTTTTAAAAACGGTTTCCAGATGATTAGTCGGGATTATCACATTGTTTTTGCCTTATGTATTATTATAGCGTTTCAATTATTAAGAACAAAAATCTAAAACTAAATCAGAAAAATAATCTGGTAACATTTTTAAATAATGGAAAATTAAAGTGCCGCTATATGTTTATCTTATTTCTAATTCTCATAGACGAAATTTTTCATGTTATGATATAATATGACGAAAATCGCAGGTTATCAACCTGTTATTGATGTAAATAAATTTCGAGGAGATTATTCCAGTGGGACGTAAATGGGCCAATATCGTAGCTAAAAAAACGGCTAAAGACGGGGCAACGTCTAAAGTATATGCAAAATTCGGTGTGGAAATCTATGCTGCGGCTAAACAAGGTGAACCAGACCCAGAATTAAACACTTCTTTAAAGTTCGTTATTGAACGCGCGAAGCAGGCGCAAGTTCCAAAACACGTTATTGATAAAGCTATTGATAAAGCCAAAGGTGGCGGAGACGAAACGTTCGTACAAGGACGTTATGAAGGCTTTGGACCCAGTGGTTCAATGATTATCGCTGAAACGTTGACTTCAAACGTTAACCGTACGATTGCTAACGTTCGTACAATTTTCAATAAAAAAGGCGGGAATATCGGAGCAGCTGGTTCTGTCAGCTATATGTTTGACAATACTGGCGTGATTGTATTTGAAGGAACTGACCCTGACCGTATTTTTGAAATTTTGCTTGAAGCTGAAGTGGATGTCCGTGATGTGACCGAAGAAGAAGGAAACATCGTTATTTATACTGAGCCTACAGACCTTCACAAAGGAATTGCAGCTCTAAAAGCAGCTGGAATTACTGAGTTCTCAACAACAGAATTAGAAATGATTGCTCAATCAGAAGTTGAGCTTTCACCAGAAGATTTAGAAATCTTTGAAGGACTTATTGATGCCCTCGAAGATGACGACGATGTTCAAAAAGTATATCATAACGTTGCAAATCTCTAATTATAAATTAAAGAAATCTGTCTTTATGGCAGATTTCTTATTCTTAAAGAATGTTTAAAAGCATATAAAAAGACTCTCATCTAAAAAATAAGACTAATCGAAATTACTGATTTTAACTATCTCATGATTAACGGCAAAGGATCATCCGATGGGTGGGAATTGCGCGAAAAACATAATGGTTTACAGTCGAAATATCAGAATGTAATGCCTGTTGATTGTTACGTAAAATATCAAGAATGATCATCAAGAACTGAATTTTTAAAATGGCAGTTTTCACCAAAACGTTGCCCGGTACCAGGAACATATGGCATGGTATTCTTGATACTCGGGCAATGGGCATGTTACATCAGAATATAATCATGGATACGCAGTTTTATAGCGCCCATTAAAAATGAAAAGTGCTTTTTAAATTGGAGGCAGCCCATATTTTGCGCGGGCGCGATTACATGCCTCATTAATCTTCCCATCCTCGCCAGACATGGCGAATTCTCGACATGTCGATGAGCGATTCTTGTATATGGTGCAACATGCGTTTTTTCCAGGCGTTCCTGCCAGGGCGACACAACGTGGATCCTTCTGGTTAGTACCGCTCATACATCGGTGGTAAGGGGATATTTGCTCAGTAAGATGAGCCGGGATAGTGCCGCCTGCATCATCTGCTTCGGCCCAGTAAAAAGAGACGCGGAAAAATGCACAACAGGCACCACACGCCAGGCATGGATTCAGATTGCTCATAATTCACCAGTACTACTATATACATCACAATACATCATAACAAAAAATGCAGACACGCCCTGTAAAGATGCGTGTCTGTGACCGGCTGGTGAATTTTCTATAGTCAAATACTGAATGATCACCAGCTGTTATTAATTTTACATATCCACTGAGATATAACCAGATAGTCAAAATATAAACAGAGTAAATTAATCTTTACAATTTGTAACTACAGGGTTTAGGAAGGGAGTGCTTTATGGAATCAGAGTCTACATTATCTTGTTACTATAAGATGATTTTATAAGCATAGTGGATATTGTGATTGTTTTAATTCTGGTTGATTAAAGGGACTCATCAGAAAATGTTATTTCTATGATGTTCAAAAATATGAACAAGCTCAGGTTATAATATTTTGTATTTATATTACGGTGGTCTCATCGTTCACATTGATTATTGTGTTAATGGTAAAAACGTTATGATTCAATTCAATAGTGCATTTGACTTCGAGCATACCAGAACACGTCTTCTTAAGGCGGTATCAAATAATGGTCTGGTTTTATTTGGCGAGTTTGACCACGCGAAAGCTGCCCGTAATGCAGGTCTTGTAATGCCGCCAACGACTGTTCTGGTATTTGGTAATCCTGAAAAGGGAACGCCTTTGATGTTGGAACATCCAGACCTCGCTCTGGATTTACCTTTCAGGGTACTCCTTCGCCAGTTGCCCGGAGGTCAGGTCAACGTTAGATTTCATTCGGCAGAAGAATTGAAATGTTATGGACTTGACTCAACGGCGATACAAACGCTGAAAAAGCTGGAATTGCTGGTACAGAAATGCATTCAACCTATTGATTCACATATGTATAAAGGCGAAGGTTAAAGCTAAACAGAAACGTGCTCAACCTATATTTTTGTTCCCGAATTATTACCCCATGCCTCTTGTCTGCTTAAAGACCCATTGATCAGCGCGAACATTAGTTTTTCATCAGTCATTGAAAGACTTGCGGCATGTTGGGCAAAATTTCATCTGATGCGTGGATATTTCTGATTCTCTCGACCATGCTCTCTGTAGACGCCAGATTGAGCGAATGAATGTCAACCCCCTCTATTAACCTGTTGTCAGGGACACGCAGATGCGCAATACACTTATCCCTATCCTCGCTGCGGTTTGCCTGTTTATTACCGGCGTCTCTATTTTGAACATCCAGCTCTGGTATTCCGCAAAAGCGGAGAGCCTGGCAGGGGCGAGATATGCCGCAAACAATATCAATTATATACTTGAGGAAGCGTCACAGGCGATTCAAACGGTACGGGAAATAGCCAGAAAAGGGTGTGATCTGGATGAACAATATCAACTAGGTACAGAAGCAGCGCTCAAGCCACATCTGCGTACGATCATCATTCTCAAACAAGATGCGGTCTGGTGTACTTCACTGCCGGGGAACCGCGTACTGCTATCACGTATACCCGTGATTCCTGAAAGCAATTTACTGCTAGCTCCGGCAATCGATACTGTTAATAAAATGCCCATTTTGCTTTATCAGAATCAGTTCGCAGATACCCGAGTTTTGGTGACTATTAGCGATCAACATATTCGTGGCGCGCTCAATGTGCCGTTGAAGGGGGCGAAATATACTTTACTCGTTGGCGGTAGCATTATTGGCCCGTCGGGAGATGTGACAGCTCTCAATGGTAAAAATCATTTTTCTGGGCGAGTCAGTTCCACAAAATATCATTTCAGTATTATTTATAACCAGCCGCCTCTATTTAGCTTTAGCAGACTTATCGATAAAGGTCTGGGGATTTTGATATTCATTTTGTTGATTTCCTGCGCCGTTGTCTTCCTGCTTGATAAATATTTCAACAAAAGCGCAACACCGGAAGAGATCCTGCGGCGGGCAATACATAACGGTGAAATTGTGCCTTTTTATCAACCAGTGGTAAATGGGCTGGAAGGGACGTTACGCGGCGTGGAAGTCCTTGCCCGCTGGAAACACCCTCGGGGAGGATATATCTCTCCTGCGGCTTTCATTCCTCTTGCTGAAAAATCAGGGTTGATAGTTCCGCTCACCCAAAGTTTGATGAGCCAGGTCGCCAAACAAATGAATGCGATCGAAAGTAAACTGCCAGAAGGTTTTCACGTTGGGATAAATTTCAGCGCCTCGCATATTATTTCGCCGACATTTGTTGAAGAATGCCTGAAATACAAGGACAGCTTCACGCGCCGTGATTTGAATCTCGTGCTTGAAGTCACTGAGCGTGAGCCTTTGCATGTTGATGAAAGTCTGGTCCAGCGACTAAACATTTTGCATGAAAATGGTTTTGTCATCGCACTGGATGATTTTGGTACTGGATACTCGGGGCTTTCTTATCTCCATGATCTACATATTGATTATATTAAGATTGATCACAGCTTCGTCGGGCGGGTCAACGCAGATCCAGATTCCACCCGGATCCTGGACTGCGTGCTGGATCTGGCGCGCAAACTTTCTATCAGTATTGTCGCTGAAGGTGTTGAGACGAAGGAGCAGCTCGATTACCTGAACCAAAACAACATCACGTTCCAACAGGGATACTATTTCTATAAACCGGTGACATATATTGAGCTGGTCAAAATTATTCTCTCAAAACCGAAGGTGAAAGTGGTGGTTGAGTGAAAAATGATCGCCTGAGCGTGAGGTGACGTAATTATAGACAGCTAATTAGCTCGTTTCGTCTTGTTACTATTGTTCATTATTTTGTTTGCTATAATTGTCTGAAATTTTTGACAGGATTACCATCAGTAGCATGAACAAGAGTAATAATCTGGATTATTTTACTTTATATATCATTTTCTCCATTGCATTTATGCTAATCACTTTCCTGGTTATCCTTTTTGCCAAACCCAGCACCTGGCTGGGAGAAGTGCTTGTTACTATAAATTTGCTAAATGCGTTGGTTTGGTTGGCGATCAATGTGGTTAATCGGTTAAGGGAAAAACTCGTTAGCCATAGGGATCAGCATTAATCCTTCTGTTATCACTGTCAGAAAACGGCTAAATGAGTTGCTGGCAGTGAACGCCTTATCCTGACATGACCTGGCGATTAAGCCACCATTTATTGGGCTATATCTCGCGTATCAGGATTCTGCTTTCACCTGGTTTGAGTTGCAGCTTGATGATTTCGGAAGACAGACCACAGGCGGGAATATTGCACAAACAGTTATCAAGAGTGGTGTAATCATAATGGATTTTATATATATGCATACTAATTTCACTGGTAACTATTAATCATTTTGCAGTTGATAAGTTATTTGTTAATCAGTTTTTCCTCTGTTAAGTGAGCAATATCATAAAAATAAGTAAGATAATGATAATGTCGGCTTATTTATCTTTTACGCTTTGTCTCTGTTTATATATTTAATTTTCTTGTCATAACAGTAAAGATTTCGCTGTTTCAATGAACGGCGTGAAAGTTGAACAAGACCGTGCGCGTAATCTGGGGGAAATTAAACTTGGCGTAAATGGCAATCTGAATTCAGCGGCCAGCGTCTGGGGAAATGTTGGCGTTCAACTCGGTGATAATGGCTACAATGACACCGCAGTTATGGTGGGATTTAAATATAAGTTCTGATTCCTTCGCCTGCTAAAAAAACGCGCCGAATCAATCGGCGCGGTACTGCATTAATGATTATTTTTTGCCAATGGCACGCATGGTGTCATCAATGGCGGTAATTAACAGCATTTGCGGATCTTTAGCACAAACCTGGTTCAGTTTTTCTACCACTTTGGCACTGAGTTCCGGAGATTGCTCGATTTTTAAATCACGGCTCGTAACGCTGGCATTACCCATTACAGCCACAATTTCTGCAACCTGTGCGCTGTCAGTTTTTGCCATTTCGTTGGCTTCAGCACAAGTAATATAGGTTTCTGCTGGCAAACCGTTCTTAATATTGTAGTCCTGCGCCCAGCTCATTGGTGCGAAAACAAACAGACCAGCCAGTAATGCAAATTTTTTCATCATCATTCCTTATTTCATTTTACCCAGAATGGCACCACCTGTGCCGCCAACTACAGCACCTTTAATCGCGCCTTCCAGACCATTGCCGGTCAACACGCCAGTGACTGCACCAACGGCAGCACCCACTTTCGCACCTTTGCGGGCATTTTTACCGTCACGACCTTTTTCAGTTACTGCACCAACACCAGCGCCCACAGCAGCGCCTTTCAGCACACCATTAACGCCATTGCCAGTCAGTAAACCTACGCCTGCACCTAACAGCGCACCTTTCGTGGTGCGATTCATATCCGCCATTGCTGGTGCGGAGCAGAACAATGCTGAGATAAGCCCGAAGGCGAGTATTTTTTTCTTCAACTTAGATGTCCGGTATTAAGTAAGTTGCACACACAATAATTTCGTCTTTAATTAATATTCACTTAACTAAAGAACGCTCGCTATTATTCAGATAATTCAAAATGAGCGCGAATGGTATAATAGTAATTGTGTTTTATGCTTGAATGGGAATAATCTTAAATAAGGATTAACTCATTGATTTGAAATATTTTCTTCAAGAAATGTCATCAAGTGTTAACATGGTATTGTAAAGGTTATGCGATCTGAAATATCAATATTGTTGTGTGATTTAAATGTAAAAAATATTTTTCAAAAAAGGCAGGGTAAGTAATTTCGCTCTGGTGGCAATAGTGTGAATCAGCGGCGATTTGAGCTGACAATAGAAGGGGAGAACAAAATTTAGACCAAATGCAATCTGACAGATACCAGTATAAACAACCGGTAACTGTCAGATCAGGTTTGAGCTAATACAGCTTATTTCAGCTCTTCTGCTTCTGGTAAGGTCACGTTAAGCTCAAGAATGGAAATATCGCCATCCTTTTGCTCGAGTTGTACGGTTACCATCTCGGGATCAATTTGTACGTATTTACAAATGACATCAAGAATATCTTTACGCAACTGCGGCAGATAGTGTGGTTCTGCATCGCTGCGACGACGTTCAGCAACAATAATCTGCAGTCGTTCTTTTGCAATGTTGGCCGTGTTTTTCTTCCGTGAGAGAAAGAAATCGAGTAATGCCATAACTTATCCTCCGAACAAGCGTTTGAGGAAGCCTTTCTTCTCTTCTTCAATGAAGCGGAAAGGGCGTTCTTCACCCAACAGGCGTTCTACGGTATCTGCGTAGGCTTTACCCGCATCGGCATTGATGTCGAGAATGACCGGTTCACCCTGGTTAGAGGCGCGCAATACGGATTGATCCTCTGGGATCACACCGACGAGTTTGATGCGCAGGATTTCCAGCACGTCTTCCATACTCAGCATGTCTCCTCTGTGCACGCGACCAGGGTTATAGCGCGTTAACAACAGGTGCTCTTTAATGGGTTCTTCGCCGTTTTCTGCGCGACGTGATTTCGACGCCAGAATACCTAAAATACGGTCAGAGTCACGAACTGATGAGACTTCCGGGTTCGTGGTAATAATGGCTTCATCAGCGAAATAAAGAGCCATTAATGCACCGGTTTCAATACCCGCCGGTGAGTCACAAACGATAAACTCAAAGTCCATCGCTTTTAGGTCATCAAGAACTTTGGCCACCCCTTCGCGGGTGAGGGCATCTTTATCGCGAGTTTGCGATGCCGGGAGAATGTAGAGGTTATCAGTACGCTTATCCTTAATTAGCGCCTGATTTAGCGTTGCATCGCCCTGAATGACGTTGACGAAATCGTACACGACCCGACGCTCACAACCCATAATCAGGTCGAGGTTACGCAAGCCGATATCAAAATCGATCACGACAGTTTTCTTTCCCTTCTGGGCCAAACCAGTGGCGATGGCCGCGCTGGAGGTGGTCTTTCCAACGCCCCCTTTCCCCGAAGTAACAACAATAATGCGTGCCATAAAAATTCCTTGTTAAAAAGGGATCAATTTAACGATTGAACGGTCAAAGCGTTTTCGACTAATTGCAGCCGTGCCGCTTTGCCATAAAATTCTACTGGGATTTTATCACTCAGCCAGTATTCACCAGCAATAGATACTAGTTCGGCCATCAGGTTAGTACAAAATATTTGCGCTTCCCGGTCACCACTTGCCCCGGCCAGCGCACGACCGCGCATCATGCCATAGACATGAATGTTACCATCCGCGATCAATTCTGCTCCTGCACTTACATTACTTGTAACAATCAAATCACATTGTGGAGCATAAATGCGCTGACCGGAACGTACAGGAGTGTCTATTAAACGTGTTTTTGTGTCCGGGATCGTATTTTGCGCTGGAGCCTGGGGAACGGGAGCTGAACGTGGCGCTTTTTCCTTTCCTTCAGTCAGGATTGGTAGCCCCATCTTTTCTATTTCAGCTTTCAGTTTCGCATTTTTGCAACCGCTGACGCCAATTATCCGCAAGCCAGTTGCTGAGATAGCTTTGTGCATTGCTGACCAGTTGACCCGTTCTTCGAGGCCACTGACATTGAGTACGACGGGTGCATGTTTTAAAAATGCCGGGGCCTGAGCGATTTTGTCTTCCAGCGCTTGATGAATAATCTTAGGCTCTGCCTCATGCAGATGAACCACGGATAAGGTGAAGTTGCTACCTTTAAGCTCGATTGGCGTGTTTGACATCCTGGCCTTACTCAATTAGCTAATTATCATCATCAGCGAGCGATGATATTACGAAGACTATCAGGCATGTTATAGTCTGGATTATATTGAGGCAAGTCACCCCCACATTTATTCAGAGTAAAATTATGTTTTGTGTGATCTATCGAAGTAGCAAACGTGACCAGACCTATTTATATGTCGAAAAAAAAGACGATTTTTCGCGTGTTCCAGAGGAGCTGATGAAAGGGTTTGGCCAACCTCAACTCGCGATGATTCTGCCATTGGATGGGCGGAAAAAACTGGTAAATGCCGATATTGAGAAAGTTAAACAGGCATTAGCCGAGCAAGGTTATTATCTCCAGTTACCACCACCACCTGAGGATTTGCTTAAACAACATCTTTCTGTGATGGCGAAAAATACAGACAGTACTGACAAATAACCGATATCCGGCGGTGGCATCATATTCGTTGGAGCGGACTTTAAGAACCACGATGAAGTGAGAGGAACGTTATGTATCAACATCACAACTGGCAAGGTGCGCTGCTGGATTATCCGGTGAGTAAGGTCGTCTGTGTTGGCAGTAACTATGCCAAACATATTAAAGAGATGGGGAGTGAAGTGCCCGAAGAGCCCGTGTTGTTTATTAAACCTGAAACGGCACTGTGTGATCTGCGCCAGCCCCTGGCTATCCCCTCTGATTTCGGCTCGGTTCATCATGAAGTTGAACTGGCGGTGTTGATTGGCGCGACGCTACGTCAGGCCACGGAAGAGCATGTGCGCAAAGCTATTGCAGGTTACGGTGTGGCGCTCGATCTGACATTACGTGATGTTCAGGGAAAAATGAAGAAAGCCGGACAGCCGTGGGAAAAGGCCAAAGGGTTTGATAACTCGTGTCCACTTTCCGGGTTTATTCCTGCAGCAGAGTTCAGCGGTGATCCACAAAATACGTCGCTGGGTCTAAGTGTAAACGGCGAACAACGCCAACAAGGTACGACTGCGGACATGATCCACAAAATCGTTCCACTGATTGCTTATATGAGCAAGTTTTTTACCCTTAAGGCCGGTGACGTTGTGCTGACAGGCACGCCTGATGGTGTTGGTCCGCTGCACAGTGGCGATGAATTGACGGTTACTTTCGGCGGTCATTCTTTGACAACTCGCGTTTTGTAATACTTTTGCCGCCTGAAAGGGGCGGCAAAGCTTGCATCGCCGTGCCAGACTGGTTATAAGGTGCGTTTTAACGTAATGGTGGAACACCTGATGAGCGATATACCTTTCTGGCAAAGTAAAACCCTGGACGAAATGAGCGATGCAGAATGGGAGTCGTTGTGTGATGGTTGTGGTCAGTGCTGCCTGCATAAACTGATGGATGAAGACACCGACGAAATCTACTTCACTAACGTTGCCTGCCGTCAGCTCAATATTAAAACCTGTCAATGTCGGAACTACGAACGCCGCTTCGAGTTTGAACCCGACTGCATTAAATTAACTCGTGAAAATCTGCCTACGTTCGAATGGCTACCGATGACTTGTGCTTATCGCTTGTTGGCGGAGGGTAAAGATTTACCTGCGTGGCATCCGCTACTTACCGGTTCAAAAGCAGCCATGCATGGCGAACGCATTTCAGTGCGCCATATCGCGGTGAAAGAGTCGGAAGTGATTGACTGGCAGGACCATATCTTAAATAAACCTGACTGGGCGCAATAATCCGCATCAGTCAAACCGCCGCGAAAATGGTCCTTGCGGTTTTCTGGTCATCAATAACAAGGTCTGGCGCACAGTGTATTAGCGATTTGCTACCCGGGACGAAATGAACCGATTTCCCAGACGTGTCGCCAGAGTGCCACGATGAAGTTTGGGCTGGCGGTATATTGGAAGTATGAAATATTTTGTACTGGTGGGCTGACGTATTAATCCTGAATCCTGCAAAAAATTTTCGAGCTAAAAAGTGAGAGCGTCATCGCTGTTTCTAAGTAAATTGCAGCACGCGAAAAAAGATAATCTACGGTATGACAATAATTTAAATGCCGTAACCAATGGACACATTTATTAGACTGCCTGAACATGCATGCTTATTCTACTCAGGTGTTCTGGTGGGTATAAAATGAAAGACGGTAAATTCGGACATCAAACGACGTCGTTATATATCCGAGCTACAGGTAGTTGATATAAAAATACTCGTGAATATGCTTGTAGAATATGCGAAAAAGTTCATAAAGTCCTTTTATGTTGTTAGTTTTATTGTTATCCCTAAAC